>NZ_JTLG01000029.1:0-107949 GCF_000799095.1 Chitinibacter sp. ZOR0017 | reverse complement strand
TTTGGCCACATTGTTATAGCCAAGCCAATAACTGCGCTCAGCCTCGTTGGGCGGCAAACCACCGTTATGGTGGTGTTGTGGATGCCGGAACTTCGAGCCTTTGTGGCGAAAAAAACCTCAATCTGCAATGAAATAGAACGTAATTACTTCAGAGCGATACCTTTAATCGGCCTGCTAACTTTGTAGATTATTGTTCAAATCTGTGCATGGAGCACCGTGGGCGAATCATATCCATGTACTGTCGCCCATTCGCACACTGGCTCACAGTGCCCCATACCGAACAAGTCCGATGACTGCTACTTATTTGTCACGCAGCGACTTGGCAATGACCGTCGATAGATCATGCTCTCTGTCTGCCGTGACTTCCCAAACAAACGCCCCCCCCAGCTTGTTTTGCTTTAGATATTGCAGTTTTTCGGTGATCGATTGAGGGTCTTCGTAAGTGATAAATACGCCACCATCGGGTTTGAATAAATAGGGCACTTTGGCCTCTGATGACCAATAGCGGGTAAACCCATTTTTGTTGACGTAATTGTTTTTGATGTCTTGATAATCCAGTGCTCCCTCGCTTTCATATCCCCAAGTGCTTTGACCAACTGCTTGGCAACGGGTGTAGCGCCCTTGATTTTCCGCTGGGCAACCGGTCCAAATATGGCCGGGATAGACCATGCCAAGGTTGAGTTTGCTCGGTGCTACGCTGTGCTGCAGATAGGCTTGAATTGTGCCATCGACATTGTACTTGGCGGGTTTACCTGAAACGGGGTCGGCAAACAGCGGTGCTACGTGGCCGCTATCTAAACTCCATGCGCCAGCATACTCGTAGCTCATCACATTGATCCAATCGACATTGCTCGCGACGGTTTTCCAGTCGATTTTCGGAATATTGACCGGATTTGATTCTGAAGCTAGAGTCAACAAATAGCGTTTACCATCGGCTTGGCTTGCTGCATCGAGAGCGGCACGTAGCGTTTTGAATAGTAATGGGAAATTGGCTAAATCTTCACTGCGAATCACGTTCTCAGGATGGGTCGTGAATGTAGGAAATTCCCAATCAATGTCAACGCCATCAAAACCATTGCTACGGATAAATTGCACCGCGCTATTGGCAAATTTTTCACGACTTTGCTGAGTCAGCGCTGCATTTGAAAAATATTTCGAGCCCTTGCCACCACCACCTACCGAGATCAGCGTTTTGAGTTGCGGGTAGGTTTTTTTGAGCTGTGATAGTTCGGCAAAATTAGCATCATCACCCCACGGGCCCGGATCGGCTTTAATCACTTCGCCAGCGGCAGATACCGCAGCAAAAGCGTAGTTGATGTGGGTATAGATATCGCCCCGGATTTTCCGCGGGGTGTAATTGCCAAAATGATCGTAGCGCCCCCACGAAATGTAATAGCCGATCACGCGGTAATCGGGTGCAACTTGGTCGGTGACCGGCTTCCAGACTTCCTTGTTACCCGGCTGCTCGCCTTGCGTCCACCAGCGTGCTTGATAAAGCAGGCCTTGATGACGCACCTGTTCGCCTGCCTTGTATGCACGTTTGGCTTGCCAGTCTGTTTGGCCCGCGGCTACTGTTTCTTGCCAGGCGCTGGCCTGCCCCGGCGCTTCGCCTTGGGTCCACCATTGAGCCTCCCAGTCACGCCCTTGGTGGCTGACGGTGTCGCCTTTGGTGTAGACCGAGGCAGCTTGCCAGCTCGGTGCAGCCATTGCGGTGTGCATCGCGCCACATAGTGCCAATGCCATGCTGAGGTGTTTTAGTTTAATCATTGTCTCGCTCCAGATGCGATCTGTGTCGCTGGCGCCAAAGCACGATATCAATCGAGCTTTGGCCATTTAGTAAATACTCAAACCATTACTGCAACTTGAATTGCACTTGCGGCTCGCTATAGTCCTTCAGGAATTCCAATACATTTTTGCGTACTGGCGCCTGTGGCTGGGTTTTTACATATTGATTGAAGAAAGCCAGTACCGATTTATTGGTGATGTCGAGCATGGTTTTTCCATCAATTGGGCCTAAAAAGTCCACATTCGGCTTGAGTTTATTCAACAGAAAGGTGCTATCGGTGATGTCCCCGTGCAAACTGCCTTTAATCTTCACGTTGTACGCATCACTGCTGGCGATGTCATAGATCAGGTCGAAATCCTTGGGTACCCAGCTCTCGGTTGACATCAGTAGAATGGGTTTATTGAACTGGTGTGTGGCGGTCAGGTAATAATCCTGCCCGTCGATATTGGCTGCCGCGCGAATCGATGGATTGTCGATTTCACTGAGGTATTGCAGTGATTTGGTGCCGCCATACGATGTACCGAGCAAGCCGATCCGCGATAAGTCTAGGCGGCTGGCAAATACACTGCTGCGATCAGCATTGAGTTTTTCCAGCTCGGCTAATACAAAACGGGTATCGTCCTGCCAGATTTTCAGCTGCTTGCGGTCGCCTTCGCACTTGGCAAATGCATCGTAAATCTGCTGCTTCACTTCTGCCGTTAATGGCTTGTCTTTCAAGCTGGTCATCAAGGCATTCAGTTCATCGAGTGTGATTCCGCCAGCGAAGTCATTGGCGCGTTTGTCCCAGTCGATGCGGATTTCCTCTCCATTGGCCATTGTGACCATGGAGTGCTGATGGGTGTGGCCGATGACGACAATCACATAACCTTGCTTGGCTAGGTCTTGATATAAAAATTGGCTTGATTCGAGATTGGCACCATAGCCTGGTGAGAAGACCAACACTGGGAATGGATTTTCTTTGTCGGCCACTTCGGCATTTAGACGGCTTTCGCTTGGGACATTTAGTAGCTCGGCGTCCCATGGGTTGATGAAAGGGGCCTTCACACTGTGATACCAGTGATTGAGTACGGGTTGGGTGGTGTTCGGACTGGCCGGATACCAGATTTTCACCATCAGCTCACGTTGGCGTGGCGTATCGGCTAGCGGGTCGAGCCGGTTTAAATCCGTAAAATTAAACGTGCGTACGCCGACTTTGTAGTTTTGATCATCATGCAGCACCATCACCGGCATTGGCGCACTGGTGGCTGTGCCTTCTGCGTTTAATACCACGGCCTTGTACGTGTAGTTGCCCTTGCTGCGCCCCCTGATTACTAATTCAGTGGCTTGCTTGGCGGCGGGGGTCAGACTCTGAGTTGAAATCAGCACATCATTCTCATACCAGTCCACCTGATTGGCATAACTAGACTGCAGTTTCAAGGTGTAATCACCATCTGGTATCGCCTCGACTCGTTGCCACGAACTCCAGTCTACTGGCTGTGGCGGCGTGTTTTGACTCCACCATTTGGTGCGATACTGCTGCCCATGATAGGTCACCACAGAACCTGCCACATAGGCGACATTCGGTTTCCACTCCGCTGCGTGATTATCGTGGCTTAAGATCGGCGGCAGGGGCAATGCTGCAAGGGAGGGAACACACGCAGAGAGCATGAGTCCACCCAGCCAAGGGGCGATTATTTTCATTGTAGTCTCCATCCAAAACGCTGTACGCGCTTATTCAATTTGAATCCAGTCACTCGTAGGTGTCGGATTTACTCCACTGCTTGGCGCGGTTGAAAAATCGCCAAGCACTCTCGCTGCTGTTGAAGCGAAATTCAAAAATCTTGTTCGAAAGTAATCAGTAACACGCCTGCATAGCTCATCGCCTTAAGTTGTGATGTGCAATGTGATCTGAGCCTCTATTCTTGATAAGTGCCTTCTTTTGGACTTAATCGACCTATGTGATGAATCTTATTCACCATGTATGCTTCTTGGATTCTAGTCATCGATTCATCTCAATAGAATGTCCTAACTTGGCAGGAAATTTGTCCAAACATGCTCAGGGAGAATGCAGCAAACGTAGTGAGTTGAATCGGGCTAGCAATTGATGTTCGCCCAAAACTTATCTGCTTTGCTCAACGACTTATGGCGACCATTTATTACGAACGTTTTGATTTGGCTGATGAGCCTGCGTCTGAGACTTCACGCTTGGTGGGGGCGCATGTGTTTCATCAGGCATCTTGTCCGGCGCTGCGTAACTATGGTCTGTATATGTGTGGGGTTGGCACCCCGAGCGGCCCATGTGAAGTCGAACGGATTGATGCGCCATTTCACGTGTTGCTGGTGCTATTGGGCGGTCAGGCCGAGCTATTTGAGGGTGAGCGGCGCTGGATCATTCAGGCGGGTCAATATGGTGTTTTGCCCGCGCGAGGACGACGTGGCTTTCGTCGTATTGGTGAGAAGCCGATGCCGCATGCTTGGGTTTTACTTAACGAGGATCCACGTTGGGCAAAGTTACAGCGTGATGAACCATGGACGAGCCATACCGAATATGCCACGTTGGTATATGACTCTGTATCACTGCTACAGCGAGAGTCGCAGCTGAGTAATGCTGGTTATCACAGCACTTTGCAGCTACCTGCCTTGGAAATTTTAAGCCAACAATTAGAGCGCTTATTTGGGCTGGTTGGGGTGCGTTCAGAACGCGAGCAAGCTTTGATCAAAGTGTTGGACGCCATCCGGCATGAGCCCTCCGCTAATTGGTCGGTAGCCGAATTGGGACTGCAAGTGGGATTGAGCACAACACAATTACATCGCTTATGCCAGCGTCTCTATGGGCTAGCCCCGGCTCAGTTGGTCTTTGATATCCGTATGCAGGTCGCGCGCGAACGGTTACGTCAGGGACAACGTGTTGCTGAAGTTGCAACGGCATTGGGATATCAAGAAGTCGCTAGTTTCTCACGTCGTTTTAGCCAACATTTTGGTTGCGCCCCAAGCAGAGTTTTTGCCGATTAAATGCGCAACTTGCACTCAAAAAGACTCGCAAAACAGAAAAACCATTTCAATTTATTTATACCAGCGAAGTGCCTGAAGTATTTTTCTATACGAATATTCCAATGACATAAAATATTGGGTTGCGCACGGGGGGGCAAACTAAGTTTCCCTTTATTCGCAACACACGTAATGTCTGCAAGGCTGATTTGCCAATGCCGTTACTAGAAAAAAGAATAGCCGGAAAGGGTCATGTTGCGGGCTGAGTTTTGTGTGATGAAATCTACTCCTGCTTTGCCAAAGCCAAAGTTAAATGCGGCATTTTGTAAATGCTAGCGTTCTATCAAATTGGAAGATGCTAACGTTTGGGATAAGAGGTTTGATCCTCCATGTCGACACAAGTGCTCTTGATTGAAGGGGGAATGCCGCCTGCGGTTCTCTTCTTCACGTGATAAGTAAGAGAGGCGGCTATGCATATTACTAGGGAATCTACCGGAGGCACTCCTTCTAGCGATAATGCCAACGCTCTGTTTCCTTCGAATTTAAAGTCATTAGGGAATAAGGTCTTGAAGGTTTCAACCAAGTTGGTTTTACAGTTGAAGTACATCGCGTATTGATCTGGGGCCTTTTCCTTCCAGTCGATGCGAATCGTGCTACCGGTTTTATTTTTTGTAAGGTAGGCTGGTTCGCCCCATTTCAGTGACTCTTCAATTTCTCCGACACCTTGCGTCATGGCAGCAGTTTGGAAGATAAGCTCTCTGAGAGCAAGAAGCCTCAGCTGCACATTTGGCGGATATGTGTTGAATTTTGCGGCTACATCCGCATTGGCAAAAGGCTTCATTAAAAACCCCTACCGAGTTTGGTGACATGCAAAGCTTAGTGTTTAAATGACCAGTCTGCGCGGCATTTCGAGCAGACTGGTGGAATGATGAGTTACGGATGACTCCGGTTAGCAGACTGCTCGTGGCCGGAGCACGATGCAGCTGACGAAGTTCAGCGCTACATGCGGCGTAACTTCATTGATTGACGGACCTCCCTCAACTTTAGATGGTATGCGCTGTAGGTCTCAGCTTACATGGTGCCTCCGGACAATACGGCAGTTTCCTGCCAAATGACCGTTTACACAAAATTTAGGACACCCTCTGTCTTGAAGATGAAAGTCAGCTTTGGCCGAACAGCAGTCTGCTGTTTTTGATGTAGCGGCGGCAGTTCATCGGCCTTAGCTGACATTTAAAACCTCTGTGTCGCGCTGCAAAATCAGTGCGCCACTACAATATGCCTGAAACGGAGCTTTTCACGCGGCAGAGCCAGCAAGCGTTGGACCATAGTCCCATTTTGGCGTGTACTATCAGGCATAAGCACCTAAAACCGCATAAAACACTGGTATTATTCTTAGCGATATACAAAGACAACAAAAACAAATATCTGCAAAAGTGTATGTTTCACGAGATGTTGCCTAGGTTGCGTAGCTTAAAATTTGGGGGTTGGCCTTAGTGTAGTGTTGCTATCGGACAATGGCGCGGGCTCAGCGCAGAT
This sequence comes from Chitinibacter sp. ZOR0017, assembly GCF_000799095.1. Classification (NCBI taxonomy): domain Bacteria; kingdom Pseudomonadati; phylum Pseudomonadota; class Betaproteobacteria; order Neisseriales; family Chitinibacteraceae; genus Chitinibacter; species Chitinibacter sp. ZOR0017. The sequence goes on along the minus strand of NZ_JTLG01000029.1, from coordinate 101,660 downwards.
GAGATGTATAAAGACAAGCAATGTTTAAGCTGTCACTCAGAATTTGTGCAGTCTCTTGAAGGTTTGAACCTAAATAGCTTCCAAAAAATTGAATATTCCGTAACTACTCACAGAACGATAGAGTTACACGACCTCGCCATTGGAATAAGCATAGAGAGGGAGAGCTTTTTGATTGACTGGTTGAAAATCTGGGCGAGTTCCAAGTCGTGGTTTTGGACGTTTCGGACATGGTTAGGAAAAATTGGTTTTGCTTTCGAGCGCAGCGCATACAAAGGAAGCGCATCAGTCTCAAAAGCAAAGGCTAACGTCCGCATCATAGGCTCTTTCACATGGATCGGGGTGAAAAGCCTGTTTGGGGTCATTTTGGGTTTGGCAACCCTGATTTTCGTTGAGGGTTACGTCAGAAACAACCTGCCATGGCTCCCACCACTTAGTGCAGAAGACAAAAAGTACAATGTCGATCAGCTCAGACTTTACGCCCAACTGCTCACTTCAATATTCTCGATCTACTTCGCTACAATTGGCATTATTCTGAGCGCTGGTTACACCAGACTTCGCCGGGATATTATCCAAATGCTGACTAACGAGCAGGTTGGCAGCGTATATTCTCGAGTCTTGGTGTTTTCCGCGATGTTCTGTTTAGCCGCAACATCCTTGCCTTTGTTTGGATTAGAACCCGGCCTTTTCGTATATGTCGGCGGTTCGGTTTTGACTCTGTTGAGCTCGTTAGTTTTATTTCCATTGGGCCAGCGCCTATTTAATTTCTTTGACCTAAACAGCCTAATAAATAGTGAAATACTCCCCAACATTGTGCGGCACATTGATGGTGTTTCAAACCGTAATAATTCAAGTTCATTGGCTAACTACCATTCAAAGGCTGCGCGACGGGGCCTTGAACAACTTTCATATATTGATGAACGAGTAAAAACTAGTAAAGAGGGTTTGGAATATAATCTACCTGCATTGACCGACAGCTATACGGCTTTGCTTTTTCACTACCTTCAACGAAAACACACAATAGATCAGGAAAGCTATTGGTTTCCAAGACGGCACAAGCATAAGCAATGGTTTTTTGCCGGGGACTCTGCCACTTCTATGGCGCTAAAAATGAGTAGCCAGCAACAGCTAATTGAAGAAAGACTTGATCACCAATGGCTCGAAAATGAGCTCGTCGACAGATTGGCTGGCCATATTGAGCTCGCTTTTCAAGTTGGAGACCTCGAGCTCGTATTAAAACTCATTAGCCGCTTCTCGACTCGTATTCCAGTTTATGCAGCACGGTTTCAATTCGAGATTGGCATGCAAGAGATCAAAAGATTCAAGGATATTATTGAGCACGCTTTCACCTCAATGGCTCCAGCTGATACTGCCATATTAGCAAGGGCACAGATTGGTATAGCGGACACATGGGCTGCGCTAGGGAGCAATCTTTGCTTAGAAACACTACGCGGAATGATTCTCTTTGAAAAGGAATTGAAAAATTTCTTTTCAAAAGACGAGTGGACCGAAGAATCCCTGCGCTGTTTACCCGCCTTTTTGCAAGTAGAGCTTGCCTTCATCGTCGAACGTATTGAGTTTGAGAAAGCGATCGAAGGGCGACGTCTTTCCAAGCCAAAATACGTCCAACAGTTGGCGGTTCAAAAACTGTTGCAGAACTACGCAAAAATCCTACCCGCTGTGTGTGACTACTACCAGAGCATGCTTCCAGAGTTTGTGGGCTTACTGGCCAAATTGAAAATGTCAGAGCCGGCAACGCAAGTTGTCCTAGCAAGCTTGCATAGTCACTGGAAACTACCGCACTGGTTCGAGAATACAGCCCAACTTATGGACCGGTATTATGTATATGAGCACTACACCGAAGAGCTGTACAAACTACCTAAGATAAACATTGTTGAGATGACTCAGCAGCTTGCTTCTGCCCGAGAAGTTGCAATTGCCCAGCTCGGCAATGGCAGCATGATCAGACATATCTTCGAACAAAAGCACAATGATGAACTTCCTGACCATTTTGGACAGATCTACTTTGAGCTTGCCGAAGCATGTATAAGTGCTCTTGAGCAAAATGATAAAAGCAAGCTGGATATGGTTCTGCCAACATTCATGACCCTTGCGTTTCTAGCTGCAGATTCAAGATTTGTTGACCCACAACTGGATGTAAGTAACGAGTTCCGAATCCATCTAATATCATCAGTGATCAATGATCTGGCTTCAGTCATAGGCTTTGCCATTCTTTACGGGGCATATTTTGACAACGAAAAATTGTCTGAGAGTGCGATAGCAAACTTCAATGCTTGGATTGAAAACGCAAATGACAAACAGCAGTACTTCAAGAGAATGATACTCCTCTCAAACCCACATAGTTTTAGTATGAGTGCGTCACCGCGTGATCTAATCCGGATGAATTGGAAAATATCGTTTGAACACCGCGCCAGACATGATGGTTTTGACGACGTCATGGGAATGGCACGAGGGAAACTGCACCAAAAAACAATTGTGAGGGAATTTCTGAGGGCGAGTTCCGATGCGTCTCACTTGTTTTTCGCAAAACATGTGGTACCGCAACTAGATTCAATAGACTTCGAGATTGACTACCGCATAACCAATCTTAATCGTCGATTGCATGAGGAAGGTGAAGGGGCTTAGTATGAAAATCTTTAGAGATAAGCCTTTGTTCTGGCATCACCAAAATGATGCTGATCTGGAGTTTATTGATCGATTTCTGATTAAAATCGAGCGAGAGAGGCCTGATTTCAATCGTCGGATGTTTAATGAAGATTTTACGAGATCGTTTGATTCAATGAACCATCGAGGCGGCACTTTATTTGAAATCGTGTCGAATGACAACGAACTCATGCAAAAGTTACTGGGTAACGTTAAGACGAGAAACGCACCACATCTAATTGATAAATCAATACGTGAATTGATAGTGGAAATAGCGGAGTCGCTAATTTGGAACGAAAGAGCGTATTTTTTCCTTCTTGATGATACAGTACAGGAAACAATTCATGTGGTTCCATTCAGCTCATCCGGAGTTGTGCGACTCTTGGGCACGGATATTCAGTGGATACCCAAACGACGAGAACGACACTGGGATCGAGATGACGAGGAGCACCCGCGAGAAATACGTATTTTGGATGCAGCGAAAGTAATGCGTTTCGTCATTCCCACATCACTCAAACACATGTTGTCCGCACAGAATAGGACTTTGGCGCTCCTTGATAAAAACCAACATGGGGGTATCAATTTTTACGCTGAGGTCACACACGAGAATCCAAACCCAACCAACCATTTTGATTTTCGTGTATGGAAAGATACTCAAGAACGCGCTTTATATCGTGCCACTCGAAAAACTGGCTGGAGCGGTAGAAACTATGACTCGACAAAGCGTTCAGATTTCTTCGATTGCCACCGACTTATCCGTTTTCGGCGAAATCAACTCTTGCTCAGAGATGATATTTTGAACCAGCTCAGCGTTGAGCTATCGAGGGTTGGAAAAGGTTACAATTCCGAATTCTCGGTTGAAATATCGGCAACTGATGAATTGCCCAACGTCGCACACCTTAACGAATTAGAGGTGAGATTGGCTCATGAAGAGGTGGGATTCAATGAAATCATCGACTATTGCTACAACAAGCGCTGAATGGCTGTTTCGAAGGGTTGCAGTGCAGTAGGTTAAAGCCTGATGAATGCCTGGAGTTCATACTGGCATAAGCTGACAAAAATTGTCGGTACACAATGAAGCTGCCGAATAAGTAAGTTGATCTATGTGGTTGTAGTAGCACAACAGCGGCCGCTAAGGCCGAATTGCGGCCGATGAGTAATGTTCACTGAGCGGCAGCTTTACTTCTGTTACCGGCGACTAACTCCCTCGCTGGCTCTGCGTATGCAGTGCCTGAGCCCCTTATGATTGGGCTTTAAAATATCGATGGTGTAACCCATAACAAACAAAATCCTACGCAGGCTATTCCAAATCCTACGGCGGTTTTCGTCTATAAATAAGACAAGAGCTTAATAAAAAAGCCCCTTGCGGGGCTTTTTTAGCTTCAAACTGAAATCCCAACAATCTAGAAAAGTGGGAAATATCTAGAAGTTAATGGGATCCTACAAATCTTTAAACGTCTAGATTCCGCGCCACCAGCGCATTTTGCTCGATGAAATGGCGGCGTGGTTCGACTTGATCGCCCATCAGGGTGGTGAAAATCTCGTCGGCGGCGATGGCGTCTTCGATGTTCACTTTCAGCAGGCGGCGCACGGTGACGTCCATGGTGGTTTCCCACAGCTGCTCGGGGTTCATCTCGCCCAGACCTTTATAGCGCTGAATCGTCATATTGCGGCGCACTTCAGCTAACAGCCAATCGAGCGCATCTTTGAATGATTTTACCGGCTGATGATGATCGCCACGGCGCACGCTGGCGTCGCTACCGATCAGGCCCAGCAGCATATCGGCCATGCGCTTGATCTGCGCATAGTCGCCCGACAAGATGAAATCGCTGTCGATGTATTGCTGGGTCAGCACGCCATGCAAATGCCGCTCGATGCGCACTTGCCAGCCGCCTTCTACGCTTTCGGCAATGAAGGTAAATGCGGGGTGATTCACTGCCGCCGTCAGACGGGCAGCGGTATCTTGGGCGCCGGCTTCGTCGGCCAGATTGATCGGGGCCATGGTGAGCATGGCATTGAGGATCATCGGATCGATAAAGCGGCTTTCGCGTTCGATCACGGCTTCGGTCACGAAGTATTGTTTGGCCAGCGTTTCGAGCGCTTCGCCGCTGATGCCTGGCTTTTCCGCGCCCGGCAGCAGCTCGGCGCCATCCATGGCGGCGCGCAGCAAATGCTGCTTCAGCTCTTGCTCGTCTTTCAGATAGGTTTCTTTTTTACCCTGCTTCACTTTAAACAGTGGCGGCTGTGCGATGTAGATGTAGCCGCGCTCCACCAGCTCAGGCAGCTGGCGATAGAAGAAGGTGAGCAGCAGGGTACGGATATGCGAGCCATCCACGTCCGCATCCGTCATGATAATGATGCGGTGGTAGCGCAGTTTTTCGATATTGAAATCGTCTTTACCAATGCCGCAACCGAGCGCGGTAATCAGCGTGCCAACTTCTTGGCTAGCGAGCATACGATCAAAACGCGCGCGCTCCACGTTCAGAATCTTACCTTTCAACGGCAGAATGGCCTGGAATTTGCGATCACGGCCTTGCTTGGCTGAGCCGCCGGCGGAATCACCCTCGACCAGATACAGCTCAGACAATTCCGGATTTTTTTCCTGGCAGTCGGCCAGTTTGCCGGGCAGGCCCAGGCCATCCAGCACGCCTTTACGGCGGGTAATCTCGCGCGCTTTGCGGGCGGCTTCGCGCGCGCGTGCAGCGTCGACGATTTTGCTACAAATGATTTTGGCGTCGTTCGGGTTTTCGAGCAGGAAATCCGCCAGCGCTTGCGCTACCACTTCATTCACCACCGGGCCGATTTCGCTAGAAACCAGTTTATCTTTGGTCTGGCTGCTGAATTTGGGGTCTGGCAGTTTCACCGACAAGACGCAAGACAAACCTTCCCGCATATCATCGCCGCTGGTTTCTACCTTGGCTTTTTTCGCGAATTCGTGGCTTTCGATGTATTGATTCAGCGTGCGGGTCATCACCTGCCGCAGTGCGGTCATGTGGGTACCGCCATCACGCTGCGGAATATTATTGGTAAAGCACTGCACCGATTCTTGGTAAGAATCGTTCCACTGCATGGCCACTTCCACCGTCATGCCGTCTTTTTCGCCCAGCGCATAGAAAATATGCGGGTGCAACACGGTTTTGGCGCGGTTGACATATTCAACAAAGCCTTTCACGCCGCCGGTGTAGTTGAAATTTTCTTCTTTCCCATTGCGACGATCGATCAGCAGGATATTCACGCCGTTATTCAGGAATGACAGCTCGCGAATCCGTTTGGCCAAAATCTCGAAATGAAATTCGATCACGCCAAAGGTTTCGGCGCTGGCCATGAAATGCACTTCGGTACCGCGCTTGTCGGTATCGCCAATGACTTTCAGGGGCGCTACGGCTTCACCTTGGCGGAATTCCATGGTGTGCACTTTGCCATCGCGGCGAATGGTGAGGCGCAGCCAATCCGACAGCGCATTCACCACCGACACCCCCACACCATGCAGACCGCCTGAGACTTTGTAGCTGTTCTGGTCGAATTTACCGCCCGCATGCAGCTCGGTCATCACGATTTCGGCCGCCGAGCGTTTGAATTCGTCGTCTTCCTTGATCGCGGTAGGGATACCACGGCCATTGTCTTCGATCGAAATCGAGTTATCGGCGTGGATAATGACCTTGATCGTGTCGCAATGACCGGCCAGCGCCTCGTCGATGGCGTTATCCAGCACCTCGAACACCATGTGATGCAGACCTGTGCCATCGCCCGTGTCGCCGATATACATGCCGGGACGTTTGCGGACGGCTTCAAGGCCCTTCAGGATACGGATACTGTCGGCGCCATATTCGGCCGGGTTTGCTTCAGGATGTTGATGTTCGCTCATAAGACTCAATCAGAATGCGGGGTGAAGACCAAAGGGCAAAATACAAAGGGCGCAAGCGCCCTTTTGTAGCTTCACCAAACGACTAAATGCGCATTGGCATGACGATGTATTTGAAGTGCTCGTTATCCGGGATAGTGACCAGCACGCTGGAATTCACATCCCCGAAGTAGCAGTGCAGGGTTTCCACCGAAAGATTGGTTAATACATCCAGGAGGTATTGGATGTTAAAGCCCACATCCAGTGGCTCGTGGGCATATACCACCTCAAGCTCTTCTTGTGCTTCTTCCTGTTCATTGTTGTTGCACAGGATTTTCAGGCTACCTTCGGTCAGCACCAGACGTACGCCGCGGAATTTTTCATTCGACAGAATGGCCGCGCGCTGCATTGCCGCCAGCAAGGCGGTGCGCTCGACTGACAACAGGCGCTGGTTGTTCACCGGAATGACCCGGTTGTAATCCGGGAATTTGCCATCCACCACTTTACTGTGGATCACGATATTGCCAAAGGTAAATTTGACCTGATTGCCCGCGATGTCGATGGCGACTTCGTCATCCACATCAGCCAGCAGTTTGTAGAGTTCCAGAATGGTTTTGCGCGGCAAAATCACTTCGTTTTTATCAAACGAAGCAGTGAGCTCAGTGGAGGCAAAACCCAAGCGGTGGCCATCGGTGGCCACCAATTTGAGCAGATTGCCCTCGGTCACCATAAACATACCGTTCAGGTAGTAGCGGATATCCTGATGCGCCATGGCAAATTGCACCCGACCCAGCAACGCTTTGAGCTGGCCTTGCGGCATCCGCACCGTAGCGCGGGTGTTGTTATCCACCGCCAGCTGCGGGAAATCATTGGCCGGCAGCGTTTGCAGGGCAAAACGGCTCTTGCCGGCTTTAATGGTCAGACGGCCATCGGCCTCTTCAAACGACACCACGGTTTTATCCGGAATAGCGCGGAGAATATCCGACAGCTTTTTCGCGGCCACGGTAATGGCAAAGTCGCCCCCCGAAAAACCATCGCTTTGCGAACTGCTGATCTGGATTTCCAGATCAGTGCCGGTAAACACCAGTTTGTCGCCGTCTTTTTTGATCAGCACATTAGAGAGAATCGGCAAAGTATGGCGACGCTCCACAATCCCGGTCACGGTAGCCAGTGGTTTCAAGAGCGAATCGCGTTCAGCTTGCAGCAGTTGCATTTTCCCTCACCTAATCCAGTCAAATGGTTGAATAAATTAACACTCGATTCTACCCGATTTCAGGGCGGCTTTCAGATTGCGAAATACCCGCAGCAGGGTTTTCGCTCAGGAACGCAACATCTGCAGCAATACGCCGTATTGATGCGCCAATTCCTGATCCGTTTGGCGGAAATCCTGAATCGTTCGGCAGGCATGCAGCACCGTGGTGTGATCACGGCCGCCAAAGGCATCGCCAATCGCCGGCAAACTCATCTGCGTCAGCTCTTTGGTAAGCGCCATGGCTAATTGCCGCGGGCGAGCAATATCGCGCGTGCGCTTTTTGCTGTGCATGTCGGCCACCTTGATTTTGTAAAAATCAGCGACGGTTTTCTGGATGTTTTCCACCGACACCTGCCGGCTACCCGAGGCCAGAATATCGCGCAGCGCTTCTTTAGCCGAATCAACCGTAATCGCCTGATTGGTAAAGCGCGCGTAGGCCATCACCCGCTTGAGCGCACCTTCCAGCTCACGCACATTCGAGCGGATGTTTTTGGCGATAAAGAAAGCCACCGTGGCATCGAGCTTGAAATGCTCGGCCTCGGCTTTTTTCATCAAGATCGCCACCCGCATTTCGGTTTCTGGCGGCTCGATCGGCACGATCAGGCCCCACGAGAAGCGACTAGTCAGCCGCTCTTGCAGGCCTTCGATTTCGCGGGGGATTTTGTCCGAGGTGAGAATGATCTGCTTGCCGCTTTCCAGCAGCGCATTAAAGAGATAGAAGAACTCTTCCTGTGTGCGGTCTTTGCCGACAAAGAACTGAATGTCATCCACCAGCAGCACATCGAGCGAGTGGTAGTACTTTTTAAATTCGTCGAATGATTTGTGCTGATAGGCTTTCACTACGTCTTGCACGTATTTTTCCGCATGGATGTAGCGGATTTTGGCTTGTGGATTGTGCTGGTGTACAAAATTACCAATCGCCTGAATCAAGTGCGTTTTACCCAAACCGACCCCACCGTACACAAACAGCGGGTTGTAACTCACGCCCGGGTTTTCTGCTACCTGCACTGCGGCGGCACGCGCCACCTGGTTGGCCTTACCAGTCACCAGCGTATCAAAGGTATGACTTGGATTCAGGCGGGATAATTCATGATTAGAGCCCGCCGCATCAAAGCGCTTGGCGGGTTTGGGTTGCAAAGCGGGCGCGGCAGCAGCAGCCACGGGCGCCTCTTCGGGCGCAGGCATAGCGTCAGCCACTTTCGCCGCAGGCGCCACGGCGGCCACAGCAGGCGCGGGCGCAGCGCCCACGCGCAATTCGATCGGCGGCGGCAAGCCTTCGCACACTTTCGCCGCGGCCATCTCGATCATGCCCAGATAGCGATCACGAATAAATTGCAGGAAAATTTGATTGGGAACGGCAATGACCAAGCTGCCATCAATCAGCTGCGCACTATTGGCCAGGGGCTTGATCCAGATATTGTACTGACTGGCAGCCAGACTCTGCTGCAACTCATTCAGGCAATGTGACCAAAGGGCTTCTGTTTGCATACTTATGTTTTTGTTTGCCGTGGCGACACTTCACCCGCACTCACAGCCCAACAGGGCCAGCGCTCGCGAAAAAAGTGACAGGGGTTGAAACGGGAAGCGCCCCATTGTACCGCTTCATCCAAAACTTATCCACAGCCTTTACACCTTTGACCCGAAACATTTTATCTTGACAAAACAGACTGCACACTGATTAAATCGCGTGTTTACTGCACCTTTGTCTATCTAGGATTCATCATGAAGCGTACTTTCCAACCTTCTGTAATCAAACGCAAGCGTACTCACGGCTTTCGCGTTCGCATGAGCACTGTAGGTGGCCGTCGCGTCCTGAACGCACGCCGCGCTAAAGGCCGCAAAGTACTGTCTGCTTAAGCCTTGCTTGAGTTTGCCAGCGCAGGCCACAGTATGAGTAGCGTCCCTCGCTACCGCTTTACGCGCTCAGCGCGTCTACTAAAAACGGATGATTTTTCATCCGTTTTTAGTTTGCGCGCTTCAGTGGGGAATGATTACTTCCAGCTGCTGGGCAAACCGAATGCAGGTCAGGCAGCCCGTCTGGGCCTGGTGGTCGGCAAAAAAACCGACAAACGGGCCGTGGGTCGCAACTACATCAAACGCACCATTCGAGAAACTTTCCGGTTAAATGCCACTCAGTTAGCCGGGCTGGATATCGTGGTGCGTTCGCGTAAGGCGTTCACCCGTCAGGAAAGCGCCGCCGCACGTGCAGCTTTATTGAGCTTGTTCAAGAAAATTCGCACATGTCGCGCCTTATCATCGCACTCGTGAAACTTTACCAGCTGATGATCAGCCCCTTGCTGGGCCCGCGCTGCCGGTTTACCCCGACTTGCTCGCAGTACAGCATTGAAGCCATCCAGAAATACGGTGCCGCCAAGGGCAGTTATCTGACTGCCCGCCGCTTGTGTCGCTGCCATCCTTGGGGTGGCTGCGGGCATGATCCGGTACCCTAATCAATAACCCCTGAGTGAGTGGGAGCTCGTCCGTCCAAATGGATACCAAGAGACTCGTCCTGTTTGTTGCCCTGTCGTTCGGCATCTTGTTCTTCTGGCAACACTATATGGAGCAGCAATATCCGCAGCTCAAGCAAAACGCCTCTAGCGTTGCCAAAGCTTCGGCTGCCGCCAGCGCCGTAACGGCCACCGGCAGCAATGCAGCTACCCCGGCCGACAATAGCCGCCTGGCCAAAGGCAATCGCATTGCCGTTCGCACCGATTTGCTAACCGCCGTGATCGATACCAATGGTGCCGATCTGCGTGAAGTGAAACTGCTGAAACACGGTGACACCAAAGATCCGAAAAAACCATTCACCCTGTTGCAAGACGAAGGCGAGCACATTTATGTGGCGCAAACCGGCCTGCTGGGTGGCGATCTGCCAACACACAAAAATCAGTTCACCAGCGCGCAAACCAGCTATCAGCTGGCCGATGGTCAGAACGAAGTCGCGGTGCGCCTGGAGCACACGACCGCCAGCGGCGTTAAAGTGGCCAAGATCTACACCTTCAAACGCGATAGCTATCTGATCGACGTGAAGTATGAGATCGCGAACGGTAGCGCCGCGCCGATCAATGCCAGCGCCTACTACCGCCTGACCCGTGATGGCCAAGTAGAAAACCCAGGTATGTTTGGCACGCACACCTTTACTGGCCCTGCGGTCTACACCGATGCAGGTAAATTCCAAAAAGTGGAATTTGATAAAATCCGCAAAGGCGAAGCCAAATACACGCCAAGTGCAAACGATGGCTGGATTGCGATGATTCAGCACTACTTCGTTTCGGGCTGGATCATGTCGCCCAATGGCGGCGCGGCTCAGTGCGCACCGAATGCTTGTCGCTATGAGATGAAAGCGCTGCCAGACAACCAGTTTGCAGTGAGCTCAACCATCGACTTGCCAACCATCGCCGCTGGCGCGAAGCTGGAAAAATCGGTACCACTGTATGTGGGCCCGCAAGAAACCAAGCGCCTGAAAGACACCGCCAAAGACTTTGATCTGGTGAAAGACTATGGCATGTTCACCATCTTCGCGAAGCCACTGTTTGCCGTGCTGCAGTTTATCCACAGCTTCGTGGGCAACTGGGGCTGGTCGATCATTCTGGTCACGCTGCTGATTAAAGCCGCCTTCTTCCCACTGGCCAGCGCCAGCTATCGCTCGATGGCGAAAATGCGCCAACTGGCCCCACGGATGGAAGCCCTGAAACAGCGCCACGGCGATGACCGGATGAAATTCCAGCAGGCCGTGATGGAGATGTACAAAACCGAGAAAGTGAACCCGCTGGGCGGTTGTTTACCGATGCTGGTACAGATTCCGGTATTTATGGGTTTCTACTGGATGCTGCTGGCCGCGGTGGAATTGCGCCAAGCGCCGTGGGAATTCTGGATTCACGATCTGTCGATCCCTGATCCGTTCTACATCTTGCCGCTGATCATGGCCGTGTCGATGTATGTGCAGTCGTCATTGTCGCCACCGCCACCTGATCCAATGCAGGCGAAGATGATGAAGTGGATGCCTATCGTCTTCTCGGTGTTCTTCTTCTTCTTCCCAGCCGGCTTGGTGCTGTACTGGGTGGTGAATAACGTACTGTCGATCGCACAGCAGTATGTGATTACCAAGCAAGTTGAAAAGCAAGCGCAGCTGGCGAAAAACAGCTAAGTGACCAACGCTAAAAAAGCCACCTGCGGGTGGCTTTTTTATTGCCCAGGGTATATGCATCTATACAATCTCGATCAAGGGTTTCAGTCCCATACCCCCAACTTGCGTTAACACAACAATCCCAGCCAAAAAGTTTGGCAGACTGGGAACTAAACCGAATCGTCTGAGCCTAATGCTAGATGTCGCGCTCCGTTCTGACTTCCTGCTTAGCCAGCTTCCTGGCGTTCTTGCTGCTATTGAGTAGCGGGCCGCTGTTTGCCAGCTTGCGGGCGCTACCGGCGAGCCCAGCAACGGCTAGCCACAACCACTGCGATAGCACCGCGACCACCAGCAGCAGCCAAACCCTGCTCTCAGCCGCGCCCGATTGCCTCGCCCATTGCGCCGTGCCAACCGCCCCGGTGGTGTTGCTGCCCTTAATCCCCATCCAAACCCCGCGCACGCTCGCCCTGAGCCATGCGCATGCCTCGCATTACATCACCCCGCCCTCTCCGCCACCGAAAGCCGCCGCGCAGTAAATCACCCTGCCACGCTACGGCGCAATTTGCGCCCTAGTTCACCTGCTTTTATGCCGGGCGTTTGCGTACGCCCGCGGAGAACATCATGAATATGACCCATTACATGGCCCTACTGGCCGACAATCAACCGTGGAATCTGCTTCTGTTTATGGCCATTCCGGTCATCCTGGCGGAAACCGTGGCCATCACCGAGCTGTTTATCCTGTTTAGCCGCCCGCAAGGCGGCTGGCTGCGCCGGATTAACCGCTGGGCCAGCATCACCGGTGGTATCTATTTCACCGGCGTATTTATCTACCTGATGAAAACTGCCGTGATTCCACTCACCGCCAGCGGCGGCTGGCTGGGCGCGGCCGATGTCATTGCGGTGGGCTGCTATCTGGCCGGGATCATCCCACTGGGCGGGATGGCGCTGCTGGATTTGGGCTTAATCGGGAAAGCGTGGGATGAAGAGCGCAAACTGAAATTACACGCAATCTTTGTCGCGATCTTCCTAGTGATTGCCCACATCGCCATGATTTTCGGCATGCTCGACCCAACGCTACTGATGAGTGATACGGCCAACGCGGGCATGAGCGGCATGCATCACTAAGCTGCCACGCAGCGAGCAGGCGGCAGTCTGCGTTATCATTAGGTTTTACCGCTGTATCGGGCTGCCGCCATGACTTTGTACGTCCAAGACACCATCGCCGCCATCGCCACCGCACCGGGGCGTGGCGGGGTTGGGGTGATCCGCATTTCCGGCCGCAATCTTTCGGCCCTGATCGCCGGACTGATTGGCCGCGAGCTCAAGCCCCGCTTTGCGCATTTTGCCCGTTTCAAAGCCGCCGATGGCGCGGTGCTGGACGAAGGGCTGGCACTGTTCTTCCCCAATCCCGCCAGCTTTACCGGCGAAGACGTGCTCGAATTGCAAGGCCACGGCGGGCCGGTGGTGATGAGCATGCTGCTCAAACGCTGCATCGAGCTGGGCGCGCGCCACGCACAGCCGGGCGAATTCACCAAGCGGGCGTTTTTAAACGGCAAACTCGATCTGGCCCAAGCCGAAGCGGTGGCCGATATCATCGACGCGCAATCCGAAGCGGCCGCCAAATCGGCGCTCAAATCGCTGGATGGCGCCTTTTCGCGCGAAGTACATAAATTAGTCGATGAGCTGATTACCCTGCGCATGCTGGTAGAAGCCACGCTGGATTTCCCCGAAGAAGACATCGATTTTCTCGAAGCCGCCGATGCGCGCGGCAAACTGGCCGGCATTACCGCCCAGCTTGAACATACTCTCGCCACCGCCACGCAAGGCAAACTGCTGCGCGAAGGCATGCATGTGGTGTTAATCGGGCAGCCCAATGTGGGCAAATCCAGCCTGATGAATGCGCTGGCTGGTGAAGATATCGCCATCGTGACCGACATCGCCGGCACCACCCGCGATACGGTGCGCGAGCTGCTGTCGATTGATGGCGTACCTTTGCACCTGATCGACACCGCCGGCCTGCGCGAGACCGACGACACCGTGGAGCGCATCGGCATCGAGCGCACCTGGGCCGCAGTCGAAAAGGCCGATCTGGCGCTCTTGCTGCTCGATAGCCGCGAAGGCATCACCGCCCACGATCAGCACATCTTGGCCAAGCTACCCCCCAAGCTGAAGGTGCTGCGGGTATTCAATAAAATCGACCTCACCGGCGAAGTGCCCGGCGTGGTGGCTGAAGATGAAATCCACATCTCCGCCAAGCGGGGTATTGGCCTGCGCGACTTGAAAGACAAGCTTTTGAAGCAGATAGGGTGGCAGGGTATCAACGATGACGTCTTTATCGCTCGCGAGCGTCACCTGACTGCGATCCGCACCGCGCGCGAGCACCTGCACACCGCCGATGCGGCCTACTTGCAAATCGAAATTCTGGCCGAGGAGCTGCGCCTAGCGCAAAATAGCCTGAATGAAATCACCGGCGAATTCACCAGCGACGATCTGCTGGGGGTGATTTTTAGTCGTTTCTGTATCGGCAAGTAGGGCCAAATTACACTTGTACTTTAGGGCGCACCCATTGAATTAGCACCGTTTGCAAGGCTTCGATCTGCACCGGTTTGGTCATGAAGTCATTCATGCCGGCGCTAAAGCATTGCTCGCGATCTTCGGCAAAGGCATTGGCAGTCAGCGCCACGATCGGCAGCTGCTGATAGCGGCCGCCAAGCGCGCGGATCTGCCGGGTGGCGTCAAAACCATCCAGCTCGGGCATCTGGCAATCCATCAGCACCAGATCATAGTCATGCAGCTGCACTGCGCGCACCGCCTGCACTCCATCGCTGGCTAAATCCACCCGGCAGCCGAGCTTTTCCAGCATCAGCACGCCAACTTTCTGATTCATCGGGTTGTCTTCTACCAGCAAGACGTGGCGGCGGGCTTTGGCCGCCAGCTCGGCAACCTTGTGCACGGTCAGCAGTCCGGCCTGTTCGCCGGCCTGCTCGGGTTGCAAGGCATGGGCGAGGCATTGCTCCAGAGCTTCAAAATGAATCGGTTTACTTAAATAGGCGGCAAAGCCGGCTTCATCGGCTTGTGCGCCCTGCCCTTGCACTCCTTGAGCAACCGAGAGCACCACCGGCACCTGCGCGCAGCCGGCCACCGCGTGAATCCGCGCCGGCAAATGCACCGGCAAACTCACGCCCAATAATAGATCCACCAGCACCAGCTCCGGCGGCGTAGCGGCTATGCCGCTCAGCAGACTGGCTTCGTCGGCATAGCTGCGCACCACGCAGCCCATTTGCATTAGATCAGCCTGTAATTTATGCCGGCCGGTGATGGATGTGGCCAACAGCGCGATTTGCCGCCCATGTAGCGCGGCAGGGGCGGGCGAACTGGTGCGCTTGGCCGGCAAGCCCAGCTCGATTTCAAACCAGAATTGCGCCCCCTGCCCAACTTCACTGCTTACGCCGATCTCGCCTTGCATGGCCTCCACCAGCCGCCGGCAAATTGATAAGCCCAGGCCGGTGCCGCCAAAGCGGCGGGTGGTTGAGACATCCGCTTGATGGAAAGGCTGAAACAGCTGGCTTTGCACCTCGGGGGCAATGCCGATCCCCTGATCGGCGACTTCGATGCGAATGCGCGCCTGCTCGCCGTGGCGCTGCACCAGGCGGGCACGGGTAATGATCTCGCCCTTGGGCGTGAATTTCACGGCGTTATTGAGTAGATTGAGCAAAATCTGCCGCAGACGGCTAGGGTCGCCATTGACCTGCAGTGGTACAGACGCATCCACCAGGCACAGAAGCTCCAAGCCCTTGTGCTGGGCCTGGGCGGCAATGATGTCTTGCGTGTCTTCCAGCAGCCGGCGCAGATCAAACTCGATATTTTCCAGCTGCAGCTGCCCCGCTTCGATCTTGGAAAAATCCAGAATATCGTTCAGCAAAGTCAGCAAGGCGGTGCCGGAGTGGCGGATATTCTGAATATATTGCTGTTGCTCGGCATCAAGATCGGTTTCGGCCAACAGGCTAGAAAAACCCAGTACCGCATTCAAAGGCGTGCGGATTTCGTGGCTCATATTGGCCAAAAACGCCGATTTAGTCTGGCTGGCCATCAGGGCCGCTTCTTTGGCGGCAATCAATACCCGTTCGGTTTCCAGTCGGGACGATAAATCCCGCACCATGATCTGAATCCGCACCGGCACACCATCCATATCGCGCTCCAGCACCGAAAAGCTGGCCTCCACCGGTAAGCTTTGCGCATCGCGACGATTCAGCAGCAGATATTCACCCAGCAAGGTATCGGTTTGCAGTAAGCGCCCCTGAATATTGCTCCAGCCGGGCTTGAGCAGCCATTGCAAAGGCCAGAAGCCCACCACCGCCTGTGGCGAACCGCAATTGAGCATCGCGGACCACGCCGGGTTGGCAAACAAGATTCGCCCCTGCCCACTAATCACCGCACTACCATCGGCCATTTGCTGCACCACCACATCCAGCTGATGTTCTTGCTGTAGCAAAATCTGGTTCAGCTGATCGCGGTGTTCGGCCAGCTCGCGGGCATTGGCATCGCGCAGCGCAAATTGCGCCAGCAAATCATGCTGCAGCCGGGTTACCCCGTCCGCTAGCTCGTGAATTTCATGCCGATGTTTTTCTTCGGGCAAGGGGGCAGATATCGCCAGCCGGGTTTCGTCCATCCGCTGCACGTGCTCAGACAAAGCCTGAATTGGCAGTGAAATATTGCGGCGGAATAATAGAAAAATCAGAAAGGCAATCAGAAAGAGCTCAATACTCACAATCCAGGCAAAGCGCAGCGCTTCGCGCCAGACTTCCTGCCGCAGTAATTCGCGATCCAGGCGGATTTCCCAAGTGCCGAGCGATTGATTGGCCTTGGGCATTTGCAGCGAATACACCTTGAGCTCGGTGATTTGCTGCTGATTAGCGTCTTTTTTGCGGTATTCGAGCTTGGGGCCGGCACTGACAATGCGCGCGGACAAAATCGCCGGAAAACGGGATAGGCCTTGCAGCTGGATTTGGGCGGATTCGTAATCGACTTCCCAAATCGCCTTGGTCAGGCTGTTCTGGTAGGCGGTAATCACCGATTGCACTTGGGCGCGCTGGCGCGCCAAACCATCCTGATACGCCACCCAGCCGTTCACGAGGCTAGTGAGCAAGGACAGCAACAGGCTGTAAAACAGGATGCGGCCAAATAGATAGCGCGAGAGCGGGCCGAAGCTACGCATAGATCACATCCGCAGGGCGGCGCATCCTGCACGCAGGGGCTGGGCGCCACACAGGCCGGCAAAGGCCGCCGCAAGACCGCATCAAATCGCACCTCATTGGCAATGAAGCTTCAATTTAGCAGGATCGTGCAGGCAAAACCAAGCAACGCACAACTTTCGGGCAAAAAAAACGCCAGTTCGACGAATCGAAATGGCGCTCAGTAAGACATAGGATGGAAATGAAACACTACAGCCACATGCAGACTAGCTGTATGACAAGATATTGCCCCAGTCGCAAATATTAGTCAATGCTAATACTGTAGGTAATTTTCCTGATACAAGGCAGCACCTTTTGTCCAAACCCCTATCGGAACGACTTGTTTTTTCGGTAAAATTGACCGCTTTTGCGTTTGGAGTTCACGGCGATGGTTCAAGTCGGCGTAGTAATGGGTAGCAATAGCGATTGGGAAGTGATGCAACACGCAGCCAAGCAGCTGAAAGCCTTTGGCGTCGAGTTTGAATGCAAAGTGGTATCGGCCCACCGCACCCCGGATTTGTTGTTTCAATATGCTGAAGAAGCGGCAGCCCGCGGCCTGACCTGCATTATTGCTGGCGCCGGCGGTGCAGCCCATTTGCCAGGCATGTTGGCCGCGAAAACCACCGTGCCAGTCTTGGGTGTGCCCGTACCATCCAAATATCTGCGCGGCGAAGATTCGCTGTTGTCGATCGTGCAAATGCCCAAAGGCATTCCGGTGGCCACCTTCGCGATTGGTGAAGCGGGCGCTGCCAATGCCGGCCTCTTTGCCGTAGCGATGCTGGCCGGTAGCAACCCAGCGCTGGCGCAACAGCTGAATGATTTCCGCGAAAGCCAGAAACAAACCGTGCTGGCCATGGAATTACCCGCTGTCGAATGATCGATCGCACGCCGCCTACCGATCTACGCCCTTGCTGGTATTACATACTGGTCAAGGGCTGTTTATTTTGGGGACTGACCTGTTCCCTGCTGTTGGCGGCACTTTGGCATTACAGCGGCACTTATCCCAATTGGCTTGAGGGGGTATGGGCTGCAAACCCAATGGCGATGATCGCTGGCGGGATATACGGCTTTGGGCAATGGGGATTTGCCCGCCACCAGGCTTTTAAAGCAAGACTGCAATGGAAGGAAGACAACGATGAGCAATAAAGCGACAACCCCTATTTTGCCCCCGGCGATGCTGGGCATTTTGGGCGGCGGCCAGCTGGGCCGCATGTTCGCCACGGCAGCCAAAACCATGGGCTACCGCGTGACCGTGCTCGACCCGGACCAACACGCCCCCGCGGCGGATTTTGCGGATGTCCACCTGTGCAAATCGTTTACCGATCCAGCAGCGCTGCAGTACATGGCGGAGCATTGTGCGGCCATCACCACCGAATTTGAAAATGTGAATGCCGACTCAATGCGCTGGCTGGCCGCCCAAGGCGTGCCGGTTTCGCCATCCGGCGATTGCGTCGCCATTGCGCAAGACCGCATCGCCGAGAAAACCTTTATCCGCGACGCGGGGCTGGATACCGCGCCGTTTCTGGCGGTCAAAAACGCCGCCAGCCTGGAAGGCGACCTCGCGCCGTATCTGCCCGGCATTCTGAAAACCGCGCGCTTGGGCTACGACGGCAAAGGGCAGGTGCGCGTGAAAACCGCAGAAGAAGCGCGTTTTGCGCATGCCGAAATGAAGCATCAGCCCTGTGTGCTGGAAAAAATGCTGCCCTTGGTGGCCGAGGTGTCGGTGATTGTGACCCGCACTCGCGCCAATGAAGTGGCGAGCTTTCCGGTGGCAGAAAACGAGCACGTCGATGGCATTCTCGATGTCTCGATCGTGCCGGCCCGGGTGAAGCCCGAAGTCGCCGAACGCGCGCGTGCCATGGCGATGACGCTGGCAGAAAAACTCGACTACATCGGTGTGATGGCGGTGGAATTTTTCGTGCTGGAAGGCGATGCGCTGGTGATCAATGAAATGGCGCCACGCCCACATAACTCGGGCCACTATACGCTCGACGCCACCCTCACCAGCCAGTTCGAACAGCAAGTGCGCGCCATGTGCGGGCTGTATCCAGGCAAACCCGATCTGCTGCAGCCCACCGTGATGGTGAATCTGCTGGGCGATGTGTGGGGTGAAGAGGGGGCCGAGCCACGTTGGGACGTACTGCTCACCGCGCCAAATGCCAAGCTGCACCTGTATGGCAAAAAGATGGCGCGTCCGGGCCGGAAAATGGGCCACTACAATGTCTTGGCCGCCACCGCCGAAGACGCGCTAGAGCAAGCCCGCGCCATCAAAGAAACACTTTAAGCGGCCACTACGGCAACCATTAGTCATGGGTATTGCCCGACAAGGCAATCTAGCAAAGGCACCATGGGCAATACCCCAGACTGCATCATCGCCCTCACTCGCGCCGCGCCGCCACTGCCGCCGCCGCGGGCAAATAATTTCACCTTGCTGACAACATTCCGCTAAGATGGTTGTTTTGCTGACAAACTATCGTCATTGCTTATGAACGCTCCCCGTTACCGCTTGCGCCGGGCCACGCTGGATGATCTCAGCCTGATCGTGAGCTGGCCGCAAACGCCGACCGAATTGCGTTTTCTGTTTCCCCGCGCCGAATGGCCAGCAGAACCGCTGAAACTGCTGCAGCACTTGGCCGGCCATGAAGATGGCTTTGTGGTCTGCAATGACGAGCATGTGCTGGGCTACGCCAGCCTGTATAACGCCAAACACCAAGGCCGCGCCTGGATTGGCCATCTGATTGTTAATCCACGCGCCCGCCGCATGGGCGTGGCCCGCTATCTGGTCTGCGCGCTCACCACCATCGCGCAAGAGCGCCACCGTTGCAGCGAAATGGCCACCATCTGCTTTGCCAATAATCAGGGCGCCTACGATTTTTACCATGCGCTGGGCTTTCGCAGCGAAGGCTGGGAAACCCGGCTCGATCATCGCAATGAAGGGGTGAAAGTCTATCGGCTGGTGCGCCATACCGGCAGCCCGCAGCCTTGCCCCGAGCCGATTGAAAATAGCCTTGCGCTGGGCGGCTCAAGCGCCGCGTAAATAGGCAAAGCGCAGCGATTCAGGCAAAATACCGCCTTGATTCGTCCTAGTGGTGATCCACCACGCTTCTGGAGCAATGATGAGCGGCCTGACTTCCACCAATCTCACCAGCCTGAAAAAAATCTACTCGGGCAAAGTGCGCGATCTGTACGAAATTGACGATCAGCGCATGCTGATGATCGCCACCGATCGCCTGTCGGCGTTTGACGTGATTCTGGCCGAGCCGATTCCGGAAAAAGGCAAGATCCTGACTTCGATCTCTAATTTCTGGTTCGATCTGCTCAAAGACGTGGTGCCTAGCCACTTCACCGGCGATCAACCCGAAGACGTGGTTTCCGAAGCCGACCGCCCGCAAGTCGAAGGCCGCGCCGTGGTGTGCAAACGCCTGAAACCGGTGCCGGTAGAAGCGATTGTGCGGGGGTATATCGCTGGCAGCGGCTGGAAAGAATACAAGCAGCAAGGTACTGTGTGCGGTATCCAGTTGCCAGCCGGCCTAGTTGAGGCCGACAAACTGCCAGAGCCAATCTTCACCCCATCGACCAAAGCGGCAGTGGGCGATCACGACGAAAACATCAGCTACGCGCAGTGTGAAGAAATCTTGGGCGCAGAACTCGCAGCCAAAGTGCGTGACACCGCGATCTTGCTGTACAAAACCGCCAGCGAATACGCCGCCACCCGCGGCATTATCATCGGCGACACCAAATTTGAATTTGGCCTCGATGAAAACGGCGTGCTGCGCCTGATGGACGAAGCGCTGACCCCAGACAGCAGCCGTTTCTGGCCAGCCGACCAATACCAGCCTGGCACCAACCCACCGAGCTACGACAAACAATTCGTGCGCGATTGGCTGGAAAGCACCGGCTGGGATAAAACCCCACCCGCACCGGCCCTGCCCGCCGAAGTAGCGGAAAAAACCGCGGCGAAATACCGCGAAGCACTGGAAAAGCTAACTGGCTGATTATGCCAAGTTCAATTGAAGTTCTGGATTTAATTGAACAGTTTAAGACCCAATTTCCTCTGGCTTTTTCTGAGGAAATTGAGTCTTTACAAGCCAGGCATTTTGACTGCCAGCTTGACTTTGGATTCCCTGCAGCTGTATTTCTCGAGCAAATCTGTGACAGAGTAAATGCAGCCATCTCAAGCAATGATCTTCGATTGGTTGAGCATTATTTTCGTTTCTTCTCTCAAGCCTATACACACACAAGCGATGATTTCACTCGCCAGATAATTGATGTCGCTTTCGTTGAGAATTTATTTCTTACAGTAACACCAATAACTCAGATTTCATGGGCGTGGAAGATATTACCCACCAACTTGAAATCCCTCTATCTCAATATGTGGGGCGATCCAGTGAAGCGATTTGGCATCACCAATTAATCCATCATTCGATTTATTAAAGGAATACAGACCTATGATGATCAAAAGCGAAATCACCGATCTGGCCACCCCGACCGGCGTGATGCGCACTTATGTGCACCGCCCAGCCGAAGCGGGCCAATACCCAACGATTCTGTTTTATTCCGAGATTTTCCAGCAAACCGGCCCGATTGAGCGCGCGGCGAAAATCATCGCCGGCCACGGCTATAACGTGCTGGTGCCGGAAGTATTCCATGAGCTCAACCCCATTGGCACCGTATTGGCGTATGACGACGCCGGCCGCGATAAAGGCAATGCCGACAAAATGACCAAATCGGTGGAAGGCTACGATACCGACAACGCCGCAATGATCGCCTGGGTGAAACAGCAGCCTTGGCATGGCGGCGATTTTGGCGCGATGGGTTTTTGCATCGGCGGTCATCTGGCTTTCCGCGCCGCACTGCAGCCGGACATCAAAGCCACCGCGTGTTTCTACGCCACCGACCTGCACACCAATGTCATCCCCAATCTGCCCGGCCAGCACAGCATGGAACGGCTGGCGGACATCAGCGGCGAATTACTGATGATCTGGGGCAAGCAAGACCCGCATATCCCAGCGGCAGGCCGCGCGCAGGTGTATCAGGCTTTGGTGGCCGCCGACAAAACCTTCACTTGGCATGAATTCAATGGCCCGCACGCTTTTATGCGTGACGAAGGCGATCGTTATGACCCGCAATTGGCACTCTTGGGCTATCAGCTGGCGTTCGATTTATTCCGCCGTCGTTTGGGCTAAACTCCGCCCTGCTACGCGACAGACCGGCCGAGCGCCGGTCTTTTTTCGCCCATACTAACCCAAGGTATAGCCACACAAGTATTGATAAATAATGCCCTCAAAGGCATACCCATAGCCGTGTAATTTTTAACGTCCTGCACGGGGATTTATTAACAGCGCCATCACCCGCCGCCCCCGTAGCATGAAAGCTCCTCGGTTTTAGCGGAGCATGGTGATGTTGGATTTACGACGCCCTCTTGGCGGCCTGCTGCTGGCCGGCCTGTGCGCCAGTCCAGTGGCCATGGCCGAGCAGCTGGTCACCCAGCTGGAACACCAGCAAGAGATCAAACTGCAGCCGCGTGAAACCCTGACGGTGAAACTGCCGTCTAGCCCCAGCACTGGCTATCTGTGGTTTTACGAGCCGCCCGCCGCGGCGCCATTGACCATGACACAAGATTGGAAATTTATCCCGCGTGATCCACAGGCGCGGCCGGTGATCGGCGATACCATCTGGCGCTTTCAGGCCAAAGACAGCGGTGAAGCCACGCTGCGCTTTGTGTATCGCAAACCGTGGCAAGGCGGCGAGACCGAGCCGCTGGATGTGCGCGAATATCGGATTGTGGTGCAGGAGAAAAACGCCGGCAGTTAACGCTGCCCGCGCCGTGCCGCCATCCGCCGGCCTAACTCAGCCAAGGTGGCTTCATCCAGCAGCACTTTGGCGTAAGGGTAAATGTCTTCTTCCTCGCGCAGTGCATGGGCTGGATACAGCTGGGCAAAGCGCGCGGCCAGCGCATGGGTAAGCTGGCTATCATCGCCCGCGACCACGGCCAATAAGGCCTGCCGCACTTCTTGCCACAAGGCCCCCAGCGTGTCGTGCTCGGCCATAATGGCTTCGATGTGCGCGCGCAGGGTGGGATCGGCCAGCGGCAGCATGGCGGCAAACAGGTCTTCGTCTTCATCCTGATGATGCAGCGGCGCAGCCACATCAAAATAGCGCAGTATGGATTGCGCGCCGGCAATCGCGGCCGCATCGGCGCCGTGTTGCTCCAGATGAGTCACAAGGGTACGGGTCAGCGCCGCATAGTGGCGCACCCGATCATGGCAGGCCACCAGCATCGCCAGCGGGGTGGCAAAGGTAACGCTCGCAGTTTCAAACGGATTGAGCATGCCCGACTCCAGCCAAGAACAGAACTTCAACTTACGCCCAAAGCCGCTGCTTGCCAAGGCAAATTCTTGCCCCGCCGGGCTTGGCGCAAGCTTGTGCCAGATCAATGCAAAACCGGCGCCGCAGCGCCGGTATCTCTGGCAGTGCCGCGCTTAGAGCTGCGGCAAGATGGCGTACAGCGCCGCCAGCAAACTGGCGCCCAATTGCGTTGAGCGCTCGCCATTCCAGCCCACCTCGGGCAGCGGCCGATTGGCGGTGTCTTTAAAGGGCATTTCCACCGTGTAGGCAAGACAATCAAAATGATCCCCAACCCAGTTGGTGCCTAAAGTCAGCGTCTCTGGGCCAAATTTGCCGACTTCGTAGCCGTGCTCCACCTGAAAATCCGGGCTGGCGGCCAGCCACGCCTGTTTGAACGCTTCTTGCAGATCATGCTGCCGGCAGGAGAACGAGGGGTTGCTTTCACAGCCCGCCACAAAATTATGCGGAATACTCTCGTCGCCATGAATATCAAAAAAGGCATCCACGCCCACTTGCTGCATTTTCTCGCGCACCCAATACACTTCGGGGCTGCGCTCCAGCGTTGGCGTTTGCCATTCGCGGTTCAGATTGGCGCCCAGCGCATTGGTGCGCAAATTGCCGCGCACGCTGCCATCCGGGTTCATATTCGGCACTACGTAAAACACGCACTTTTCCAGCAAGGCCCGCGCGATGGGGTTTTGCGGATCAAGCAGCGTTTCCAGCAAGCCTTCTACAAACCATTCGGCCATGCTCTCGCCCGGATGCTGGCGCGCCGTTACCCAGATTTTTTTCTTATTGATGCCGTAATAGCCTTTCTGAATGCCCACCCGCAGCAAATCAAAATCATGCCCATCCGGCGTCACGCCAAGCTGCTCCAGCTTCACCCATGGCGCTGCGGTCACGGCATTGCCCAGTAAGGTTTGATGGCGCTCCCAGCTGTAGGGCTCGAAATAGGCAAACCACATCACATCGGTGTGCGGCGTGTGTTTAATCGTCAGCGTCTGGCCATCAAACTCGGTTTCCACGCGAAACCAGTGCTCACGGTCATACGAGGCCACCGCCTGATAATCCACCCAGCCATCCGGGTACGCACTCTGCCCCGCGTTTTCGATCTTTAAGGTGCAATCGACATCGCGCGCGCCGGAGAGGCGAAAGTGAAACCACTGCGCAAAATCGGCGGCATTATCCGGCCGCAAATTCAGGCGGATATTGGCGGCATCGGTAGCATCAATCACATCAATCGAACCGGAATCGAAATGGCTGGTGATCTGGAGCATAAGCTCTCCTGTATAAGACTGAAAAATAGCGCTCTAACCGTAGATTAATCTAAGGGCGACCAATCCGTCACCGGTTTGAATTCATCATCGTTTTCGCTTTTTACAAAGCGCTCGAACACACTACCGACCGGCGAGGCGAGTAGCGGGATAATGCTGGCATCGTAATTGGCGATGACATTCACATCGAATTCGCTGTGGTTTTTCGGATTGTTTAAGTATTTCTGATCTTCGGTGCCCGAGAAAAAGCGCCAGCCGCTATCGCCTTCTTTGAGCGGTTTTTCGCGGTACATCAGGCCAACGGGATAGCCCTCAACGGTAATTTCGTCGCTGGCCAGGCAGCTGCCGTGGCCGGTGGCGATTTTTTTGATGATGCGTTCATCGAGCAAATAGTCTTTCATGGGTATCCTGCGCTAATCTTGATTAAATATGGCTTTCTGGCGTATACCCCAGCACCGCTTCGCGCGCGGCCAGCACCATGGCAAGCGCGGCGCGGGTTTTGGCATGCGGCAAGATCGGGCTTTCGCGCTCGCCGGCTTGCAGCAAGGCGCAAAAATGCGCGGTTTCGTAATTCAGGCCGCTACCTTGCACCGGCAGGGTGAGGGTTTCTCGTTCGCCAAAGGCGTTGACCAGCGTAGCGCTGGTGGGATTCCACCATTTCTCGTGCAGCACGATATGCCCCGCTGTGCCGCCCAGTAGCGCTTCGCCACTGCCGGCGCAATCCAGCCCGCAGTAGAGCTGACTAATGCCCTGTGCGTGTTGTACTTGCAGGCTGGCAAAGCCATCGACGCCAGTACTGCCCATGCGGCCTAAAGTCTGAATTTGCGCAGCTTCCCCCAGCCAATCCACCGCCAGAAACGCGCTGTAGATGCCGATATCCAGCAGGCCACCGCCGGCCTGAGCCGGGTCGAGCACGGCATGGCTGGCCGGCACATAGGCATTGGGCACCAGATTGGCAAAGCCGGCGCGCACAAAGCGCAGCTCGCCAATTGCGCCGGCGGCAATGCGCTCACGCAAGGCTTGGTAGAGCGGGAAAAACGGCGGCTTCATGGCTTCCATATACAGGCAAGCCGTGTCGCGGGCGACGGCCAAGACGGCATCGAGTTCCGCCAGCGTGACGGCCGCCGGCTTTTCACACAGCACCGCCTTGCCCGCTCGCAGCGCGGCGATGCTCAGTGCCGCGTGGCTGGGGTGAGGCGTAGCGATGTAAACCGCATCGATGTCGCTGGCGAGGAGTTCTTCCGGGGTATCAAATACCTGGGCAATGTGGTGCACGGCCGCAAATTGCCGAGCTTTGGCCGGGCTACGATTACACACGGCCACCGCTTTGGCGGCCGGCACTTCGGCCAGCCCTGCGACAAAGCGGGCGGCGATCTGGCCCGCCCCGATGATGCCGAATCGAACTTGCTCCATCTTTACCCCTGGGTATACGACTGAAAAACAAGCAGCATATGCCTCTGCGGGCCATACACCAATCCGGTATTGTGCTTAACGCAAGGCTATTGGGCCGGGCTAAATTGCACCAGCGCCAAGCTACCGAGCAGATTCGGCCAGAATTCCACCCGCTCGCCTTGATGCAGCACGATTTGCTGTTCCACCTGCATGCCTAGCTTACCGAGCAGGCGGGCAAAATCGTGCACGGTGCAGAAATGGATATTCGGCGTGTTGTACCACTCGTAGGGAATGGTTTCCGATACCGGCATGCGCCCAAGCAGAATCTGCCAGCGGTTTTCCCAGAAACCGAAGTTCGGGAAGGTAACCAGCCCGACTTTGCCCACCCGCAGCATTTCTTGCAGAATCAGCTCAATATTGTGCATGGCCTGAATCGTGAGCGAGAGCACCACGTAATCAAAGCTGCCATCTTCAAAGCTTTGCAAGCCAGTTTCGAGGTCGGCCTGAATGACATTCAGACCTTTTTCCACGCAGGCGACGATGGAATTAACATCCACATCCACGCCAATGCCGCGCACGTTTTTATGCGCTTGTAGCCAGGCCAGCAAATCGCCTTCGGCGCAGCCCAGATCCAATACGCGCGCGCCAGCGGGGATTTGCGCGGCAATGTGTTGTAAGTCGGGGCGCAGAGTCAACGCGGTAGCCATTATGCGATCTCCTTCGCCACGTTATTCAGATAGGCGCGCATCACGGCCATATACGGCGCGTCTTCCATCAGGAACGCATCGTGCCCGTGCTGCGATTCGATTTCGGCATATGACACACTGCGATCGGCATCGAGCAAGGCTTTCACAATTTCGCGCGAACGCGACGGGGCAAAACGCCAATCCGAGGTAAAGGACACCACCAGAAACTTGGCCTGCGCCTGCCGCATCGCCTGCGCCAGCGAGCCGCCGTAATGGCGCGCCGGATCGAAATAATCCAGCGCCTTGGTCATCAGCAAATAGGTGTTGGCATCAAAGCGGGTGGAGAATTTATCCCCCTGATAGCGCAGATACGATTCGATCTCGAATTCGACCTCAAAGCCGTATTTGTATTCGCCACTGCGCAGCATGCGGCCAAATTTCTCGCCCATGCCATCATCCGATAGATAAGTGATATGCCCCAGCATCCGCGCCAAGCGCAGGCCACGCCGCGGCACCACTTCATGCTGGTAGTAATCACCGCCGTGAAACTCCGGGTCGGTAATAATCGCCTGGCGGGCGACATCATTAAACGCGATATTTTGCGCGGTGAGCTTGGGCGCCGAGGCGATCACCAAGGCATGCCGCACGCGCTCAGGGTAAGTAATCGACCAACGCAGCGCCTGCATGCCGCCCAAACTGCCGCCAATCACGGCCGCAAACTGCTGAATTCCCAAGCGATCGGCCAGACGCGCCTGCGTTTCAACCCAATCACGCACCAGCACCACCGGAAAGCTCGAGCCATACGGCTGACCGGTTTCAGGGTTGATGCTTGATGGCCCGGTTGAGCCATGGCAGCCACCGAGATTATTCAGGCCAATCACGAAAAAACGATTGGTATCAATCGGCTTGCCCGGCCCCACCATATTGTCCCACCAACCCGCCGCCTTATCGGTCTCGGCATGCTTACCCGCCACATGATGATGGCCAGACAGCGCATGGCAAATCAGAATGGCGTTGGACTTATCGGCATTCAAGCTGCCATAGGTTTCGACCATTAGCTCGTAGCGCGGCAGCACCGCGCCAGAGGAGAGGGTGATGGGGTCTGTAAATTCAAATTTGTGCGGAGTAACGATCCCGACACTATTGGTAGACATACATGGCCTTTGGCAAAGCGGAGATAAGCGGATTAAGGTAGTACTTCACCTTGCAGCACACGCTGATACAGCGCAAGGTAACGCTCTACGCAACGCGCGATAGAGAAATGCTCGGCAGCATATTCACGGCATTGCAAACGATCTATATTTTGAACCGATTCGGCAGCCAGCGCAAAATCCGCATCGGACTGGCACAGCTGACCCGTAACGCTTGGCCGTACCAATTCGGGCATCGAGCCACGTGGTGTGGCCAGGACCGGGGTGCCGCACAGCATGGATTCAACTACCGCCAACCCAAACGGCTCCTCCCACTCAATCGGAAACAGCATAAATTGGGCTTGCTGCAAGAGCGCCAGCTTTTGGAGCCCCCCCACCTCACCGTGAAAGTGGATCTGGCGGGAAAAGCTATCAAACAAGCCACCTGCTTTAATCAGATCAAAGCGAGATCCGCCTGCGACATCAAGCTGCCAGTTGTACTTTCGTGCTAATGCCAAGGCTCTTGCGGCACCTTTGCTTTTGCGCTTGACCTTGGAAAAGAACAAAGCCTGGCGAGAAGGTGCGCTCGCGAATGGATACTCATCAATCGGCAGGCCATTGTGCACATAAGTGGAACGGCCATGACGCCTTGCATGATCGGCACTGATGCAAACCCAATTGGGGATCGGAAATGCCTCACCTGCTTGCAGATTACCATGTAGCGTGGATAGCGCCGGCAAACCCAGGCCAGCAGCATGCCAGCCATGTAGATGCACGATATCGAATTCACGCTGCCGCGCTTGCAGGATTTGCCGCGCCTCAGCCTCGGTATTTGCCTGCCAATGCAGAGCGCCAGCGAGACCAGAACCTTGCGGTGCCACGAGAATGAGTTGATGTCCGGCCACCAGCAGCTGTTGCGCAATCCAGGTGACCATCCGCTCAGTACCGCCATATTTCAGCACGGGTACTCGCTGATCGATCACTAGCGCAACTCGCAAATAAGTCATTCCATGCCACCCTCTAATCGATGGGCAGGGACTGCATTTGCCGAGGAAAAGCCCCAGCAGACACTCAAACAAATGAAATAGAAAATGACACTGATATTGTGTGCATACAGTGGCTGGGTGAGGCAGGCCACCATAGAAACGATAATCAAACCACAGCCTTGCAAGGCAAACACGCGCTCCAAGCGCTGATTAGAGTGCAGCCGACCCCAGAATAAAGCCAGAGGCGCCAGGAACGAAACAAGCAGCCCGGCCAAGCCGATAAAACCAGCGTTGGCCAAGGTATCAAAGTATTGGCTATGCGCATGGGCAAAATTGGCGAGAAAGGGTTTTTCGCCGAGTTTGGGGGCTAACGCCTCTTTGAAATGACCTGGCCCTGCCCCAAAAAGGGGGTGCTCTTTAGCTATCTCGGCACTCAAACGCCAGAGCTCTAGCCGAACGCCCGTTGAGGTGTCAGCATTGCCATGGTTGTACGCATTGACATCAGCGTGTATTGCTTCAAGTCGTGACTGAACAAAGGTGGAAAAATTTAAAGCATACCCGCAAGCCAAAGTGAGAACACACGCAATAACTAAATGACGGCGATTCGCAATTAATAATTGTAAAAGAAAAAGAATAACTGCCACTAGAAAAGCTAACCATGCGCCTCGAGTACCAGAAACAGCCATGGCATAGGCCCCTCCGCAACCAGCTAAGCAGCAAACTAACCACCATAATCGCCGCGTTGAAAACACTATTGACACAAATGCGCCTAAAGCTAGAATCGCGGCAATTTGTCCATATGGAATTTGATTAGTGATGTGAGCACCAACTCTTAACCAGCCTTGCCAATGCACTAGAAATAAAGCCATGCCGCCAGACAGTAATGCACCTGCCAACCAACCCCAAGTCCAACTAGTAGCCAGTCGCGCTTGAGTTGATAGCGACTTAACCATTAAAGCAATGGGTATGACAGCCAATACCCGCCAAGGATAATCAAGTGCCGTCCACTTCCCGCCTTGCACCAATACAGCTAGCAGCAGCACGATCGGATAAGCCAGCAGGGTGCCGAAGAAAATATAATCCTCACGATCAAATCGAATTGACCGCCGATTGACTCCGCAAAAAATCAAACTCAGCAGCAGCATAAGTGCTGCAATAAAGTTGTAGGACCCCTTGACCGTTAGAATAAGTAGCGGAAAAAGAAATAGTACGGCACCAATTGCCAGATTAAAGAATCTTGATAAGATTATGGGCATTTGAATATGAACACTGCTGAGTTAAGCAAGCGTAAAATGCTTTTTAGTTAGATCTTTTTTTAGCAGCTTTTCCAATCTCATCATCCAGTGATGGCGGCGCTCGCGCTTGGATAAACGATAACTAGGATCTGGCGTGAAAGTAGGCTCGGCGTACTCGCGTAGCCATTGCTGCACAGATTGCGGATGAGTGCCGGCAAAGGGCTGCAGGATACTGGCATCAATTTGCGAGTAATCATGGGCTTTCGGCGCATGGCTCCAGTATTTGGCCACCTGGCGATTTTTTTCCTGCATTTTCTCAGCGGAGCGCACATGCCCGTAATGGTAAATCGGGCAGCCGGCCAAGGCCGCACGTGGATAGCGGCCTTTTTTGTTTTTATCCATTACCACCCAGAATAAGCCATCGGGTGCCCAGCTACGAATCGTGTTGCGAATGATCCGTGGGGCTTGGCGGTACCAGGCCGGGCTTTTGGCCACGAGGTCCGGGCAACCATAAAAATGGTGGTAATCAAAGGCGATCGCTTCCACTTGTTGATTGTGCAGATGCTGCTCCAGCACAGCACGAATCTTGGGGGCATCGTCTTCATGAATGACTTCATCACCTTCGAGATAAAAAGCCCAGTCGCCGGTGCAGTTAAACTGAGCGATCATTTTCTGCTGGGCATACACATAGCCCCGCTGGGCCATGCCTTCATTCCAGACGGTTTCGATAATCCGGATGCGAGGGTCATTGATGGCGCGTACTTGCTCCAGCGTATCATCTTCGCTCTGCCCAACGGCCACGACCACTTCGTCACACACCAACAGCAGGCTGCGCAGGCTTTCGACATAGGGATAACCCAGCATGGAGCCATTACGCAGAAAGGTAAATCCGCTCACTTTCATTTCAGCTTTGCATCCCTTGCATGAAAACGCTCAAACGCTGATTATAACAGCCTCATTACCCCCGCAGAGAATTCGATGCCCACGCTAGGGATTGCCCTGATCACCAAAAATGCCGCCGCCCACTTGGCCGATTGTTTAGCCGCAGTGGCTTGGGCCGACCAGATTGTGGTGGTCGATTCCGGCAGTAGCGACAACACCCTAGCCATAGCGGCACGCTTTGATGCGCACATTATCCAAACCCCGGATTGGCCCGGCTTTGGCCCGCAGAAAAACCGCGCTCTGGCGGCACTGCAAACCGACTGGATTTTGGCACTGGATGCCGATGAAATTGTCAGCGCAGAGCTGGCACAATCGATACAACAGGCCATGCAGCAGCAAGAAGTCGCTGTCTGGCAGCTACTGCGCCGTTCTAGTTTTTGCGGACAATGGGTGCGCCACAGCGGCTGGAACAAGGATTGGGTGGCACGACTATTTCGCCGCGATACCGCGCACTACTCCGACGATTTAGTTCATGAAAAGCTGGTCTTTAACGGTCAGGCAGGGCGGCTGAACGGTGAGTTGCTGCACTATTCCTATGACGACTACGAAACCGTGCTGCAAAAGATCAATGCCTACTCCAGCGCTGGCGCCCAGCAGCGCTTTCAGCGCGGCCAGCGGGCCAGCCTGCCGGTCGCCATTCTGCGCGGCCTGTGGGCCTTTCTTCGTACCTACATCATGAAGCGCGGTTTTCTCGATGGCCGCGCCGGTTTTCTGATTGCGCTAATGAATGCCGAGACGACGTTTTATCGCTTTATCAAACTGCAATACCTAGATCAGGTATCAACGCCAAAGCAAGACAGATGAATAGCTTCTAGCGTATACCCCTAAGCCACTTCCGCACCAAACTGCACCGCATGCATCTGCGCATACACGCCACTCTGAGCGATCAGCTCGGCGTGGCTGCCGCGCTCGACAATGCGACCGTTTTGCATCACAACAATCAGATCGGCTTTTTCAATGGTGGAAAGGCGGTGGGCAATGACCAGCGTCGTGCGGCCCTGCATCAGGTTTTCGAGCGCGGCCTGCACTTTGCGCTCGGATTCGGTATCCAGCGCACTGGTGGCTTCATCCAGAATCAGCAGTGGCGCGTCTTTGTAAATCGCGCGGGCGATGGCCATGCGCTGGCGCTGCCCACCCGACAGGCGACCGCCATTTTCACCCAGCATTTCATCAAAGCCATGCGGCATTTTTTCGATGAATTCCAGCGCGTGCGCGGCCTCAGCCGCTGCGCGCACCCGGGCCATATCCACGACACCGGCACCATAAGTAATATTGGCGGTCACGGTGTCATTAAACAGCACCATATCCTGGCTTACCAAGGCGATCTGCTGACGCAAATTGGCCAATTGATAATCCGCAAGCGGCACACCATCCAGCCGGATTTCACCGCTGCTCGCCTCATAAAAGCGCGGTAACAGATTGGCCAGCGTGGTCTTACCACTGCCAGATTGCCCCACCAAGGCCACGGTTTGACCGGGCTGCACCTGCAAATCGATGCCGTCCAGTGCCGGTTTGTGCTCGGGCTGATACCAGAAGCGCAGCTGGCGTAATTCCAGCTCACCGCGCACGCGGGCCACCTGATGGCGGCCTTGGTCGGGTTCTTCAACTTCATCCAGCAGCGCAAAAATCGACTCCGCCGCGGCCAGACCACGATGCAGACGCTCATTAATTTTGGTGAGATTGCGCACTGGCCCTTGAATCGCCACCATTGCGGCAATAAACGACATAAACGAACCGGCACTGAGCTGCCCGGCTTGGGCCTGAAGGCTAGCAAAGTACAACACCACTGAAATCGTGAGGCCAATCAGCAGCACAATCACGCCCGAATTCACCGCCACCATCATGCCCTGCTTGATCCCCAGGCGCATCACGCGGTTATTCACTTCGGCAAACCGGCGCACTTCAACGTCCTGCCCGCCAAACACTTTCACAATGCGCTGCCCCGACAAGGATTCATCCAGCCGCGAATTCATTTCCCCCATTTTATCTTGGGTTTCGCGCGCCAACCGCCGCTGGCGCTTCGCCACCAGACGGATACTCAGCGCCACCAGCGGCAGCAAAAACAGGCAGAACAAGGTGAGCTGCCAGCTGGAATAAAACATCACCGCCAGAAACCCAATCACCGCGACCCCATCGCGCACCAAGCCGGTCAAGGTGGATGTACCCGCGTCCATCACTTGGGTTACATCGTAGGTCACCCGCGAGAGCAAAACGCCGGTGGATGTTTGATCGAAATAGCGCGTTGGCAAGCGCATCAGCTTGGCGTAAATCCGCTCGCGAAAATCGCGCATTACCCGCTGCGCCAGCCAGGCATTGCCATAATCATTCCCGAAATTACCCACAAAGCGCATGATGGCCAGGCCGAATAATTGCGCAGGGACAATCCAGGCCGCGTGCTTGGCGAGCGCACTGGCACCGGCCAGATTCTGATCGATCAGGGGTTTGAGCAGCAGCGTCAACAGGGCTTCCGAGGCAGAAGCCAGCGCCATGCAGATGATGGTGGCAATGATCACGCCCAGATACGGGCGAAAATGCGTGAGTAAGCGGCGGTAAAGGGCTTTGGTATTCATGGCGGCGCGTAAAATGGTTTGCGGCAATTATACGCTGCAAACCATGACAAAGCGCCGTGCATGCAGCTAGGCAAAATCACCATAACGCAATTGCAGCAAGCCCGCGATCACCGGCGCCACGGTTTCGGTGCGGAAGATACGCGGGCCTAAAATTAGCGGGGTATAGCCCGCTGCAATAGCTGCTTCGTCCTCTTTAGGCGAATACCCCCCTTCCGGCCCCACCAGCACGGTGGCACTGGCCACGGCAGCGGGCAGCTGGGAATGATGGACCGCGCCGGTTGGGCACATCAGCAAATTTAATTCGCTTTGCAGCCCTGCCTGCAGATATTGCGCCAGCGTGATGATGGGGCGAATTTCCATGAGGCGGGTGCGGCCACACTGCTCGGCCGCGCTAGCCGCCACGCCTTGCCAGTGGGCGATACGTTTTTCCGCCCGCTCGCCGCTGTAGCGCTGCTGGCAATATTGCGAAATCACCGGCTGGAATACGGTAACGCCGAGCTCAGCAGCCTTTTGCACAGTGTAATCCATGCGCTCGGCCGCCGAAATCGCCTGCACAAGTGTCAGGCGCAAGGGCGATTCGCGATTCACCTCGGCGAATGTTTGCACCTGCACGCTCACGGTTTTCTTGCCCATCGCGGTGATTTGCGCCTGATACTCACCGCCCTCACCATTGAATAGGGTCACCATTTCGCCAGGCTGCATCCGCACCACTTGCACATGCCGCGCCACCCCTTCCGGCAGGTCAAATTGCACCCCCAAAGCTAAGGGCTGGGCGACAAAGAAGCGGGGTAAAGCCATGGTGATTAACTCAGAGACAGGCGTTCAATGAATAAGCCAATACCGGACAGCACGGTCAGGCTTAGCAGAAGATACAACACGGCGCGGATCAGGCGCAGCCAGTGCGGCTGCCGATCGCGGCTGTAGCGTACGCCGGCATAGGTGATCACCACTAAGGCAATCACCAACAGCAGACGTAACACGGCAAACATGTCAGATACTCAGCGGCGGCAAATCATGGAAAGAAGAAGGCACTTCATCATCATCGCTAAAGCTGACCAGCTCGTAGTTGCGCTCATCAGCCAGCAGCGCGCGTAGCAGCTTATTATTCATGGCGTGACCGGATTTATACCCGGAAAACGCCGCGATCAGCGGGTAGCCCACGATATACAGATCGCCAATAGCATCCAGAATCTTATGCCGGACGAACTCGTCTTCAAAGCGCAAACCGCCATCGTTCAGCACACGAAATTCATCAATCACCACCGCATTGTCCATATTGCCGCCGCGGGCCAAGCCATTGGCCCGCAGGTATTCCACTTCATGGATAAAACCAAAAGTGCGGGCGCGGGCAATTTCGCTCACATAATTGGTATTGGCAAAATCAATGCTGATGGTTTGGGCCGACTTTTTGAAAGCAGGGTGCTGAAAATCGATGGTCAGTTCCACTTTGTAGCCATTGTGCGGCTCGAATTTCACCCATTTATCGCCATCGTGCACCTCCACGGGCTGGAGCACACGAATAAA
Organism: Chitinibacter sp. ZOR0017; assembly: GCF_000799095.1. NCBI lineage: Bacteria > Pseudomonadati > Pseudomonadota > Betaproteobacteria > Neisseriales > Chitinibacteraceae > Chitinibacter > Chitinibacter sp. ZOR0017. The sequence continues at coordinate 66,462 of NZ_JTLG01000029.1, read as the reverse complement.
CTGCTTGGGTTTATTCAATTCACGCACGCCGGCGCTTTGCAGCAAATAAATAAACGGCGCAGCAGAACCATCCATGATCGGCATTTCCGGCGCATCAACATCGACCAGCACATTGTCGATGCCAAGGCCGGCAAACGCCGACATCAGATGCTCGATGGTACCGACACGCACGCCGTCTTGGACGAGCGTGGAGGAGAGACGCGTGTCGTTCACCAATTCAGGCCCCACTTTGAAAGGCTTTGACTCGGGCAAATCAGAGCGCTGGAACACAATCCCATGATCGGCTGGGGCGGGGCGTAAGGTCAGGGTCACCTTTTCGCCGGAATGCAGCCCCACGCCAGTCGCGCGGATCGTGCTTTTCAAAGTGCGTTGCAAAAACATGGGCATTCTGCCTTTTGATCATCAGTTACCGGCACAATTTTAGCAGCCTCGGGCAGAAAGCTGGATGAATCGTACCAATGATCCTGATAGTCGCCGTTTATTTACGGCCGCGCCTCAGTCTGCCTGACGACGCAAAAAGGCTGGAATATCCATATCAATATTCGACATGGCCGGACGGGCTGCCGGCGCATCGCTGGCGGCGCTGCGACGGTTGTTACGCCAGATGGCCGGAGTATCGTAGGCATCATCGTAACCGGCATTGTCGGTACCGGTTTTCAGAGCCTGGCTGCTGACCACTGACAGCTGTGGCTTATTCATATCTTTGCTGCCGCCACCCAGGCCAGTAGCGACCAGAGTCACGCGGATTTCGTCTTCAGCCAACGTTGGATCGTAAACCACACCGTGTTTAACCAAGGCGCCATCGGCCACATGCGACTCGATGATTTCCAGCGCTTGGCGAGTTTCTGATTTTTTCAGCTTGCCGGGAGCGGTTGAGAAATTCACCAGCACGCCACGCGCGCCTTTGAAGCTGATATTGTCCAGCAGCGGGCAGCGGATGGCTTCTTCAGTGGCACGAATCGCGCGATCTGGACCGGTGGCGTGAGCAGAACCCATCATGGCCATGCCCATTTCACGCATCACGGTTTTCACGTCGGCAAAGTCAACGTTAATCAGACCTGGGTAGTTGATGATCTCAACGATAGAACCCACGGCATTGCGCAATACATTATCCGCCGCGCGGAATGCTTCATCGATCGTTACATCATCACCCAGTACTTCTTCCAGTTTCTGGTTTGATACCACGATCAGTGAATCTACATAGCGTGACAGCTCGTCGATCCCGGTTTGCGCCACTTTCTGGCGACCACCTTCGTCCAGACCTGGCTTGGTCACCACGCCAACGGTCAAAATGCCTTTTTCACGGGCCACTTGCGCAATCACTGGTGCCGCACCAGTACCTGTACCACCGCCCATACCGGCGGTAATAAACAGCAGATCAGCGCCCGCGATTAATTCGGAAATATGCTCACGATCTTCTTCGGCCGCCTGGCGACCGATTTCTGGATTACAACCGGCGCCAAAACCTTTGGTTAATTGCACACCGAGTTGAACCACATTATCCGCTTTGGATAATTTCAATACCTGAGCATCGGTATTACTAGAAATGAACTCAACACCTTGTAATTGGTGTTCGATCATATTGTTGATTGCGTTGCAACCTGCACCGCCCACGCCAATCACTTTGATATTAACGTGATGGGATACTTCTGGAACTTCAATGGTTAATGCCATGCTGTCTCTCCTGTTAACCCGATTTTACCGCTTACCCGAAAATTTCAAAAGTTATTTTGAAACCAGGACTTCATCCGACCCAAAATGTCTCCAATTGAGCCTTTATCACCCCTTTGCCCAGGGATTTTCTGCATTTGTTGCCGCGCAACCAGCAACAAACCCACCGCCGTGGAATAGCGCGGATTTTTAACCACTTCCGCCAAACCACCCACATAACGGGGTAAACCTAATCGAACTGGCATATGGAAAATTTCTTCTGCCAATTCACACATACCCGGCATTAATGCCGCACCACCGGTAATCACAATCCCGCTGGAAAGACGATCTTCCAGCCCTACCCGGCGTAATTCGGCCTGCACAAAGCTATACAGCTCTTCCACCCGTGGCTCGATCACTTCAGCCAAGGTATGGCGGCTCATCTGCCGTGCACCACGCTCACCGACGCCCGGCACTTCGATCATGGTTTGTGGATCGGTCATATGGCGCAGAGCCACGCCGTATTGAATTTTGATGTTTTCGGCCTCGCCAGTCGGCGTACGCAGCGCCATGGCGATGTCATTGGTAATTTGATCGCCAGCAATAGGAATCACCGCGGTATGGCGAATGGCGCCATTAATAAATACCGCCATATCGGTGGTACCGCCGCCAATATCGACCAGACATACGCCCAGGTCACGCTCATCATCCGTCAACACGGCATGGGCGCTGGCCAGTGGTTGCAATACCACTTCGGCGATTTCCAGCCCGCACCGGCGCACGCACTTGGTGATGTTTTGCACGGCAGACACCGCACCAGACACAATATGCACCCGCACTTCCAGCCGCACGCCAGACATGCCCAGCGGCTCTTTTACGTCTTCTTGGCCATCAATTACATACTCTTGCGACAGAATATGCAGCACTTGGTGATCAGCCGGGATATTTACCGCGCTAGCAGTTTCAATGACCCGGTCGATATCCTGCTGGGTCACTTCTTTATCCTTAATGGCCACCATGCCGTGCGAATTCATGCTCTTGATGTGGCTACCCGCAATGCCGGTATACACCTCGCTGATTTTGCAATCCGCCATTAATTCAGCTTCGCCCAATGCGGCCTGAATGGCATTCACGGTTTTTTCAATATCAACGACTACACCGCGTTTCAGGCCTTTGGACGATGCTGAACCCATGCCCACTACATTCAGTGCGCCATCCTCAGTCACGTCGGCCACTACAGCCACGACTTTCGAGGTGCCGATATCCAGCCCTACGATGAGATTTTTAGCGTCCCTAGTCACTGACAGCCTCTTTTACCAATCTTAATAATTAACTTTAAAAAACCGCGACAACCCAATCTTTCTATTTGCTTTTACCAAACCAAAAGCATAAATCATGCCGAAGCTTTAAGTGCTTTTGGTTTTGCTGCAACGGGTGGTTTTGCCACAGTACTTTTCTCTACCGGAACAAATTGCGGCAGTTTCACCGCAAAGCCATTCGGATAGCGTAAATCCACATAATCAAATGGCTGCTGCAACAGGGCCAATGAATTGGGATACGCTTTCACAAAACGCTCTACCCGTTCAATTGGCTCTTCGCGGCCTACTTCAACCATTAACTGTTTATCCAACTCAAAGCGCCAAGCGCGTCGCTCGGATAACCACAATTGGGTCGGCTTACGATTCAGTGGCGCCAATACTTCCGTCAGCCGCTGCAAACCTTCCACCATCACCCGCTCGGTGCCCTCCGGGCCTTCCAGAATGGGCAGACTTTCATTACTTGCGGCATCAAAGCGCTCGCCATGCTGATTCAGCAGAGCCGAACTACCCCAGCGCGCAATTGCACGATGCTCTTCGATATTGACCTCCAGCTTGTCAGGCCAGCGGCGGCGCACTTCAACCCGCCGCACCCACGGCAGCTTTTCAAAATCCTGCCGGGTTTTGAGCAAATCCAGCGTAAAAAACGTGCCTTTCAATTCGTTTTTAATCACGTATTGCAATTGCTCGCGGGTGGTGTGCGCCAAATCACCATCGACTTTAATTTGCCGAATCGGAAATAAGGGCGAATGCACCGCCAAAAACAGCAGCGAATAAAACAATAACAACAAGGCGAGCGCCGTTAATAAATTGGCTACCCACATCATCAACTGGGGTTTATTCCACATCCGTCACCTCCGGCGCACGCGCCCGCCGGCCGCAGCACACAGTGCCGCCAGCGTAGCGCTGCCAAACGAGGTTACGGTGCTGGTTCATGGCTTAACGCGACTCCAGCGTGGTGGCCAACACCCGCAATACCAAAGCCTCGTAGCTCATCCCCGCTTCGCGAGCACACATCGGGAACAGACTATGGCTGGTCATGCCCGGTGCGGTATTTGGCTCTAAGAGGAAGATCGCGCCCTCTTCATCTTGCAGAAAATCAATCCGCGCCCAGCCATCTGCGCCCAGTACGCGGTAGGCTTGCTCGGCCAGACGGCGGGCAGTTTGCTCCTGCTCACCCACCAAACCCGGGCAGGTGTAAACGGTATCGTCGCGATAGTATTTCGCGTCGTAGTCGTAAAACTCGGTCGCAGGCTGAATTTTGACGGTCGCCAAAGCCTTGCCATCCAGCACCGCGCAAGAAAACTCCCCGCCCAGCACCGCCTTTTCGGCCAAGACCAGCGGATCGTATTGCGCCGCTGCCTGATAAGCGGCCGCCACATCAGCCACGCTCTTACACTTGGTCACACCCACGCTAGAGCCGCCATTGGCGGGCTTCACAAACAAAGGCAGGCCCAAGCGCGCCACCACGGTAGCAAAATCGCTATCCGCGGCCAGAAGCTCATACGCCGGCACAGGTAAGCCCGCAGCTTGCCACATCAGCTTGGTGCGCCATTTGTCCATCCCGATGGCCGAGGCCATCACGCCGCAACCGGTATAGGGAATCCCCATAAACTCCAGTGCGCCCTGAATCGTGCCATCTTCGCCCTGGCCACCATGCAAAATCAGAAAAGCGCGCGCAAAACCCTCGTCTTTCAGTGCCGACAACGGTTTTTCTGCCGGATCAAACGCATGCGCATCCACGCCTTGCGCCTGCAGCGCGGCCAAGACCCCCTGCCCGCTCATCAACGACACTTCACGCTCGCTAGAGCTACCGCCCATCACGACGGCTACTTTGCCAAATTCTTTCATGCCTTCTGCTCGCTCAACAGTTTCGGGGTATTGCCGATCGAGCCGGCCCCCATCGTCACAATCACGTCCCCATCGCGGGCAGCGGCAAGGATTGCCGCCGGCATCTCGGCAATGTTTTCCACGAATACCGGTTCAATCTTGCCGGCTACACGCACCGCCCGCGCCAGCGAACGGCCATCGGCGGCCACAATCGGGGTTTCCCCGGCGGCATACACTTCAGCCAGCAACAAGCCGTCAACGGTGTTGAGCACTTTCACAAAGTCTTCAAAACAATCACGCGTGCGGGTGTAGCGGTGGGGCTGGAAAGCCAGCAGCAAACGGCGGCCGGGAAACGCGCCGCGGGCCGCAGCCAAAGTCGCCGCCATTTCCACCGGGTGATGACCATAATCGTCCACCAAGGTGAAGCTGCCGCCACTGGCCAGCGCGATTTCTCCATAGCGCTGGAAGCGCCGACCCACGCCCTGGAATTTCTCCAGCGCAGCCACAATCGCCGCTTCATCGGCGCCGACTTCAATCCCGATAGCAATCGCGGCCAGTGCATTCAGCACATTGTGCATGCCCGGCATATTCAGCGTGACGGCTAGACGGCGGGTTTCGCCGTTTTGCCAAACCGCATCAAATTTCATCTGCCCATGCGCGGCGACGATATTTTCGGCGCGCAACATGGCATCGGCCGAAGTGCCATAGGTTGTAATCGGGCTAGTCACTTTAGGCAGAATCGAGCGCACATGTGGATCATCAATGCACAAAATCGCGCGACCATAAAACGGCAGGTGATGCAGGAAATCGATAAACGCCTGCTTCAGTTTTTCGAAATCATGCCCATAGGTATCCATATGGTCGGCATCGATATTGGTCACCACCGAAATCACCGGGGTCAGCAGCAGGAAAGACGCATCACTTTCGTCCGCTTCGGCCACCAGAAAATCGCCATGGCCCAAACGGGCATTCGAGCCGGCTGCATGCAGCTTGCCGCCAATGACAAAGGTCGGATCTAAGCCGGCCGCTTCCAGCACACTGGCACTCAGGCTGGTGGTGGTGGTTTTACCGTGGGTGCCGGCAATCGCAATACCCTGCTTCAGGCGCATCAGCTCGGCCAACATCATGGCCCGCGGCACCACAGGAATCTGCCGCGCACGCGCTTCCACCACTTCCGGGTTGTCGTCTTTCACAGCGCTGGAAATCACCACCACATCGGCATGGGCAACAAACTCAGCCGCATGCCCCTGATGCACTTCAGCGCCGGCCGCCGCCAGGCGTTGGGTGGTCGCGTTGCTACCGAGGTCAGAGCCGCTGACCTCAAAGCCCAGATTGAGCAAAACCTCGGCAATCCCGCTCATGCCGACGCCGCCAATCCCGACAAAATGAATTCGTTTAACTTTATGTTTCATCTTTTCTTAGGGTATACGCCCGAAAGGCAAGAATTATATACCTTTCAAGGCACTACCCCATACTCCTATCCGGCTAATTCCTCAATGGCGGCCACGACTTTGGCCGTCGCATCCGGCTGGGCCAGCGCCCGTGCCCGCTCAGCCATTTGCTGGCAGGCACCGCGATCCAGTCGACTAAACCAATCCGCCAACTTCGCGGCGTTCAATTCCTGTTGTGGCAACAAAATGCCGGCATCTTGCGCACTCAAATAGCGGGCATTCCCTGTCTGGTGGTCGTCCACCGCATGCGGAAATGGCACCAAAATCGCCGCGGCACCCACACTCGCCAGCTCAGACACCGTCAGCGCCCCCGCGCGGCACAACACCAGATCAGCCTCGGCATAGGCATGCGCCATATCGGCGATAAAAGCCACGCACTCCGCCGTCACCCCGGCCGCAGCATAATTGGCCCGCAGCGCATCAATATGCTTTTCACCGGCTTGGTGAATCACGTGCGGGCGCTGCTCCGGCGCTAGCTGCGCCAGTGCCTTGGGCACTTCTTCGTTAAATACCTGCGCCCCCAGACTGCCGCCGACCACCAATACTTTCAGTGGCCCAGTTCGCCCGGCAAAACGTGCCGCAGGCAAGGCCACTTGCTGTAGCTCGGGTCGAATCGGGTTACCAATGCAGCCTTCGCGACCAGGAAACGCGCTCGGAAAGGCAAACAGCACCCGATTCGCAATTTTGGCCAGCACCTTGTTGGTGAGCCCCGCCACCGAGTTTTGCTCGTGAATCACCAGCGGCAACCAGCACAGCCGCATCGCCACGCCGCCCGGAAAACCCGTAAATCCGCCAAACCCAACCGCTACATCGGGGCGACGGCGGAAAATGAGATCCAGCGCGCTATAAATCGCTTTCAGCTGCACCCACGGCTGCACCAGCTTTTTCAGCCAGCCCTTGCCGCGCACCCCGGTGATTTGCAGAGTTACCAAATCAATTCCGTGCTGTGGCACCACCCGCGTTTCCATCGCGCCGGCAGCCCCGAGCCAAACCACATCCCAGCCTTTGTCGCGCAGCGCATTGGCGACTGCCAGCGCGGGGAAAATATGCCCACCGGTACCACCGGCCATCACGAGCAAGGTTCGCTTACTCATACGCGATACCCCCGGATTTGCTGCCGGTTTTCATAATCGATCCGCATCACCAGCCCCAAGGCCAGCAGATTGGCCACAATGCCAGAGCCACCAAACGACAACAGCGGCAAGGTCAGCCCCTTGGTGGGCATCAGGCCCATATTCACGCCCATATTGATAAACGACTGAAAACCAATCCAGATCCCAACACCCTGTGCCACCAGCGCATGCCAATGCCGCTCAAGCTTGGTGGCCTGCACGCCAATCGCAAAGGTGCGGAACACCAGAAAGGCAAACAGGCAAATCACCACCGCCACGCCCATGAGGCCAAATTCTTCCGCAATAATTGCCATCAAAAAGTCGGTATGTGCCTCCGGCAGGTACGACAGTTTTTCCACACTGCCACCCAGACCCACGCCATGCCATTCGCCGCGCCCAAACGCGATCAGCGAGTGGCTCAGCTGATAGCCCTTGCCATACGGGTCTTGCCACGGATCTAGAAAACCCAGCACCCGCGCGCGCCGATACGGGCTCGAGGCAATCAACCCGACAAAGGCCACACCCAGAAAGACAATCAGCCCCAGAAACAGCCGCCAGTTAAAACCGCCAAGAAACAAAGCACCCATCGCAATCGCGGTGATCACGGTAAACGCACCAAAATCCGGCTCCAGCAGCAGCAAGCCCCCCACCACCGCCATTACCAAGGCCATGGGTAGCAACACTTTGCTAATACTCTCGCCCAGCTTGGCTTCCATGCTATTGGCTTTGCGCACGGTGTAATCGGCGGCATATAGCACGGCAAAAAACTTCATCAGCTCGGATGGCTGCAGATTGATCAGGCCCAGGCTCAGCCAGCGCCGGCTGCCGTTAACCTCACGGCCAATACCCGGAATCAGCACCAACACCAACAAAATCGTGCCCACAATAAATAGCGATGGCGCCCATTGCCGCCATTTTTCGGTCGGGATATTAAACGCCACTAGCGCTGCACAGCCGCCGACAAACAGGAAAATCGCGTGCCGCACGAGGAAATAATGCGAGCGAAAACCGGTGTCTTTATCCACCTCGGCCATCGCAATCGAGGCTGAATACACCATCACCAGGCCAATCGACAGCAGCAGCAATACCGTCCAGAACAGCGCCTGATCGTAGCTGCTCATGGTGGGTTTCATGCGGCGCATGGCCTGATAGAAAATCTGGCGCATTAGTGCTGCTCCAGCCCTTTCACGGCGGCGATAAACACCTCGGCGCGGTGATGGTAGTTACGGAACATATCCAAGCTGGCGCACGCAGGCGACAGCAGCACCACATCACCGGCTTCGGCGATATTGCTGGCCATCATCACCGCCATTTCCAGTGAGGGCAGCTGCAGCACCGGCAGGAAATTATCCTCATCGTCGGGCAGGAAGGCCGAACGGGCTTCGTTCAGGGTTTCGGCAATTTGCGGGCCATCGCGGCCAATCAGCAACACTGCGCGGCAAATCCGCTCGCACGCAGGCACTAGCGGGCGGAAATCCTGCCCTTTGCCATCGCCACCGGCAATCAGCACCACTGGCTGGGTCATACCTTTGAGTGCGGCCTCGGTAGCGCCCACATTGGTGCCTTTCGAGTCGTCGTAATACTTCACGCCAGCCACTTCGGCCACAAATTCCACCCGGTGGGGCAGGCCTTTAAAGGCTTTCAGTGCGGCCACCAGCGGGCCAGTGGCCATACCGGCCGCACGGCACAGGGCAATGGCCGCCAAGGCATTCACGGCATTGTGCAAACCGGCCACCGGCAATTCGCTGGCGCGCAGCAATTCAAACTCGCCACAGCGCAGACTAAAGTCACCGGCGATTTCCACCAGACCATATTCGCTGTCATTGCGGGGTGTATCGGCCCCAAACCAAATCACATCGCGGCTTTGACGTGCCATACCCCGGCAATAACCATCTTCGCGATTCAGCACTTGTACGCCCAGACCTTCAAAAATCCGTGCCTTGGTGGCGGCGTATTCTTTCATGCCGGCATAGCGATCCAGATGGTCTTCCGACACATTCAGCACTGTGGCCGCAGCAGGGCGCAGCGAATAGGTGGTTTCCAGCTGAAAGCTTGATAGCTCCAGCACCCAGGCATCAGGCCATTCACCACGAGCTTCCCATTCGGTCAGCGCCGATAGCACCGGTACGCCGATATTGCCGGCCATCACCGTGCGCAGCCCGCTGGCCTCGCACATTTGCGCCACCATGGTGGTGACGGTGGATTTACCGTTCGAGCCGGTAATGGCAATCACTTTACCCGGCTGGCCTTGCAAAGCCAGCGCCAGCAATTCGACATCGCCCAGCACCGGAACCCCGCGCGCCAGTGCGGCCGCCACTTCAGGCGTGGCCAGTGGCACGCCCGGGCTGGTAATCAGCACATCGGCGTCGACAAACGTGTCGGCATGAAAAGCGCCCAAGCGCACGGCCACCTCAGGCAAGGCGGTGCGCAGATGTTCCAGATTGGGTGGGGTGGCGCGTGAATCGGCCACCGTCACCCGGGCGCCTTTACTGGCCAGCCAACGCGCGGTCGCCAGGCCGGTATCGCCCAGCCCCACCACGATGCAATGTTGATTGTGCAATTGATCGAGCGTCATCTTTGCCTCAGCGCAGTTTCAGCGTGGCCAGGCCGACCAACACCAGCAGCATGGTGATAATCCAGAAGCGCACCACCACCTGGGTTTCCTTCCAGCCTTTGAGTTCGTAGTGATGGTGTAGCGGCGCCATGCGGAACACCCGTTTCCCCGTCATTTTGAAGCTGGCGACCTGAATCATCACCGACAGCGCCTCCACCACAAACACGCCGCCCATAATCAGCAGCACGATTTCTTGGCGTACGATCACTGCCACAGTACCCAAGCCGGCGCCCAGCGCCAGCGCGCCCACATCGCCCATAAACACTTCGGCCGGATAGGCGTTGAACCACAAAAAGCCCAAGCCCGCACCGACCATGGCCGCGCAGAAGACAATCAATTCGCCCGCGCCCACCACATGCGGCACGCCCAGATAGGTGGCAAATTTGGCATTACCGGCCACATAGGCAAAGATGCAGAATGCCCCAGCCACCAGCACGGTCGGCATAATCGCCAAGCCATCCAAGCCATCGGTCAGGTTCACTGCATTACTGGTACCGACGATCACGAAATAGGTCAGCACGCAAAAGCCCAGCGCGCCAAATGGATAGATGATTTCTTTGTAAAACGGGATGATAAAGCCGGTGTTGGATGCATCCGGGCCTACGTTCACCAGAAACAGCGCCGCACCAATGGCAATCGCCGATTGGCCTATCATCTTGGCCTTGGCCGACAGGCCTTTCGGGTTTTTCAGTGCGACTTTTTTGTAATCATCCACAAAGCCAATCACCCCGGTACTCAGGGTGACAATCAGCACCAACCAGACATACGGGTTTTTTAGATCGGCCCACAGCAAGGTGGTCAGCCCGATCGAGAGCAGAATCAGCGTGCCGCCCATGGTCGGGGTGCCGGCCTTTACCAAGTGGGTTTGCGGGCCATCATCGCGCACGGCCTGCCCCACTTTCAGCTCGGTGAGCTTGCGGATCACATACGGCCCCAGCACCCAGGAGATGCCCAGCGCCGTGATGGTGGCCAGCACCGCGCGCAGCGTGAGGTAGTTGAATACATTAAAGGCCCGGATCGATTCGCCCAGCCATTGCGTGAGAATAAGCAACATGACTTAAGCTCCTTCCGTTGATGCTTGCTCGTGCGCCAAACCGGCCACGACCGTTTCCATGCGCATAAAGCGCGACCCTTTAACCAGCACTTGCGTCTCGGGCGTGAGCAGCGCGCGGGCGGCGGCGATGGCGCTAGCGTGATCAGCGCAATGCTGCGCGCCGGCGCCAAAGGCCGCTACCGCATACTGCATATGGGTACCCACCGTAATTAATTGCTGAATACCCTTTTCACGTGCATACCCCCCGATCTCGGCATGGCGCTCTGGCGCATCTGCGCCCACTTCGCCCATATCGCCCAAGATCAGCAGGGTGGGGCGGCCTTGCGCACCGATCGCGGCCAGCACATTTACTGCCGCTTTCATTGAATCGGGATTGGCGTTGTAGGTGTCATCCAGCATTGCGGCGCCATTAAAGGCCTGCTTGGCTTGCAGGCGGCCTTTCACGCCCTGCCACTGGCACAAGCCCTGCGCAATCTGCGCCACGGTCACGCCGCAGGCATGGGCCGCGGCAGCCGCTGCCAAGGCATTGCGCACATTGTGTTCACCCGGCACAGCCAAATTCACCGCTGCGGTGCCCGCAGGGGTCTGCAATTCGAACTGGCTACCCGTGGCGGCCAGCTGCACCGCGTGGGCGCGGATGTCGCCCGCCAAACCAAATGTGAGCTGCGCTTGCGCGCCAGCCAGTTGCTGCCACAGCGGGGCATGCGGGTCATCGGCGTTAATCACCGCCACCCCGCGCGACACCAAGCCGGCAAAAATCTCGCCCTTCGCCCGCGCCACGCCCTCCACCGAGCCCAGCGCTTCCAGATGCGCTGCGCCTGCGTTATTCACCAGCGCCACATCGGGCTGGGCAATATGGGTGAGGTAATCGATTTCACCGAAATGATTCATCCCCATTTCGGCCACCACATAGCGATGCTGGGCTCGAATACCCAGCACGGTGAGTGGCAAACCAATATGGTTATTCAGATTGCCTTGGGTGGCGTGTACGTATTCGCTACTGCCTGCGGCCACGGCAAAAATCGATGCCAGCATTTCTTTCACGCTGGTTTTGCCATTGCTGCCGGTCACGCCCACCAGCGGAATCGCCGCATGCTGGCGCCGCCAATAGGCCGCCAGCTGCCCCAACGCGGCTAGCGTATCCGCTACTTGCAGGCGATTGCCTGCACCCGGCTGCTCCACCAGCGCGGCCACGGCGCCTTGCGCCAAAGCGCCGGCGACAAAATCATGGGCGTCAAAGCGCTCGCCCTTGAGCGCGACAAACAGATCACCCGGTCGCACATCACGACTGTCGGTCGTGACGCGACTAAATTGCAGCTCAGCATCGCTGACCTGCAGTTGGGCCTGAAGCGCTTGCGCGGCTTCCCGCAAACTCAACATCATTACTTCTTTTTCCTTAACAGCGCTTTTTGGGCCTGTTCCACATCATCGAAGTGGTAACGCTGGCCCTGAATTTCCTGATAGTTTTCGTGCCCTTTGCCGGCGATCAGAATCACATCATTGGCATGCGCCATCTCGATCGCGTCGGCAATGGCCGCAGCGCGGTCGGATTCGATCGCGTAATTGGCATGGCCCGTGCCCGGCACGCCCGACACACCCGCAACGATGTCCTGAATAATCGCTTTCGGGGTTTCGCTGCGCGGATTGTCACTGGTAATTACCACCGAATCGGCCAGCCGGCAGGCAATCTCGCCCATCAGCGGGCGTTTGCCGCTATCGCGATCCCCGCCGCAGCCAAACACGCAATACAGCCGCGCCCCTGTTGGCATGGCTTCGCGCAGCGTCATCAACACTTTTTCCAGCGCATCAGGGGTATGGGCGTAATCCACCACCACCAGCGGCAGGCCATCACCACCCAGCCGCTGCATCCGCCCCGCCGCCGGCTGCACCGCGCCCAGCGCGGCACTGGCTGCATCCAAGGCCACGCCTTGCGCCAGCAGCACACCCAAGCACGCCAGCAGATTGCTGGCATTAAAGCGGCCCAGCATCGGCGAGCGGATTTGCGTTTCGCCCAGCGGGGTTTGCACCGTCAGCGTGAGCCCTTGCAGCGAAGAATCAAGCTGGGTACAGCGCAAATCGCCAGCAAAAAAGCCATACGAAAAGACCGTTTTGGCGCTGGTAAAGCCCAGCAGTTCCCGCCCGAACGGATCATCGGCATTGATAACCGCTGCCTGCAAACCATCCCACTCAAACAATTTGGCCTTGGCCGCGCCATAGGCCTGCATGCTGCCGTGATAATCCAGATGATCGCGGGTTAAATTGGTAAACACCGCGGTATGAAACGGCACGCCATGCGCGCGCGCTTGCACCAATCCATGCGAAGAAACTTCCATCGCCACCTGGGTCGCACCAGCATGCTGAAAGCGCGCCAGCCAATGCTGCAGGCTAACCGGATCGAGCGTAGTATGCGTCGAGCTTTCCAATTCACCGACAAAACCATTACCCAGCGTACCGAGCACGCCAGCCTTGCCACCCAGCGCATTAAACGCCTGTGCCAACCAGTTCGCAATGGAAGTTTTGCCATTGGTGCCAGTAATACCAACCACCGGTATCTGGCTGAAGTCGTTATTTAATAAGCGCCCCACCAAGATACCCACCTGATCACGCAGGCCGGGCACGGCGATATTGGGCACCTGGTGGCTCTCATCCCACTGATAACCTTCGGCTTCCCAGATCACGGCCGCCGCGCCATTGGCGAGCGCACTGGCGATGTAGCGCCGGCCATCCGCGTATTCACCCTGATAAGCCACAAACACATCACCGGGCTGTACCTTGCGGCTATCAGTCACCAGCGGTCGGCCATTCACCAAGGCGGCGATGGCGGCGAAATCATATGCAGGGAGTGTCCAGCTCGCAGGTTTCATGTTTCTTCCTTGATTTCCAGCTCTTCGCTTGGCAACAGGATATTGTTGGTCGGCGCATCCGGCGGTACACCCAGCAAACGCAGACTGCCCGCCACCACATTACTGAATACCGGTGCGGCCACCAGACCGCCATAGCGCATTTCAAAAGCCGGCTCGTCGATCATCACCGCCACAATCAGGCGTGGATTCGAAATCGGCGCCAAACCGACAAACGAGCCCACCCGTGCGGTGTCGGAATACACCCCATTCACCAGTTTTTTCGCCGTACCGGTTTTGCCGCCCACGCGGTAGCCGACCACTTGGGCGCGGGTGGCGGTACCACCCGGCAAGGTCACCATTTCCAGCATTTTGCGCACTTGTGCGGCAGTCTCAGCGCTAATGACCTGCTTGCCCGGCGCCGGGGCCACCAATTTGGTAAAGGTCACGGGGTGCACTTCGCCATTGCCAGCAAACATCTGATACGCCCGCGCCATCTGCATCACGGTCACCGATACCCCGTAGCCATAAGACATGGTAGCCTGCTCGATGGGGCGCCAGGTTTTCCATGGCCGCACCCGGCCTGGCGATTCACCCGGAAAGCCGGTATTGAGTTTTTCGCCAAAGCCTACGTCATGCAGGAAATTCGACATCTCCTCGCGCTCCATCATCAGCGCCATTTTCACGGCGCCGACGTTGGATGATTTCTGGATGATCTGCTCGATGGTCATCGCGCCACCGGGGTGATCATCGCGAATGGTGGCTGGGCCAATGGTCATCCGCCCGCCATCGGTATTGAGCACGGTGGTGGGTTTGACCTTGCCGGCATTCAGCGCCATGGCTGCGGTTACGGCTTTCATGGTCGAGCCGGGCTCATACAGATCGGTGAGCGCGCGATTGCGCTTGTGAGCCGGGTCGATACGGGCGCGGCTATTGGGGTTGTAAGACGGCGCATTGGCCATCGCCAGCACTTCCCCGGTGCGGGCATCCAGCACCACAATTGCGCCGCCCACGGCCTTGCTGTTATCCACGGCATTTTTCAGCTCACGATAGGCCAAATATTGAATTCGCCGGTCGATCGAAAGCTGCAGATTTTGCCCTTCTTGCGGCGGCACGATAGTTGAGACGTCTTCAACGATATAGCCGCGGCGATCGCGAATGACTGTGCGCGAGCCAGGTTTGCCGGCCAGCATGGCGTCTTTGGTGAGCTCAAAGCCTTCCTGGCCTTTGCTATCCAGATTGGTAAAGCCGACCACATGGGCCATCACTTCACCGGCCGGATAGTAGCGGCGGTATTCGGTTTGCGAATATACGCCCGGGATATTGAGCGCCAGTACCCGCTTGGCATCAGCCGGCGAAATATGCCGCTTCACCCATAGAAAATCGGGGCGAGTTTCTTTGCCCTCTTTGTTTTTGCGGGTAACGGTGACTTTGCCCAGCAAGTCGTCGTAAGAGAGCCCCAAAAGGCCAGCCAGTGATTTGATCTCGGCACGTGACACCGGCACCTGATCATCATCGCTTTCCTGCTTCCATTCTTTGTGGCGCGTTTCGCCTTCGGGCAATACGCGCATATTGCGCGGGCTTAGCCAAATGGATTGCACCGGCGTCGAGATCGCCAATGGCTCGCCATTACGATCGGTGATCATGCCGCGATTAGGCTCGAGTTTCAGCGTCCGGCGATAGCGTGCATCGCCCTGATCCTGCAGAAACTCTTCATTCATGACCTGTAAATAAATACTGCGACCCAAGAGGGTCGCAAACAGGGCGAGCAGACAGGTGAGGACAAACCACACCCGCCAGCGTTCTAATTTGGGCTTAACCGCGTATTTGGGTTGGCGACGACCACTGGTCATCAGACGGGCCTGTTTCATCATGGCAAGTCCGACACCTGCGGTTTTTGGACTTGTTGCCCGTGTTCGAGAATCACTTGGGTGCGATTAGCCGGTGCCACCTGCATACTCAGGCGGTTTGCCGCTTCAGATTCAATCCGTGAATGCATCGCCCAGGTACTTTGCTCTAGCTGCAGCTGGCCCCATTCAACATTCAGTTTGCGGGTTTGGGCATCTTGTTTTTGCAGCTCGATATACAGCTTGCGCGCTTTATGCTGGCTGGTAATCACCCCCATCGCGCACACAATCAAGATACTGAGCAAAAACAGATTCAAACGGGTCATCGCAGCGCCCCGCTGGTGCGCTCGGCAATGCGCAGAATCGCACTGCGCGCACGCGGGTTAGCGCTCACTTCGTCGGCCGACGGCCGCACGGGTTTGCCCAAGACCTTCAGCGGGGCGGGCGCAATTTCGCTGGCCATCACCGGCAAACGATTAGGCAGCTGATCAGCCGTGGCCTGATCCTGCATAAAGCGTTTCACGATCCGGTCTTCCAGCGAATGAAAGGCAATCACCGACAAACGACCGGCGGGCGCGAGCAAAGCCAGCGCCTGCGGCAGCGTTAGCGATAACTCCTCAAGCTCGCGATTGACGTAAATCCGTATAGCTTGGAAGGTACGCGTCGCCGGGTCCTGGCCCGGCTCACGGGTCCGGACTGCCGTTGCCACGACCGCGGCAAGTTCGCCTGTTGTTGCAAAAGGTTGGACTGCCCTACGCGCAACAATCGCTGCTGCAACCTGCCTAGCAAACCGTTCTTCGCCATAATCTTTTACCACCTCTGCAATGTCTTTCTCATCGGCCGTATTCAACCAATCGGCCGCGGTTATACCCCGCGTGGTATCCATGCGCATATCAAGCGGAGCATCAAACCGGAAGCTAAACCCCCGGGCACCGTCATCCAGCTGTGGCGAGGAAACCCCCAAATCCATCAGCAGACCATCGATGCGGGAGACGCCCAGTTGCGCCAGCGATTCAGTCAGCGTGACGTAGCCCTCGTGCACGATGGTGAAACGCGGATCGCTAATCGTGGCCGCTTCGGCAATCGCATATGGATCTTTATCAAACGCAATCAGCCGGCCCGTCGGCCCCAAGCGCGACAAAATCAAACGCGAATGACCACCACGACCAAATGTGCAATCGACATACACGCCATCCGGCTTGATCGCCAGTGCGTCTACTGCCTCTTGCAGTAATACCGTGCGGTGCACGAAGTTTCCTGCCGCGCCTTCGCTCACAGCACAATCCCTTGCATATTGCTTTCCAACTCATGCGGCGCCATGGCCATAACCTGATCGGTCACGGCATTCCATTTCGCCTCATCCCACAACTCAAATTTGCTACCCATTCCCACCAACACCACGCTTTTATCCAGCTGAGCGCGTTGCCGTAATGTGGGCGGAATCAACACCCGTCCAGCCGCATCCATATCCAGCTCTTCCGCATGACCGACAATCAAACGGCGAATTGGCATATGCACGCCTGAGAGTTGATTGAGCTGATCCCGCACTGGAATCCAGTCCGGTTCCGGATAAATCAGCAAGCAACCTGCCGGCTCGATGGTGATCACCAGTTTGCCCTGAGCCCGCGACAACAGGGCGTCACGGTGCTTAGCCGGAATGGCCAACCGCCCTTTGCTGTCGAGGTTTAAAGACGAAACACCACCAAACATGAACAAATAGCCTTGCGCAATGTGCCCGGAATTGATCACCACTCGGAGTGACTAAGCGTGCGTTTTCTGCCCGAAAAATGCACTTTTACCCACTTTCTCCCACTGCGCCCCACTATAGAGGAAAAAAAAACCCGACACAAGTTGCGTCGGGCGTTTTTCTGTTTTGATACAATGATTTAGATTTAATTTTTAGAAAAAATCATTTCATATCAAATCAATAAGAAACATTCAAAAGTTAAAGTATTACTTTAAGTAAGTTCCTGTCTTCTGACCAAGCTTACCAAAAACCGCCTCGTTTTCCCTTATTCTTACATTTAGGACGCGCTTTCCCCGATGAACGGTCGCCTTTTCTCGCTCTTGCTGCTCGGTTTAATTGTACTGATGGTGTGGCGTCACTTCGTCCGCCCCAACCGCGCGGCCATTCGGCATACCGCCCGCACCAGTGCCATCGTGCTGTTAGTGGCCGCCACCCTGGGACTGGGCTTGCACTTCTGGTCGCACTAAGTCGGGGTCAGATTTTACAGGGTATAAAGACCCATTGCGGCCGATCGGTCAGCCGCCGCCCTTGCCGCCGCCGCTCTTCGGTGCGGGTATCGAGCGGGGTTGCGCCGCGCTGTTGGCGGCGCTCAATCTGCCGGCGCTCGCCGGCACGCCGCTCAATGCCGTTCCAACCACCAGAACTGGGCAACAGCTCGCCCACCGCTGCGCCGCTTAAATCATCAGGGGGCAATGGCTGGTCATGAGGATGCAAATCGGCATACTTCTTAACTGACATGTCAGAGAAAAAGCGATTTCGCACATAGGCAGAGGTTAGCTTCATGTAAATTATGAAATCAATTCAAGCACTTAGCCAATTATCGGCAAAATACGCATTTTCTTGAAGTGATGAAGCTTACAAAACAAAGGGAGCCCGCGGGCTCCCTAGTTACACCATCGGCCGGACGGCCGATCGATTCAAATGCGCTTTATACCGTTGCTGGCAACAAAGCCTGCTTCATTTTTTGCAGCGCTTTGGCTTCAATCTGGCGAATTCGCTCGGCCGAGACTTTAAATTCAGCCGCCAAATCATGCAGCGTAGAGGATTCGCCCTCATCGGTGAGCCAGCGCGCCTCGATAATCCGGCGGCTACGCTCATCCAGCGTATCCAGTGCGGCGCTAATGCCGGTCGATTGCAGGCGATCCATATGCTGACGCGCCAGCACCGCAGTCGGCTCGCTGTGATGATCGGCCAGCCAGTCGATCGGCGCAAAACCTTCGTCATCGCCTTCATCGGCGACCAGCGCGACATCTTGCCCGCTCATGCGGGTTTCCATCTCGAGCACTTCTTCGGGCTTCACACCCAAATCGTCAGCGATTTCCTGCGCTTGCTTGTGCGTTAGCGCGGCAAAGCTGCTTTTCATCGAGCGCAGATTAAAAAACAATTTGCGTTGGGCTTTCGTGGTTGCTACCCGCACCAGACGCCAATTGCGCAGGATGTATTCGTGAATCTCGGCTTTAATCCAGTGCACGGCAAAAGAGTACAGGCGCACGCCACGGCTGGGCTCGAAGCGTTTCACAGCTTTCATCAAGCCAATATTGCCTTCCTGAATCAGATCGGCTTGCGGCAGGCCATAACCGCTATAACCGCGGGCAATCGACACCACCACGCGCAAGTGCGAGAGCACGAGCTGGCGGGCTGCCTCGAGGTCATTTTGCTCTTGATGGCGGCTAGCCAGATCGTATTCTTCTTCCGGCGTGAGCATCGGAAATGCGTTAACTCGCTGAACATAGCGCTCGATACTATCGCCGACCGCTAGAGTCGGTAGCGCCAGGGCTGTGCTCATGGTTAGATCTCCTGATGAAATTCATTCGGTTACTGCAATATTAGCACTCATACCATGGGAGTGCTAATGGTGCAAGAAGTTCACTGATTCAATCACATGCCCGCTTAGCATGCACGGTAATTATTACTATCTGATTGATAGCTTGCGCCAATCGGGATGGCAGGAGCGGGAATTAAGCCTAACGGTCAGGGCCTCATTGCGCTAGCGCCCAGCCCACAGCTCACTGAAGCGACCCGAGCGCAGCAAACTCAAACAATCAAGTAAAGGGGTATTGCTCTACAAGCCTTTAAATAAAAGAGCTAGAAGGAAATACCCCAAGGCAAATTTAAAACTTATCCGCCCGCAGCACGCGCACCTCAGACAGCCACTGCACCAGCGCGTAGTGCTGGCCGTATTCCAGCTGGATTTCCTCGGCCAAGGCTTCGGCCGTGGCGGTACTGGCGATCAGCTCGATCTGGATATTCTCGTTAGCATCAAAGCTGCCGCGCTTTTCGCCGTGAGCGCCCTTGCCGCGAGCCGCCACGATGGTCCAGCCGCGAATCTGGCGCGCCTCGAATAATTCAACCAGATCATTTTCCAGCAGCGCTTCGGTCACGATGGTCAGCATGGATTTGGAATGAAACTGCATCATGACTCCTTAGGCCACCCAATGGGCAAATTGGTAATACAGCGGAACGCCGATCAATAAATTAAATGGAAAGGTAATCCCCAGCGCCGCGCCCAGCGACAGCGCCGGGTTGGCCTGCGGCACGGCCATCCGCATGGCGGCTGGCGCGGCAATATAACTGGCCGATGCGGCCAATAGCGCTAGCAGGGTCACGCCGCCCACCGACAAGCCCAGCAAATGCCCCACACCAATGCCGATCCAGCTTAAGGCCAGCGGTAAGCCAATGCCGGCCAGCAGGATAAACCAGCCTTGCTGGCGCAGCGCACCAAATTTCCCTGCCACCACCAAGCCCATTTCAAGCAGGAACAAGGTCAGTACGGGTTTGAATAAATCCAGATACAGCCGATCCAGCGGCTTAATGCCTTCTGGGCCGGCCAAAAGGCCAATCAGCAAGCCGCCCATCAGCAGCACAATACTCTTGCCCAGCAGCACTTCATGCAGCAATTTGCCCCAGCCGTGGCCACTGCCTTTGCCGGCCTGATTCGCACCCTGCCGCGCCAGAATCACCCCGACAATCAGCGCCGGCATTTCCAGCAAGACCAGAAACAATGTGGTTTGCGATTCGTGACTCACCCCCAGCCGCGACAGATAGGCCACGCCCACGGCATAGGTCACCACCGATACCGAGCCATAGTGCGCCGACATACTGGCGGCATCCACCTGGCTAAATTTCAGCCGCAATACCGGGTACACCAACAGCGGAATCACAAATCCCATCGCCAGCACCAGCAAAGCCTGCGGCAGCACTTGCAAAAAGGGCTGTTTTGCGAGCTCCAGCCCGCCTTTAATCCCGATGGCCAGCAGCAGAAACACCGACAAGGTGTCGTACAGCGCGCTGGGCAGCTTTAAATCGGACTTCGCCAAGCCGGCCAACAGGCCGAGCAGGAAAAAGAGCACTACCGGATCCATCTGCATGTAGATTTATTTCACCTTTTTTAGATATGGGTGTGAATTTACTACATTTCACCCCAAGAAAAAACGCCTAAAAACAATGTGGTTTTGTTTAAAGTTACGTAGTAAAAATACATTTCATACCAAATGAATGCTGCATGGAACCTTTCCCAGCCTGCACTCTCCAATTTGCGATTTTTCTACTGCAGACCACCCGATGAGTGACTGGCTAACCCTACTGCTGCAACAGGCCCAAGATTACGCCTTGGTTTTACTTTTTGTGCTGGTGTTGGCCGAGTCCACCGCCATTCTAGGCCTGCTGATCCCCGGCACGGTGCTGATGTTGGCCATGGGCGCGATGATCGGTCAGGGAAAAATGGATTTCTGGGCCGCCTGCGCAGTGGGTTTCGTGGCCGCCCTGATTGGCGACGGGGTGTCGTACTGGCTGGGCTATCGCCATCGACAGTGGCTGCAGCGGCTACCGATCTTGCAACAGCAACGCAAGCTGCTGGTGCAGGCCAAAATGGTGTTGCGCCAACATGGCCCGGTGGGGATTTTTGCCGGGCGCTTTATCGGCCCCACCCGCCCAGTGCTGCCGCTGGTGGCCGGCATGCTAGCCATGCCACGCCGACGCTTTGCCCCGGCGTGCGTGGTAGCCTGCCTGCTGTGGACACCTGCATTTCTATTGCCGGGAATTTTGGCCGGCGCCAGTGTCGGGTTGGCCGAACAAGGGGTACTAGGCTTTCCAGCGCTCCTCACGGCTGCCTTGTGCGCCGTGGCGCTGGCCATTTGGCTGAACTGGCAAAGCGGGCTGCAGCTTTGGCAGCACGGCCGCTGGCAAGCCCTGCCCCGCCACCTGCGCTGGGGCACGCCGAGTAGCGGCGTGGCGGTGATCGGCTTAGGCTGGCTGCTGCTCACTCACCCGCAGGCCGGGCCCTACGGCGAGCGGCTGTGGGCGGTAATGAGCTAACAACTAGGGGTATTCCACCGCAAACCATAATTTATATGGTCCACAATGAAATACCCCTCTATCAAATCAAAGGCTCACCCGCTAGCGCTTAGGCCACCAACTGCTCCAGCTCATGCACCCGCAGTTGCAGCGAGTTGCGCTTGAATACGGCCAGACGTTTGTTCATCACCTGATTGAGTAGCTCGTCAGCCAAATCGAAATGCAAAGTCCAGTGGCGGAATTCGCGCTCGGTTTGCCCCAGCGCCTGATAGCAGCGCGCCAGCCCATGATGCGCCTGCATCACAAGATAGCGGTAGGAATTCGGGGTGGCACTGGCGATCTCGAGCGCCTGCTGCATAAAATACATCGCTTTATGTGGCTCATGCAGATCCAGCGAGACCTCACCCAAGCCAATCATGGTGACTGATTTGCCCCAGAAATTACTGCTGTGGGCATTGAGCAGCAGCGCGCGTTTGAATTGCTCTTGCGCCCCGCGCAAATCGCCCGCCGCACGCAGCAAATAACCGCGGTAGTAGTAGATTTCGGGCTCGTACTCGCAAAAGGCCACATCCTGCAACAAGGCTTCGGCCTGATCCAGATAGCCATGCGCGCCCGGGTAATCGCGATGTTGATAACAATACGAGGCCTGATTGATCAGCAAACAGACTTTCGGATTGATCAGCGCCACCGCCTGCAAAGCTTCGCTGGCTTTATCGGTGTATTGCAGGCTGGAGCTCGGGTCTTCAAACGTCCAAAAAAGCTTGCCGACGCCGATATAGCCATAGGCTCGCGCCAGCGGTAAATCTTGATCGATCCCGGCCTCTAAGAGCTGCAGCCAGTAGCTCATGGCCACATCGTATTGGCCAATGCCGTACATGATGTCGCTGTAGCAGTTCATCGCCTCGACCCAGCCTGCGGTTTGCCCAGCGGCACGGGTGAGGTCAATCGCCTGCAGGGCGGTAACTTCGATTTGATCGAGGGTGGTGCGCGGCTGGGCGCGATAAGCTTGCAAGCGGGTAAGCCAGGCTTGCGCCTCTAACTCCCCATAGCCCAGGGCTTGCGCCCGGTCGGCGGCCTGATTGGCCAATTCAACGGCTTGCGCTGGGCTGGAATGCACCAGCGTTTGTGCGATATCTAATAGTTCGATGACCTGATTGCGGACATTGTAGTGACCCATTGCTGCCTCCTCACGGGCGAGACTGACGCACGATCTCCCCGCCTTACTGCTTTTTTATTAAAATATTAGTGCTTACTGAATTATAAGGCGACAAAAAAGCGGGCATAAAGCCCGCTTGTCAGCTGCATAGGGTGCTCAATCAGGCTTGACCAGAGATGATCATGTACTTTTGCATCAGCTCTTCTTTGCTTTCTTTGTGTTCCGGATTGAGCGGGATACAGTCCACTGGGCAGACTTGCTGGCACTGTGGCTCATCATAGTGACCCACGCACTCGGTACACAGGTTCGGATCGATCACATAGATTTCTTCGCCTTGAGAAATCGCGCTATTGGGGCATTCTGGTTCGCATACATCGCAGTTGATGCACTCGTCCGTAATCATCAGAGCCATGACAGATAATCCTTAACAAAACAATCGAAAAACTAGATATGCGGAATTCTCCCACTTTCATGCGGGAAGAACAACTTTCCTATGCAGATTCAGTACTGTTTTCTGCATCCCCAGCCGCCGCACGGCAGAGTAAAGCATACCGCACCGTGCCGGCTTTGCCTTCGCGCAAGATCTCCCAGCCGCTAAGATCGGGCAACGTTTCGCATTCAATATACACCCGCGCCCGCTCGCTCAGATGGGGCGGCAACAGCGCCAATGTATCGGCCAGCAAGGTACTGGCAAAGGGCGGATCAAGAAACACCAGATCAAAAGCTTGCCGATTCTGGCTTAAAAAGCGCTGCGCATCGGCGTTCAATAGCTGAATCTCGCGCGCACCCAGCGTTTGCTGGCTGGCCTGCAAGGCCTGATACACCGGCCGGGCCATTTCGACCATCACCACTTGCTTGGCATGGCGGCTGGCGGCTTCAAACCCCAGCCCGCCGCTGCCGGCAAACAGATCCAGACAGTGCCAGCCCGTGAGGTCTTGGCCCAGCCAGTTGAACAGCGTTTCGCGCACGCGGTCGGGGGTGGGGCGCAGGCCCAGTGAATCGGGAAACTTCAGGATACGGCGCCGGTATTGGCCGCCAATAATACGCACCTGATTTTTGTGCTGTGCGGACACGGCTGCTCCAGTTAAAATCTCGCAAATAGATTCGTATTTTCCGCGATTTGCAGGAATCAAGCCAACACCATGTTTAGTTTTTTTCGTAAAAAGAAGCCGGCCGATACCCCGGTAACGACTTCACCGGCCCCGGACACCACCACGCCCGCGGTGGCCAGCCCGACGCTGAACCAGAGCGCAGCCGAGCCGCTTAGCCCGCCAGCAGCCGCCAGCGAGGCCTTGCCCCCTGCCGCCGTCGAGCACGCCGAGCCGGCGGCGCCTGCGCCCAGTGCCGCTCCAGAATACTCCACCGAGGTATTGCCTGCAGATTCAGCGCCCACGCAAACTACAGACACATACATCGAGAGCGACCCAGCCCAGTTGGCCCCAGTAGCGCAGCCGCAAGAAAAACCCAAGCTCTCGTGGACCGAGCGCCTGAAGCTGGGCCTGGCGAAAACCCGCGATAAACTGGGTAAAAGTCTGGCCAGCGTGTTTGGCGGCGGCAAGATCGATGACGATCTGTATGACGAGCTGGAAACCGTCTTGCTCACTGCGGATATGGGCGTCGATGCCACCCAGCATTTGCTGAATGACGTGCGCGATCGCGTGTCGCTCAAGGGCCTGAAAGACGCGGCCGAGCTAAAAGGCGCGCTGAAAGACAGCCTCACCGAGCTGATCCAGCCGCTGCAAATCCCGCTCGATGTCAGCGGGCACAAGCCGTTTATTTTGATGGTGGCAGGCGTGAATGGCGCCGGCAAAACCACCTCGATCGGCAAGCTGGCCAAATATTTCCAAAGCCAAGGCAAATCGGTGCTGCTGGCCGCCGGCGATACATTCCGCGCCGCCGCACGCGAACAGCTGGTGGTGTGGGGTGAGCGCAATGGCGTGCATGTGATTGCCCAGGAGTCGGGCGACGCCGCCGCCGTGGCCTTTGATGCCGTGAACGCCGCCAAAGCGCGCGGTATTGATGTGGTGATCGTCGACACCGCCGGCCGCCTGCCCACCCAACTGCACCTGATGGAAGAAATCAAAAAAGTAAAACGCGTGGTGCAAAAAGCCGAGCCGACTGGCCCGCACGAAGTGCTGTTGGTGCTCGATGCCAATACCGGCCAGAATGCGCTGGCGCAAACCAAGGCTTTTGATGATGCATTGGGCCTGACTGGGCTGGTGCTCACCAAGCTGGATGGCACGGCCAAAGGCGGCGTGATCGCCGCCATTGCCAAAAACCGCCCAGTACCGCTGCGCTTTATTGGCGTGGGTGAAGGCATTGATGATCTGCGCCCGTTTGTGGCCAAAGACTACATCGACGCGCTGTTTGAATAGCCGTTTCAGCCCAGTTTAAAACACCCGCGCATGCAACTACCCACCCTCACCACCGCCCGGCTGATACTGCGGCCACTGCAAGATACGGATGCCCCGTATATTGCTGAACTTGCGGGAGAATGGGCAGTTGCGAGCAATACCCGCCGCGTTCCGCATCCTTATGATTTAACAATGGCGCAAGAATTTCTCACCTGTCAAGCGCAAGCCAGCCGGGATCGGGTTGAAGATGTTTTTGCTGTCACTTTACGCGGCAGCGGCGACTTGATTGGGTGTGTCGGGCTGGTCTACCAGCCGCAACACACCGAATTAGGTTATTGGTTTGGGCAGGCATTCTGGGGGCAAGGTTACGCCACTGAAGCCGCTCAGACCGCCATCGCTTACTGCCGACAGGCACAGGCCCCACAATATTTTTATGCCGAGCATTTAGTCAGCAACCCTCGTAGTGGCCGCGTGTTGGAAAAGCTGGGGTTTCAGCCTAAAGGGCAGTATTTTGGCGAGGGGCGTGAGGGCGCAGGTGTTGAGCTGATGTTTTATCATCTAGATGGACATTGGGATAGCAGTCGAGCTGAACCCAGTTTTAATTGAGGATTTGTATGATTCAGTTTCAGCAAGTTAGCAAAAGCTATCCGGGTGGTTTTGATGCCATCAAGAATCTGAGCTTCGAAATCCCCAGCGGCGAGCTGGTGTTTCTGGCCGGCCACTCTGGTGCGGGTAAATCGACGCTACTCAAATTAATGGCCGGCATCGAAAAGCCCACCGCGGGGGCGGTATTGCTGAATGGGCAAAATCTGGCGCGGATGAGCCGCGCCTCGCTGCCTTTTGTGCGCCGGCATATTGGCCTGATTTTTCAGGATCACAAAATCCTGTACGACCGCAGTGTCTTTGATAATGTGCGCCTGCCGCTGGATATCATCGGCTTTGAGCATCAGGAAGGCCGCCGCCGCGTATTGGCCGCGCTAGATAAAGTCGGCCTCGCCGGCAAAGAAAAACTCAACCCGATTTCACTCTCGGGTGGCGAGCAGCAGCGGCTGTGTATTGCCCGCGCGGTCGTCCATCGTCCGTCGATTTTGCTGGCCGATGAGCCCACCGCCAATCTCGATCGCGATTACGCGCACGATATTCTGGAGCTGTTCAAATCCTTCCATCAGGTGGGCGTCACATTGGTGATCTCGGCCCACGATGAAAGCCTGATGGCCGACTATGGCCGCCGCATTCTGCGCCTGAAAAACGGCCAATTTACCGCTTGAGGGGCACACAATGACAGCCTGGTTCCGCTCTCACCTACAAGCTTTTACTCGCTCGATCGGGGCGCTGGTGCGCCAGCCCATCGGCAGCCTGCTGAATCTGCTGGTGATTGGCATCACCGCCGCTTTCCCACTCGCGCTGTGGCTGATCGTGAATAGCGTTGGCCAGATCAGCCAACATATCAGCATCGAGCCACAGATTTCGATCTTTATGGCGCCCAGCGCCGAGCCTGCGCAGGTGAGCGCCCTGCAGCAGCAGCTTAAAGCCGACCCGCGCATCGCCAAGCTTACTTTCACGCCGAAAGATGAAGCACTCAAAAGCTTGCAAGGCAGCTTTGGCAATGCCGATTTGCTAGCTGGGCTGGTAGATAACCCCTTGCCCGATGCCTTTGTACTGCAACCGAAAAGCGTTGATCCGGCCGCGCTGGAAGCACTGCAAAAAGAGCTCAGCGGCCACACCGGCGTGGAAGAAGTGCAGCTGGATGCCGAATGGGCTCGCCGCTTGGCGCGGATTACCCAGCTGGGGGCAAACGTATTTGAAGTCGTAGCCGGCATGCTCGGCGCGGCCTTGGTGCTGATTACCGGCAACGCGATCCGCATGCAAATCCTGACCCGCAAAGACGAAATCGAAGTAGCGAAACTGATCGGCGCCACCGATGCCTTTATCCGCCGCCCCTTTATCCATAGCGCGCTGCTGCAGGGCTTTCTGGGCGGGCTGGTGGCTACTGGCATAGTTTGGGGCGTGATCGGGCATCTAAATCCGGCCATTAATGCACTGGCGCAGTCCTATGGCCAGCAATTTGCGCTACAAACACCCGATCTGCTGACCATCGCCGCAGTCTGCGGCATTGTCGCTACGCTGTGCCTGCTTGGCGCCTTGCTGGCAGTGTGGCGTCATCTGCGGCAATACCGTTAAAGCCACGCTACTCCCCAGCGCACGCCCCATCCCGCCGCGCTTTACAACAGCCGCTGGCGAATGGGGCGTTTTGTTTGGCAAGGGCTTGCCGTGCCACGCATAATCCAAGCAGGAATATGATTGTTTGGATGAGGCAACCGCGTGGCGCTCCGCAAAGAAAATGTGCTGATCATTGATGATCAAACCACCTTCCGGCAAACCCTAAAAAGCATTCTGTCTGAGCAGGGCTTTACCGGCATTGAGCAAGCCAGCAGCGGCCGCGAGGCGCTGCAGATCCTCAAAAAGCAGCCCATCAACTGCATTATCAGTGACTGGAATATGCCCGGCATGGACGGGCTGGAGCTGCTGCAATGGGTTCGCAATCAGCCGGGCACCGCGCATATCCCGTTTATGCTGATCACCGCCAATGCCACGCGCAGCAGCATCGAAGCTGCTCTGGAAAACGGCGTTACCGATTACCTAATCAAACCTTTTACCACCCAACATTTTGCCAACCGCATGCACCGCATGCTGCTGGGCAAACGCTCGGCGCCGGCTCGGCCTCAACCGGCCAGCCGCCGGCCCCTGATTGGCGAACTCAATCTCGAGCAGGAAACCCGCCGCGCCAGCATCCTGATTGTGGATGACGCCAAAGACAATATCGAAGCCGCCGCCACGGTGCTGGAAGATGATTACCAGTTGCAAGTGGCCTTAAGCGGGAACAAAGCCCTGGAGCTCGCCCGCGGCGCTACCCCGCCCGATCTGATTCTGCTCGATGTGATGATGCCCGAGCCTGATGGCTATGCCGTGTGTCAGGCACTGCAAGCAGACCCAGCCACCCGCCAGATTCCGATTATCTTTATGACCGCCAAAGATCAGCCGGATGATGTTGCGAAAGGGTTGGAAATGGGCGCGGTCGATTATGTGGTGAAGCCTTTTCACCCAACCATCCTGCGCGCGCGTGTGCGCACCCAGCTGCGTCTAGCCAAAGCGGTGAGCAATCTGCAGCTGCAATCAGCCCGCCTGGAAGAAGACGCCCGCTTACGCGAGGAAGTAGAACAGCTCAATAAACACGATCTGAAAAGCCCGCTCAGCGCGGTACTGCAAGCCACCGAGCAATTGCTCACCGATAGCCTCACCAGTAGCCAGCAAAAATTGGTACGGCTGGCCACCAATGCCACGCATGCCGCGCTAGAGCAAATTGATCGCACCCTCGATTTATTGCGGATGGAAACCGGCAGCTATCTGCTCGATGCCGAGGTATTCGAGCTGGGCGAGCAAGTGCGCCGCGTGGCAGCCGAGGTTGAGCTCGCCTTTGCCGACAAAATCAGCATGGATCTCACCGGCCTGGGTGAGCAGCCTTTAAATGTGCTGGGCAATACCGGCCTAAGCCTGGGGATTCTGTCCAATCTACTGAAAAACGCCGCCGAGGCAGCCCCCGAAGGCAGCCAGATTCATTGCTCGGCCACCGTGGGTCAGAAAGACATTCAGCTAGCCATTCACAATCAGGGCGCGGTGCCCATGGCGATCCGCCAACGCTTTTTCGAGAAATATGTCACCGCGGGCAAAGCCAAGGGTAATGGCATCGGCACCTACACCGCCCGGCTGTATGCCGAGGCCCAGCATGGCAGCCTAGAGATGCAGACCGATGATGATACCGGCACCACCCTCACGCTGCGTCTACCGCGGCAGGCAGATTAAGCCATGCCCGCCCGCTTTGCTTGGCGCTGGTGGTTAATAAGCCTACTGCTCGCAGGGCTCGCGGGCTGGGCCACAGTGCAGTGGCAAGCGGCACAGCAGCAGGCGTCCCAGCAAACCCATTTGCAATTGCTGGCGCATGATCTGGCGTTAGAGATTCGCTCCAATACCAGTGAAGGACGCGTACTGGGTGCCGCCCAGCTGATGGGGCGCACCTCGGCCAGTGTGCGCGGCAGCCTACTGGGCGAGGCGAGCGCCATGGCGCGCCTGGTCGAAGATAGCCAGCATGTGTTGCGGCAATTTGGCGCCGAGAGCACCTACCTACTGAGCGGCACCGGCCAGGTACTGGCCTACACCGACAACCAAAACCGCCAGTTGCTGCTGGGCGAACAGCTGGGGCAGCGCCCGTACTGGCAGCAAGCCATGCGCGGTGAAGCGCATATTTATCCGGCCATTGGTATTCATTCGCATGAGCGCGGCCTCTACTTCGCTGCCCCGGTGTGGTTGCCGCAAGTGCCACACTATCCGCAAGGCGTGCTGGTCATCAAAATGGGCGGTGACTTTATTGATGGGCTGCTGCGCAAGCACGGCTCGCGTGCCTGGCTACTTTCGCCCGATGGGCTGATTTTTGGCAGCAGCCAACCGGGGGATTTATTTCAGTGGCTAAAGCCGCTCGCCGCCGATGATTTACTGGCTTTGCGCCAGCTGCATCAATTTGATGCCTTGCTGGGCAATACCCCACTCAGCCTGCTGGATTGGGCGCCAGCGGGCTCGGGCGAGCTGCGACTGGGTAGCATGCGCTATATGGTGGCTGAATCCCAACTGAGCTGGCCCGACCCGCGCGGAACCTGGAAAGTCATGGTGCTACAAGATCGCAGCCAGCTCTCGCCCTGGTGGCATTGGCTACCCTTAGCGAGCCTGGCTAGCATTCTGGTCTTGGTGGCGAGCTTGTTGCTGCATGCCCGCCAGCGCTGGCGGGCGCTGCAACAGCGCCATCAGGACGAGCAAGCCGCCGCCGCGCGGCAATTGCAGGAGCGGGAAACCGCGTTTCGCACTCTGGCTGAAAATGCCTCGGATGTGATCATGCGCTTTACCCCCGATGGCCGGCTGCTGTATGCCAGCCCGGCGCTGTTTCGGCAATTGCGGCAGCCGCCGCGCGAGGTCAGCACCTGTCGGCTGGCCGATTTGGGCTTTAGCGCCAGCGAAGCGGCCGAACGTGAAGCCGCCATTGCCAGCGTGAGCCAGCTGGCGCAACCACTGCGCCGCAGTTTTGCCTATGGGCTGGCCGAGCAATGGCGCGAATGGATGCTCACACCCGAGCTGAATGCGCACGGGCAGGTGCAAAGCGTGCTCGTCACCTCGCGCGACATCAGCGAGCAGCTGGCGCAGCAGACAGCGCTGGCCAATGCCAAACAAGCGGCCGAATTGGCGCGACAGCAGATGGTGGACTTATCCAACACCCTGCCGCTGGCGGTCTTTCAATATCGCCAGCAAGGGGAAGCAGGCGAATTTACCTTCCTCAGCGCCAAAACCGCCGAGCTATTTGGCGTGAGTCTGCAGGAAATCTACGCCGATCCGGCGCAGCGCTGGCGGCATGTGCCGCTGGCGGAAATGCAGCAGGCCCGCAGCGAAATCCGCGCGGCCATTGCCGAGCGGCGAACGGCAGATGTGCAACATACCGTGCTGCTGGCGGGCGAGCTGCATCACATTCGCACCGTGGGTGTGCCGGCGCGTGGCGCCGATGGGCAAGATTACTGGAATGGCTTTTTTATGGATATCACTCGCGCGGTAGAGCAAGCCGCCGCGCTGGAGCAAGCCCGCCACACCGCCGAAGCCGCCACCGAAGCCAAATCTCGCTTTCTGGCCAATATCAGCCACGAGATCCGCACTCCACTGAATGCCGTACTGGGTCTGGCGCATCTGGCGGCGAAACACAGCGACAATCCGCGCCAGCACGATTACCTAAACAAAATCAGTCATGCCGGCCAGGTATTGCTCAGCCTGATTAATGACCTGCTTGATTTCTCGAAGATCGAAGCCGATCGGCTCACTTTAGAGCAGATTCCTTTTTCGTTAAGCGACGTGCTCGCCCAGGTTGCGACGGTCACTGCCGGGCGGGCGCAAGAAAAAGGCCTGCACTATTGGTTTGATCTGCCCCCCACCCTGCCCGAGCAGTGGCAAGGCGATCCGCTGCGGCTGGGGCAAGTGCTGATCAATCTACTCAATAACGCGATCAAATTCACCGCCCATGGCGAAGTGAGCCTGCACTTGCAGGCCATTCAGGAGGGGGATGCTTGCTGGCTTAGCGCCGCTGTGCGCGATACCGGCGTGGGCATGCAGCCCGAGCAGCTGGCGCGGCTGTTTCAGCCTTTCACGCAGGCCGATAGCTCAACCACCCGCCAATTTGGCGGCACCGGCCTGGGGCTGAGTATTGCGCAGCGACTGGTTCAGCTGATGGCGGGCGAAATCAGCGTCGAAAGTACCCCCGAGCAAGGCAGCGTATTTCGTTTTAAGGTGCGGCTCAGCGCCAGCGCCGCCGCCACGCCCATTCAGCCGCCCACGCGCGGCCATGTCACTCTATTGAGCCGGCATACGGGGCTCGCGCAGCTGGCCCAGCGCTATTGCCCGGCAACGACGTTTCAGCAAGTCATCGACGATAGCCCGCTTGGGCCGAGTGAGTGCTATTTACTGGATGTGCTGTTTGCGCCAGCAACCAGCCTGCTGGCCATCGCCCGCCAGCTACAAGCGCAGCAGCCCGCGGCCGAGCTATGGCTGCTGGGCGAACCGGCCGC
Source organism: Chitinibacter sp. ZOR0017 (assembly GCF_000799095.1). NCBI lineage: Bacteria > Pseudomonadati > Pseudomonadota > Betaproteobacteria > Neisseriales > Chitinibacteraceae > Chitinibacter > Chitinibacter sp. ZOR0017. The sequence continues at coordinate 34,548 of NZ_JTLG01000029.1, read as the reverse complement.
CGAAGATTGGCCAGCTTGGCAAGCGCTGGGTGCGCGCGCCATTGCGGCGCCCTACTTGCCCGCAGCTTGGCGAGGCGAAGCCCAAAGCATTACGCCAAGCGCACCGACGCTGCGCTTTGCCCCCGCCAGTGTGCTGGTGGTGGAAGACAACGCCATCAATCAGCAAATTGCCTGCGAATTATTGGCCGAGCTGGGCCTGCACGCCTGCGTGGCCGGTGATGGCCAGGCCGCGCTAGAGCAACTGAGCGCCGCGCCTGCGGCCCATGCCTTGGTCTTGATGGATATTCAAATGCCGCGGCTAGATGGCTATGCCGCCACGCGCGCCATTCGCCGCTTGCCGGCGCTGGCCACGCTGCCGATTATTGCCATGACCGCCAACACCAGCGCCGAGGATCAGGCCGCAGTGCGCGCTGCCGGCATGAATGATTACCTCAGCAAACCGATTGACCCGCAGCAGCTGGCCCAAACGCTGAGCAAATACCTGAGGTATTCCGCTGTAGATATTGAAAATGATAGCCTACAGAGCAATACCCCTAACGATAATCAATGGCAATGCCTAGACTACCCCCAGGCGCTGCGCCGGCTAGCCAATAAGGCCGACACCCTCAACCACCTACTGGGCGATTTTGCTCGTAACTATCAACAGGCCGCGGCCACGCTCGCCACCCACATCGCCAGCGCCGATTGGGCCAGCGCGCAGCGGCTGGCGCATACGCTGAAAGGCGTTGCCGGCAATCTGGGGCTGCAGCGTATTCCCACGCTGGCGGCCGAGCTGGAAAACGCCTGCGCTCCCGCCGCCGCCCAGCCTGCCGCTGCTGAGGCGCTACTGGCTGAATTGGCCAAGGCGCTAAGCAGCGCCTGCGCCGAAATTCAGGCCAAGCTACCTGCGCCAACCAGCCCCTCCGAGGCCACCGCCCCGCTACTCAGCCCAGCCGAGCTACTGAATGAGCTGGAAATACTGCAGCTTTGGCTCGAAAGCAATGATCGCCGCGCTAGCGCCGCCTTTGCCCGCTTGCGCCCAAGTATCGCGGCGCATTACCCAAGGGCCGAGCTGGCCGCACTGCAAGCGGCGCTGGATGACTATGATTTTGCGCCACTGGCAGACTGGGTAGCCCAAACCCTGACCAGCCCAGCCTAAATCCGCCGCGTGGTTTAGGCGGGCTGGCGCGTGGCGGCCAGTACGATTTCGCGAATACACACCGACTGCGGCGCCTGATAGGCGTACAACACCGCTTGCGCCACCTCGCTGGCGGCCAAAACACCACCCATCGCGGTTTTCCAGTCTTCGTAGCCCGCCTTGATTTGCGCATCGGTAGTGTGGCTTAACAGCTCGGTTTCCACTGCGCCCGGGGCAATGGTAATCACCCGCACATTGTGCTCGGCCACTTCTTCGCGCAGATTTTCGCTCAGTGCATGCACCGCAAATTTGGTGCCGCAATAGGCGGCATGGTTAGGGAAAGTTTTGCGCCCAGCGATCGAGCTGATATTGATAATGGTGCCATGCTGGCGCGCTACCATGCCGGGCAAGACACTGTGAATGCCATTCAATACGCCGCCGATATTCACATCCAGCATACGCTGCCATTCGCCCGGCGCTTGCTCGGCCATTTTGCCCAGCAACATCACTCCGGCGTTATTCACCAGCAAATCAGCCGGGCCATACAGCGCCTCGGCCTCGGCCACCGCGGCCTGTACCGCGGCGCCATCGCAGACATCCACACTGCGGCACAGGGTATTGGGCAGATTCAGCGCTTGCAGCCGCTCAATGCGGCGAGCCAACAGCAGCATGGGGTGGCCCAAGGCCGCTACCTGGCGGGCTAATTCAGCGCCGATCCCTGAGCTGGCACCGGTGATAATGACTAGTTTCTTTTGCATGATGGTATCCTTTGGTTCTGTAATCGCCATTAATAATGGCTTGCGATGAAAGAGAGTGTATTCCCCGGCCATAAGCGGCGTAAAATGGGAAATATCGCTGGCTGCTATCGGTTTAATCTATGGATACCCGTCACCTCAAGGCCTTTCTGGCGGTGTTTGAAGAGCGTAATATCACGCTGGCCGCCCAGCGGCTGTTTATCACCCAGCCCACTTTGTCGGTCACCATCCGCCAGCTGGAAGACGAGCTGGCGACGCCGTTGTTTATCCGCGAGCCACGCGGCGTAGCCGTCACCGAAGCGGCACGGCTACTGTATCCGCAAGCGCAGCGTCTGCTGGCGCAACTGGCCGGCATTCGCCAGCAATTCACCGCCCAACATCATTGCCAGCCGCTGGCGCTGGGCGTGGCGGCCGATGTACCCCGACAGGCGGTGAATTATTGGCTAGCGGTGTTGGCCAGCGCATTGCCAGCGATACAGTGGCAATTACAAGCTGGCTGCGCCGGCGATGTGCGGCTCGCGACCGAGGCGGAGCGCTGCGAGGATGAGTTATTTCTACCGCTGCTGGATGACCCGCTGTGTGTGGTCGCGCCCCGCGATTGGTCACAAGATAAGCCGCTTGAGCAGCTGCACGATATTGCACTGGATGACTGGATTTTATGCCCGGATGCGCCGAGCCAGCAGCAGCTATTGGCGCTGCTGGGGGTGGATACGGTGGCGATGCAAACCAATCATCGGGCTAATACCCTGCCACTGGTCTTGCAGCTGGTCGAGGCGGGCCAAGGCTGGGCGCTGGTGCCCGCCAGCCTCGCCGCCGATTATGCCGTACGCCCAGTGACGCTCGCGCAAACACTGCCCAGCATCCGCTATGGTTTGTGCTACCGCGCCGCTCTGCTGGAGCAGCCGATTCATAATCAAGCGGTGGCCGCGCTCAGCGCTGCCCCCGTCTTTATGGCTACACCCCGAAGCGCTTGAACCACGCCAGCATCGCTGCCCACGCATCTTGCGCCGCGGCGGCGTTGTAGCTGGGGCGATAGTCGGCGTTAAAACCATGCGCGGCCGTATCGTAAATCTGGAAGGCAAACGATTGCTTTTGCGCTTTGAGCGCCGCCTGCATTTGCGCCACGCTCTCAAGCGAAATGCCTTTATCCTGCCCGGCATACAGGCCCAGCACTGGCGCTTTTAGCTGGCTGACCACATCAATGGGCTGGCGCGGCGTATTTGGATTTGTTGGCCCCACCAAGCGGCCATACCAAGCCACGCCGGCTTTTACCTTGGGGGTATGTGCTGCATACAGCCATGTAATGCGGCCGCCCCAGCAATACCCCGTTACCGCCAGGCGCTGCGGATCACCACCTTGGCTGGTAGCCCAGGCGGCGGTGGCATCCAGATCGGCCAGCACTTCGGCATCGGGCACTTTACTCACCAGCTCGCGAATCAGGCTATCCACATCGGCATACTGCCGCGCATCGCCATAGCGGTAAAAAAATTCAGGCGCGATGGCCAGATAGCCCTGCTTGGCCAGCCGGCGGCATAAATCCTGAATATGCTCGTGCACACCAAAGATTTCCTGAATCACAATCACAGTTGGCAAGGGGCCAGTGGCCGCCGCGGGCATCGCCCGATAGGCGGGCAGCGGGCCAATCTGCACCATGCCTGCCGTTAGGCCTGTGCTATCGGTTTGCAGCGTGGTCGCGGCCACGGGCTGCACGGCCAGCGCAAAGCCGCTGGCCACAGATGCTTTGAGAAAATCACGGCGAGTTTCGGTGGTCATCATTATCCTCGTTAGCGGATCTGGATTAAGGCAAAACGTGGGGGCTGCGCCAGCGACTCGATCGACACCAACTGATCAAGCCGGATCTCTTGCACAGCACCAGCACATTCAACGACAAAATACTCAATCTGTTCACGCACCCGCACATCGCAGGCTACGGCCTGCAGGCACGTGCCATCGTGGAGCACCAGTTGCACCGGCTCGCGGTGCATGGCGGTGATTTCCAGATAATCGTAGGCGGCGCAGGCAATCGGGGTATAAGTAGCAGGGGTACTCATCACGACCTCGATATCTTTTTGATGCGCTGACAAACAAAAACGCCCACAAGGGGCGTTTTTGCGAGTTGCTTAGTAGCGATAGTGCGCTGGCTTGTAAGGGCCATCCACTGGCACGCCGATGTAGGCGGCTTGCTCAGGGCTCAGCACGGTCAGCTTCGCGCCGATTTTCTGCAAGTGCAAACGGGCTACCATTTCATCCAGATGTTTTGGCAATACATACACGCCCACTGGATATTGCTCACGTTTAGTGAACAACTCGATTTGCGCCAGTACCTGGTTGGCAAACGAGTTGGACATCACGAATGATGGGTGGCCGGTTGCGCAACCCAAGTTCACCAAGCGGCCTTCAGCCAACAAGATGATGCGTTTGCCGTCCGGGAATTCGATGTGGTCAACCTGTGGTTTGATATTGTCCCAGTTGTATTGGCGCAGGCTCGCCACTTCGATTTCTGAGTCGAAGTGACCGATATTGCAGACAATCGCATTGTGGCGCATCGCTTTCATGTGATCGTGCGTAATCACGCCAACGTTACCGGTAGTGGTAACGAAAATGTCGGCTTCGCCGGCCACATCGTCCATCCGCACCACGCGGTAGCCTTCCATCGCCGCTTGCAGCGCGCAGATTGGATCAATTTCAGTAACCCAAACCGTTGCCCCCAGGCCGCGCAGTGATTGCGCACAACCTTTACCCACGTCGCCGTAGCCCAAGACTACCGCCACTTTACCGGCGATCATCACGTCGGTTGCACGTTTGATCCCGTCAACCAATGATTCGCGGCAGCCGTACAGGTTGTCGAATTTTGATTTAGTTACCGAGTCGTTCACGTTGATCGCAGGGAAAGCCAGTTTGCCTTGCTCGTGCATCTGGTACAGACGGTGTACGCCGGTGGTGGTTTCTTCGGTTACGCCGATGATGTGTTTCAGGCGCGTTGAGTACCATGTTGGATCTTTGGCGATTTGCGCTTTGATCGCGGCGTACAGTACGGTTTCTTCTTCGTTGGTTGGATTCGCAACGAGGCTCAAGTCGCTTTCCGCGCGTGCGCCCAAATGCAGCAACAGCGTGGCATCGCCGCCGTCGTCCAGAATCATATTGGCAAATTCACCGTTACCAAAGTCGAAAATGCGGTGCGTGAATTCCCAGTATTCTTCCAGCGATTCGCCTTTGTACGCGAACACGGGCGTGCCCGCCGCAGCGATTGCTGCTGCAGCGTGGTCTTGCGTCGAGAAAATATTGCACGATACCCAGCGTACATCTGCGCCCAATGCTTTCAGCGCTTCGATCAAGACGCCAGTTTGGATCGTCATATGCAGCGAACCGGCAATGCGCGCACCTTTCAATGGCTGTTGCGCGCCAAATTGGTCGCGCACGGCCATCAGGCCTGGCATTTCAGTTTCGGCAATGCTCAGCTCTTTGCGGCCCCAGGCGGCAAGGCTGATATCGGCTACGTGATAGTCTTTGAATTCGGCCACGATAATGCTCCATGTGGCCGGGTCGATGCTCACCTTAAGTCGGCAACAGATGGTGTGCTGCAGCGACGGTCATCGAACCCGGCAGGGTTTAACGATAGGTGAGCGCCGTTAAATTGGATAAGCACCGAGCCTGACTCACGCGGCCCGGGTAGGGCCGGCGGGCTGCAGCGCCCCTCGGTGTGGGGCAATTTTAGCGTAAATTAGCGCCGTTGGCTGCCTACTTTCAGGCTAGTCAACTGATGGGCGGCAAGGACTATACGCCTATTCGCTTGCATTGGGCAGCGCGCCACTGGCCGCCAGCGCAATCGCCTCGGTAGGCTCGGCATCGACGGGCGCCGGCCGCTGCAGCAGCACCCGCGCCTGAGTTGTCGCTTCATTCACTAGGGTATCTGGCTCCGTGGCTTGCTCAACAAAGCCTGCCGCCAGATACACCGGCAGGGCATCTGGGCTCGCCACGGCCCAGCAGGCTTCGCGCCCGATCCAGCGGCCCAGCTGCTGCAATAAGGTGGCCAGCACTTCGTCATCGCGGGCAATCACACTATCTAGCCGGATCACTCCAGCCATCACCACGCGCAGTGCGCCACAAAGCTCGCCCTCGGTTTCGGCCAGCAACACCATATCGGCCAGTGTCGGCTCGGCCTGACCGGCCGCTTTAAACCACGGCGCGAGTTTGCGGTATTCGGGTGGGGAGGCGAGTCGAGTAACAATGCGCATGATGCTGCTCCAGTTTTTGATTTATGGGGATTTATGAGCTGATTTCAGCACAGGGATAAGACAATGATCTTGATCTGTATCTCCCTCGCTCAAAAAAGGCATAAAAAAAGCCGCCCGAAGGCGGCTTTTAGCTAGCGCAAGATTACAGGCCTGCCGCAGCTTTGAGCTGCTCAACCTTATCGGTGCGCTCCCAAGAGAAATCAGGCTCTTCGCGACCAAAGTGGCCGTAGGCAGCAGTGCGGCCATACACTGGGCGCTGCAGATCCAGCATCTGGATAATACCTTTCGGGCGCAGATCGAAGTTATTCTGGATCAGTTCCACAATCGCTTCGTTCGGAATCACGCCAGTGCCCCAGGTGTCGACCATGATCGATACCGGTTTAGCCACGCCAATCGCGTATGACACCTGCACCAGACATTGCTTGGCAATGCCGGCTGCCACGATGTTTTTCGCGACATAGCGCAGCGCATAAGCGGCGGAGCGATCCACTTTGGATGGGTCTTTACCCGAGAAAGCGCCGCCACCGTGTGGCGCGGCACCGCCGTAGGTATCCACGATGATTTTACGGCCAGTCAGGCCGCAATCGCCCATTGGGCCGCCGATCACGAAACGACCAGTTGGGTTCACCATGAATTTGGTGTTTTCAGTGACCCACTCGGCCGGCAATACCGGCTTGATCACATGCTCGATCACCGCAGCCGACAATTCTTCGTGCGATACATCCGGGTGGTGCTGGGTTGACAGTACCACGGTATCCACTTCTTTCACTTTGCCGGTTTCGCCATCGTAACGCAGGGTCACTTGCGATTTGGCATCGGGGCGCAGCCAAGGCAGGCGGCCATCTTTGCGCAATTCAGCTTGGCGCTGTACCAGACGGTGGGCGTAGTAAATCGATGCCGGCATCAGTTGGGCCGTTTCATCGCAAGCGTAGCCAAACATCAGGCCCTGATCGCCAGCGCCCATGTCCAGATCGATACCTTCGCCTTCGTTCACGCCTTGGGCGATATCGGGCGACTGTTTGTCGTAGGCCACCAGTACGGCACACGTTTTGTAATCAAAGCCGATGTCGGAATGATCGTAGCCAATGCGTTTGATGGTATCGCGGGCGATCTGGATGTAATCGATGTTCGCGGTGGTGGTGATTTCACCGGCCAGCACAACCAACCCCGTGTTCACCAGAGTCTCGGCTGCCACACGGGCCGTTTTATCCTGAGTCAGAATGGCATCCAGAATCGCGTCGGAAATCTGGTCTGCCACCTTGTCCGGATGGCCTTCAGAAACCGATTCGGAAGTAAACAGAAAGTCTTTCATTGCAGTATTGTCCTCGGTTACATGACCCCTTTTGGGCCAATCGCAGCTACAATCGGCATTTGATTCCGGCTTTCAACATTGTCAATGCTGCTGACCATTACCAAACTCTTTGCCCGACTGCCACTGCCCTTGCTGCAAGCGCTAGGCTGGATCGTTGGCTGGCTGGTGTGGTGGGGCTCCCCCCGTCACCGGCGCGTGCTGCGAACCAATCTAAGGTTAAGTGCGATTGCGAAAAATAGCCGCGATTATAACCGATTATTACACTCAAGTATTCCTGCCCATGGCATCGCGGCCCTCGAATTTTTACCGCACTGGATGAGACCTTTGCATGGCCTCACGGCCTTGGTGCGCGAGAAACGCGGCTGGGAGCATGTTGAAGCCGCGCTGACCAGCGGTCGGCCGATTATATTTATGTCGCCCCATTTGGGCGCGCTAGAGATGACCGGCGTCTGCGTCGCCGGGCTCATCCCACGCAAACTGGCCCCGCTGTATCGCCCGCCCAAACAGCCCTATCTTGAGCCACTGATGATCTATTCACGCTCGCGCGGCGGCGCCGAGCCCGCCCCGGCCAATGCCGCTGGCGTGCGCGTGCTACTCAAAACCCTCAAGCAAGGCGGCGTGGCCTATCTGCTGCCCGATCAAGTGCCGGGCGGCGGCGAAGGCGTGTGGGCGCCTTTTTTTGGGCAGCCGGCCTACACCATGATTTTGCTGGCCAAAATGGCCCGCGCCAGCAATGCCATTATTCTGCCCTGCTATACCGAACGCCTCGGCATTGGCCGTGGCTACCGCTTTCATGTGCAGCCGTTTGTGGGTGAGCTTACCGGCGAGCCCGAGCATGACGCCACAGTGATGAATCAAAATCTGGAAGACCTGATCCGCCAGATCCCCGAGCAATATTTCTGGAGCTACAGCCGCTTTAAACACCCGGCAGGGGCACCACTGCCGCCTAGCTACCCGTCGGAGGCCGCATGAGTACCCGCCTGCTCGCCGCCCTGTTGTGGCTACTGCACTGGATTCCCTTCCCGCTGATGCGCTGGGTCAGCATGCCGATCGGGCTGCTGCTTTACGCCACGCTCAAACGCCGCCGCCATATTGGCGAAACCAATTTGCGCCTGTGCTTCCCCGCTTGGCCGCCCGTCCAGCGCGCGCAGGTGTTGCGCCAGCATTTTTGTCAGGCCGCGCATTTGTTTCTGGCCTACAGCATTTTGTATTGGGGCAGTGCCGCCCGCATTCGCCGCTTGGTACGGGTTGAAGGCGAAGAACATCTGGCGGCGCAGGCCGGCCAGCCGGTGATTTTGCTCTCGCCGCACTTCTTGGGGCTGGATTTTGGTGGCGTGCGCTACGCGATGGAACACGATGGCTCGGCCTATCTGGCCTCGCAGCGCGGTGCGTTTAATGAAATTAGCCTGCGCATCCGCCGGCGCTTTCGCCAGCCTTTGCTGGTACCCCGCGCCGACGGTATCCGGCCGATTATTCGCGCTTTAAAGCAGGGCATTGCCTTTTACTACCTGCCTGATCAGGATTTGGGCCCGAAAGAATCGATCTTTGTGCCGTTTTTTGGCGTGCCTACCGCCACCATCCCGGCGCTCTCACGCATTGCCAAAATGAGCGGTGCCGCGGTCATCCCGATGATCGCCACACTGCGTGGCTCGCAGCTGGTGTTGCGCTACGAAGCGGCGTGGGACAATTTCCCCAGCGCCGATGCAGCGGCCGATACCTTGCGCATGAATCAGTTTATCGAGCGCAAAGTGCTGGAATATCCTAGCCAGTATTTCTGGCTGCACCGCCGCTTTAAAACCCGCCCCGAAGGCGAAGCCAGCGTTTACTAGGAGTAGGTATTGCGCTGTAGGGCAATAAGAGCAATAGCCTACAGCGCATACCCCAAAGCAATATCCCACCCCGATCACCCGGACACCGCCAGCACCAGCCTCAGGCCAAGCCGCGTTTGCCGGCTCATCGGCTGCGCTCGCTCCACGGTGGTTACGCCGAGTGCTTACGCCACCCGCGCAGCAAGCTGGCCGCAGGCGCGGCCCAACCCTGCCGGGCCAGCTCTTGCCATTGAGAAGCGTTATCAAATACACTGAGAATCATTCTATTTTAATAACGACACAGCGGCCCCTAGCCGCGAGCGAGCGATGATGAAAAAACTAGCCCTTGCCCTGCTTTGCAGCGGCCTGCTGCACGCCGCGCCAGCCATGGCCGCAGACATCACCCAACAACAAGTCATCAGCCAATACGCCACGCAGGTAGCGGCCGGCTACCAAGACAGCTTGGCGAGCGCGCGCGAGATGCAAGCCAAGATCGACGCCTTTATCGCCAACCCATCTGCCGACACACAAAAGGCCGCCCAAGCCGCATGGCTGGAAGCGCGCGAATGGTATGGCCAGACCGAAGCTTTCCGGTTTTACGGCGGCCCAATTGATAGTGAAACCGGCCCGGAAGGCTTTATCAACGCCTGGCCGCTCGATGAAGCGTATATCGACTATGTGAAAGGCAAGGCAAAAGCCGGCATTATCAATAGCAAAACGCCAATTACCGAAGCCAAATTGCGCAGCCTGAACGAGCGCGGCGGCGAAGAAAACATCGCCACCGGCTGGCACGCGATTGAGTTTTTGCTGTGGGGCCAAGACTTGAGCCGCGATAGCGCCGGCCAGCGCCCATACAGCGACTACACCACCGCGCCGAACGCCAAACGCCGCGGCGAATACCTCAAATTAGTCACGCAAATGCTGGTGGATGACTTGGCCAGCGTGGAAAAAGAATGGCAGCCCAACCAAAAGAATTTCCGCGCCCAGTTTGAAAAAGGCGGCCAAGATAGCATCAAGAAAATCTTCACCAGCCTCGGCACTTTAAGCCGTGGCGAGCTGGCGGGCGAGCGCATTGAAGTGGCGCTGGATACGCAAAACCAGGAAGACGAGCATTCGTGCTTCTCGGATAACACCCACCGCGATATCGTGGCCAACGCCAAAGGCATTCAAAACGTGTGGGAAGGCCGCTTTGTACGCCGCTCGGGCGAAGTGCTCGAAGGCGCGAGTCTGAAAGCGCTGGTGGCACAGAAAAATGCTGAAGTCGCCGACGCAGTGAGCCACGATATGGCCACCAGCGTGCAAGCCGCCGAAGCGATCCAAGCGCCGTTTGATCGCGAAATCGTCGGCAAAAAAGACGCGCCGGGCCGCAAACGCGTGCAAGCGGTGGTGGAATCGCTGAAAAATCAGACTAAAAATCTAGTGAATGCAGCCAAAGAGCTGGGCATTAAACGGCTGAATACCAGCGTTTAAGGCGACTCAATCCTGATCGAGCAAGCAAATGGCCAAATTTTTAGCATGCATCCTTGGGGCGTTAGTGGTGTTACTCGCGTTCCCAGACCACAGTTTTGTGCAAACGCTGCGCAATGAAAGCCTTGAGGTCGTTGTGGTCTTGCTGCTGGGCATTGCCATTGCGCTCGGTCTGGCGCTGTACGTGTTTTACCGCTGCAATCGCGCCAAGCTAGAGCGATTGGGGGTCAGCGGTAAATGGGCGGATTACATCGCCCTTTTCAAACGATAAGGCGCTGGCTCAAATTATCAACAAATACAGCTAACTGATTAGCGCTTACAAAACCTCAGCCCACGGGCTGGGGTTTTGTCATTGTTAGGGAAACCCGATGAAAACCAAACTCACCCTACTGGGCTGCTTGCTCGCGGGCTCGGTGCTGGCGTATGAAGGCGCGGCGCTGCTCGCGGCGTTTGAGCCCGCCGAGGAAACGCCCGGCGGCGAAGTCGGCACTACCGACGATCACGGCAAAAACGCCTTCTCGCTGCCCTACCCGGGCCTCACCGATCAGCAAAAAACCGATTTTGTGGTCGGTAATTCCTTCTTTAAAAAAGCCTGGGTAGAAGCACCGTCATCGACCAAAGCGCGCGATGGCCTAGGCCCGCACTTTGTCGCGCAATCGTGCGGCGCCTGTCATACGCTCGATGGTCGCGGCGCGCCGCCCGACTTTAGCAATGGCATTCAGCAAGAGCAGCCAATGGCCTTGCTGATTCGTCTGTCGATTCCCGGCCAGAAGCCCGATCCAGTCTACGGCGGCCAGCTCAATAATCGCGCCATTCCGCATGTGAAGCCCGAAGGCCAGGTGCAGATTAAATATGAGCCCATCACCGGCCAATTTGCCGATGGCACGCCGTATGAACTACTGAAACCGCACTACAAAATCACCGATTTAGCCTACGGGGCTATGCATAAAGACGTGATGCTCTCCCCCCGTATTGCCCCGCAGATGATTGGTCTCGGGCTATTAGAGGCAATACCCGAGAAGGTCATCCTTGCCAATGCGGCCAAGCAAAAGGCCGACAATAAAGGCATCGCTGGCGAGCCCAACTATGTGTACGACGCCTTTGCCAAAAAAGAGCTCATCGGCCGCTTTGGCTGGAAGGCCAATGTCGCCTCGATTGGCCATCAAAGCGCGGGCGCTTTCTTGGGCGATATCGGCATTACCTCGAGCATCAACCCGCACGAAGACTGCATGCCAGCGCAGACTGATTGCAAAAAAGCACCGAGCGGTGGCAAACCCGAAATCGACGACAAAACGCTAAAACAGGTGATTTTGTATTCGCAAACGCTGGCTGTACCGACCCGCCGCGATGCCGACAGCGCCGCCGTGCTGCGTGGCAAGCAGATTTTCAACGACGCCAATTGCGTCAGCTGCCATACCCCAAGCTATAAAACGGGTGAATTCAAAGCCATTCCGCAGCTGGCAAATCAGACCATTTATCCGTACACCGACTTGCTGCTGCACGATATGGGCGAAGGTTTGGCCGATGGTCGCCCCGATGGCCGCGCCAATGGCCGCCAGTGGAAAACCCCGCCGCTGTGGGGCTTGGGGCTGGTGCATACCGTGAACGGCCACACGCGCTTTTTGCACGATGGCCGCGCGCGTAACCTGATGGAAGCGGTGCTCTGGCACGGCGGTGAAGCCGCAGCCAGCCAGCAATATGTACTGAAACTCACGGCGCAGGATAGGGAAAACCTGTTGACCTTCCTTAATTCGCTCTAAGCCCGAGGCCACTATGCGCAACTCATTGCTTTTTACCACTCTGCTGCTGGCGCTGACGCAGCTCGCCCAAGCCGCCGAGCCCGAATTTAGCGGCCCCGAGCCCACTGCCGCGCAAGCCCAGCAATGGCTGGACGAAGGCTATCTGCCACGCCAGCAGGCGCTGACCAGCGCGGCCGAGCAGCTGGCCAGCCGCAGCACCACGCTGTGCGCCAAACCCGACGAAGCGCAGCTGCAAGCCACCCGCCAAGCTTGGCTAGCCACCAGCAGCGCCTGGCGCGCGCTGGATGGCGCACCGGCCGGGCCGATGGTGCTGGCGCGGCTGGGCCGCAAAATTGATTTTCGCCCCACCCGCATCGCGGAGCTCGAAGCCGCCATCAGCGGTGGGCCAGCCAATGTGGCCACTCAGGGGCTGGGCGCAGCCGAATACCTGCTGTGGGGCGATAATCAGCCCAAGGCACAGCTGGCCAAGCTGAAAAACCCAGCTCGCTGCGGGTATCTGCAGCAAATCAGCCAGCAGATTGCCACTGAGACACATACCCTCGATGAAGGCTGGCGGATTTATCGCGAGCAGCTGGGCGCAGAGAACCCGTTTTTCCGCCGCAATATGTTTTCTGAGCATGTGAACCTACTGATCGCCAGCCTGACCGGGCTGGGTAAACGCATGCCCACCGCCGACGCGGTAAGCGCCGAGCAGTTTGTGGAATGGCGCAGCGGCAGCAGCAAAGCCCAGCTTCTGGCACAGCTGCAAGGGGCAGCGCAGGCCTATGGCGGCATTAGCCGGCAATTACAGGCCGATGGCCATAGCGCGCTGGATCAGCGCATGCAGCAAGCCCTCACGAGCGCCCAAAGTAGCTGCGGCCAGCTGCCCGCCAACCTCGACAAGGCCACCAGCGCCGCGCGGCTGGGCTGCAGCAAAGCCATCCAGCAGGCCCGCAAAATCCTGCAAGATCAGGTTGCGGAAAAGCTCGACCTGACGCTGGGCTTTACCGAAGGCGACGGAGATTAAGCGATGGTGATGCATGCCTAGCCGCCGCGATTTTCTGCGCTGTTCGCTGCAAATTAGCGCCATTTCGCTACTTAGCCCGTGGGTGAAAGCCAGCGAGCCGGCGCCCACCCTGCTGAGTGCCTACTGGGGCGAGACCGTCAATGGCTTTGGCGCGATCAATGGCAAAGGGGTTGACCTACCTAGCCGTGGCCACGCCATTTTGCCCTTGCCCGATGGCGAGGCGATTGTGCTTAGCCGCCGACTGGGGTTGTGGCTGGCCCGCATCAACTGGCAGCGTGGCGAGCTACTGCAGCTGGCTGACGCGGCCTTTGACCGGCACTTTTTCGGCCACGCCCTGCTCACCCCCGATGCGTCAACCTTATTGACCACCGAAAACAACGACGACACCAGCGCCGGCCTGCTGGGCATTTACGAAGCCCACACCTTTAAGCGGCTGGGCGAAATACCCTCCGGGGGCATTGGCCCGCATGAATTGCTATGGCTAGTACCGGGCAAGATAATAGCGGTAGCGAATGGCGGGATTCTCACCCTGCCGGAAACCGGTCGCACCAAACTCAATCGTGGCGCCATGAACCCAAGCGTGGCGCTGCTCGAATGGCCATCGGGCAAATTGCTGGCCAATTACAGCCTGCCGGATAAAGCCCTCAGCCTGCGCCATCTGGCGCGCGCCAGCGACGGCACGCTGGGCGTTGCCATGCAGGCCGAATACGCTAGCGCCAGCCAGCATCGCGATGCGCCGCTACTGGCCCTGCTGCCGCCCGGTGGCGAGCGGCTGATCCTCGCCGAGCAGCCCGCGGGGCTAATGGGCTACGGCGCCAGCATTGCGGCAGTGGGGAACGAGTTTCTCATCAGCGCCATGCGCGGCAACCAGCTGGCCCGCTGGCGCAGCGACGGCAGCCCTTTGCCAGCCCTCGCCATCCCCCGCCCCGCAGGCATCGCCAGCCGCGGCCTACAGGCCTGGATTAGCAGCGAAGAAGGCGGCCTCTACCAGTATCAGGCTGCAGACCAATCCATTCAAAGGCTAGCGGGCTATACCCAGCAAAAATGGGATAACCATTTGGTAATTGCCTAAGCCAGAGACCGAGCTTAGCGCCGCTAAATCGGCCGAGCAACAGAGGTGCAATTTATTAAAAACTGGACCCCTGACTAGCTGAAACACTCACGAAACGCTTGGCATGGCCCTCAGAACTACCGAGTAAAACCGGCTATGCTGCTTAGGTTGAGCGTAATTTATTGCACCAAAAAGAGAGTCGAGCATGCAGAAAAACCAGATCACGCCCGCATTTCAGGGGCATTTTCAGTCGATCGGTTGTGACCAATGCCGCAATCTGGACGATCTAGGCTTTGATTTTACGATGGCGTTCCAACCGATCTGGGATGTCACGAAAGCCCGGCCATTTGCCTATGAAGCCCTGATTCGGGGAAAGAACGGCGAAACCGCAGCAGATATTCTGAGCCAGGTGAATGATGGCAACCGCTATAAATTCGACCAAGCCTGCCGAGTTAAGGCGATTGAATTAGCCGCGGGGCTCGGTTTGCAGCATCTGCCTGATTGCCTACTCTCGATTAATTTTTTACCCAATGCAGTTTATCGCCCTGAAACTTGCATTCGCGCCACTCTCGAAGCTGCCGAGCGTTTCCAGTTTCCAACCGATCGGCTGATGTTTGAAGTCACGGAAGGCGAAAGAGTCGTGGATAGCGAGCATCTGATTGGCATTTTTGCGGCCTATCGCCAGCGCGGCTTCACCACAGCCATCGATGATTTCGGGGCCGGATATTCAGGGCTGAATTTGCTCGCGACTTTTCAGCCCGACATTCTGAAGATTGATATGGAATTGACGCGGGGCATTAATCACAGCGCCAGCCGGCAAGCTATTCTGGCGGGTATTTTGCTCACCTGCTCGCATTTAAATATCCAAGCCATCGCCGAAGGCGTAGAAACTGCCGATGAATTCGCGGTATTAAATGCCATGGGCGTTCATCTTTTTCAGGGCTATTACTTTGCCAAACCACACATCGAAGCATTACCCACGGTGAGTGTTGGCAAATAAAAGTAGTGATAGCGCCATCTTAAGCAAACTCGGCACAGTGATCTGCCTCAGCGGCACAGTTAATTCATCCCCCGATCTGCCTCGCCCTTCAGACGCCCAAACAGCACAATCGCAGCGCAAAAGTTGAGCGTCAGTCAGCAATCCCATTAGCATATCCGGCCAAGCTGCGGGAGCAGATTTCTTCCCCAGCGTTCAACCTCTCATCCGTTCTGGCAGGAGCCTGCATGTCCATCCCTGTTTTAGTCCAGTGGCACTTGGCCACGGTGGTGCCCGCCTTTGGGCTGGGAAGTTGGCTATTGTGGCGGCGCAAAGGGGATGCGCTGCATCGCTGGCTGGGGCGGGTGTATGTGCTGCTGATGCTGGGCACGGCCACGATTTCGCTGTTAATTCCGGCCAGCATTGGCCCGGTGCTGTTTAGCCACTGGGGGCTGATTCACCTGTTTAGCCTGCTGGTGTGGTACGAGATTCCCACCGCAGTGCTGGCGGCACGGCGGGGGCAGATTGCGGTGCATCGCGCCAAAATGCGCGGGGTATATCTCGGCGCGCTGGTGGTGGCCGGCAGCCTGGCCTTTCTGCCTGGCCGCCTGCTCAATCAGCTGGCCCAGCACTGGCTAGGCTTTTAAGCAAACACCACCAGCTGCTGTCCCGCATGCAAGGGATGCGGCAACACGGTGGCGGGCAGCTGATAGGTCTGCTCCAGATGCGCGCCGGTGAGTGCTTGCGCCACCGGCCCGCTGGCCACCAACTGCCCGGCAGCCAACAGCACCAGCCGCTGGCAATACCGTGCGGCCAGATTCACATCATGCAAAATCACGCCCACCGCCAGCTGCTGCCCAGCCGGCAGGCTGGCTAATAAGCTTTGCAACTGCACCAGCACATGCTGCTGATGGCGCGGATCAAGGCTGGCAGTAGGTTCATCCAGCAGCAAATACACCGGCTGCGTGCTGTGCTGCAGCGCGGCCAAGGTTTGCAACAACACCCGCGCCAGCTGCACCCGTTGTTGCTCGCCGCCCGATAGCTGCGGATACGGCCGCAGCAAGAGCTCGCTCACATCCGCCAGCGCCGCTGCTTGCAACAGCAGGGCGCGGATCTCGGCGGGGCTAAGCAGCGGGAACGGATACCCCCCCATGGCGATCACCTCATGCGCACTCAGCTGAAAAGTCAGCTGTGCTTGCTGCGGCAACACCACCCGCCGTGCCGCCAGCTCGGCGGCGGGCCATTGCGCCAGAGGCCGGCCATCCAGTAGCGCGCGCCCGGCGCTTGGCGCCAGCTCACCGGTCAAGAGCTGCAGTAGCGTGGATTTTCCCGCCCCATTGGCCCCGAGAATGGCGGTGATTTCGCCGCGCGGCAGGGTCAGATCGATGCCGCGCAAAATCGGCCGCTCGCCGCGCTGAAAACTCACTTGGTCTAATTGCAGCATCAGCGCCTCCGGCTTAAGAGCAACCACAGGAAAAACGGCCCGCCCACCAAGCTGGTGACAATGCCGATCGGTAATTCCGCTGGCTGCACCACGGTGCGCGCCAGCCAATCGGCCAACACCAGCGCAATCGCCCCACCCAGCATGGCCGCCGGCAACAGCCGCCGATGATCGGCGCCCAGCAGCATGCGCACCACATGCGGCACCACCAAGCCCACAAAGCCAATGCCACCGGTAGCCGCAACCAGTGGGCCAATCAGCAAGGCAGTCAGCAAAATCAGCTGCCGACGAATGCTTTTAAACGGAAAGCCCAAATGTAGCGCCTCGCGCTCGCCCAGCAGCAAGGCATTCAGCGCCCGCCAGTAGCGCAGCACCAGCGCACTCAGCAGCAGCAAGAGCGGCAACAACACCAAAAGTCGCGGCCAGCTGGCACCAGCTAGCGAGCCCATATTCCAAAAGGTTAGGCTGCGCAGCTGATTATCATCGGCCAGATAGGTAAACAGCCCAATCAGACTGCCGCACACCGCATTAATCGCAATGCCCGCCAGCAATAAGCCCGCCATGCCCGGATGCCGCCGCCCCAGATGATAGGCCGCCGCCGTGGCCAGTAAGCTCCCGACAAAGGCGCTACTGGCCAGCAAAGCAAAACTACCCCCACCCAGTACAATCGCGCAGACCGCACCCAGCGAAGCGCCGGACGATATACCTACCAAGCCAGGCTCAGCCAGCGGATTACGAAACAGCGCCTGCATCACCGCCCCCGCCAGCGCCAGCACGGCCCCGGCCAGCGCGGCAAACAGCAGCCGTGGCAAGCGCACTTCCAGCACGATCGAGCGCCACAGCTCGGCTTCGGCCGCCGTGCTGTAGCCCAGCACCACGCGCGGTAACTCCGCCAGCGGAATTTCCACCGCACCGCTGGCCGCCGACAGCAAGAGCAAAAGCAGCAATACCGCCAGCAGCACCGGCCACAGCCAGGCGATCCCAACCGGGCCGGGAACGAGCGGCAAGGGCACGCGCAAGCTTTGGCTCATGGCGCGCTCACCGCAGTGGCGGCGGGTAAGGCCGGCTGCCGCAAGGCGCGAATCGCTTCTGGCAAGCGTGGACCAAAGCCTAGCAACAGCAAGTCATCCAGCACCAGCACTTTGCGCTGTTTGGCCGCGCTGGTGTGCGCCAAACCGGGCAAGGCCAGCAATTTATCCAGCCCACCCAAGCTTTGTAGCGACATGCTTGACGTGATGATCACCTCGGGCTTGAGCGCCGCAATGGCCTCGGCCGACAACGGCTTATAGCCTTGCTGCTGGGCCAGCACATTGCGATAGCCCGCCAGCCGCAGCGTGGCATCGGCGGCGGTGTCTTTGCCGGCGCCCTCGGGCTGGCCGGTACGGCTAATCAGCACCAGCGCCCGTGGTTGGCCAGCAAGCTTGGGTACCGCCGCCAGCTCGCGCTGCAAGCGGCTGACCAGCGCTTTGCCATCCTGATTCAATTGCAAAGCCCCAGCCACGCCATAAATCCGGCGCTGCAACGACTCTAGATCGGCCTTCGCCGGCAACACCACCACCCGCAAACCCAAGCGGCGCAGCTGCTCAATCGCTTCCGGCGGCCCAGCCTGATCCGAAGCCAGCACCAGATCGGGCTTCATCGCCACCACGCCTTCGAGCGAAAACTGCCGGTAGTAGCCGACTTTGGGCAGGCGCGCGGCCGCCGCCGGATAAATACTCGACTGATCCACCGCCACCAGCTGCGCGCCGCCACCGAGGGCGTACACAATCTCGGTCAGCGGCCCACCAAGGCTCACCACCCGCTGCGGGGGCGCGGCAAAGCTGGCCGCCGTCCCCAGCAGCAAGGCGCTGGCCAAAAACCATACAGACAACACAAAACGCATGGCTTACTCCGCCAAAGGCTGGCTGCACAAATCACGCAGCAGCGCACGCCAAGCGGGCAGCTCGGGCACGCCCGGTTTACGCACGCCGAAGAACTGCACAATCAGCTCGCCATCGGCGGCATACACTTCCAGCGAAGTCACCCAGCCATCATCGGTCGGTTTATTCACCACCCAGCATGAGGCAATAGCGGTGGTGTTCAGATGCAGATTGAAATCGGGGTCAAGAATATTGAACCACGGGCCGGTGCGCAGCAATTTGGCCACCGGGCCCGAATGAATCTGCACAATGCCGCGATTACCCACAAAGCACATAATCGGCAGGGCTTGCTCGGCAGCGCGGCTCAGCATCGTCTCTACGGCATCCTGCTCCACTTGCTGCGCCAAATCAGCGCCAGCGGCCTGCAGAGCGGCCAAACGGCTGACATTGAATTTTTTCAGCAGCGGGAAAAAGCCATGCGTATCGGTCAGAGCCTGCCAAGCCTTGCGGAATGCGGCCGGATCGGCCACTGCGGTAGCCGCGGTGTCGGCCGGATAGTGCGTAATTTGTGGCCAAGTCGCATTTTCGGCGGCAAAGCGGCCGACAAACTCGGTCCAGTAGCTCGCATTGCTGTGCTCGGTGAGATACACCTTGTGCACCGCCTCACCATCCGCGGCAAAAAACTGCACACTACGGCGCTCACCTTCGGTCACGGCAAAGGCATGCACCCAGTGGTTAAAGAACATGCGCAGGTCAATATCCTTGCCCAATACCATACCCACCGGTTTGTCTTCGCAATGCAGGTCTTCGTATTCACCGTGGCGCTCGTGCACGCAATGCTCGTTGCGGCTTAGCACCATCACGCGGCCAAACGGCGGCAAAGCGCGGAACATGGCCTGCGGCAAGCCCTGCAGCGGGATTGCCGTCACGCCGCATTGCGCCGCCACCAGCTCGGCTTCGCTCACCTGCAGGCGTTTGGCGGCCTCGCGTGCGCGCAGCTTGGGCTCGGCGTCTTTCAGGCTTTGGTAACTGGCTTGCAAAGCCGAAGCTTGGGCAGCAAAAGTAATCGCATTCATGGTTCAATTTCCTGTGCAATAGGCTGGCCGGCGCGCCACAGCACGCCAGCCGGATCGTAAAGAGAAAGGCTTGGTTTGCGCCCGCCAGCCAGCGCTGCAGCGGGCGCCGCCGAGGCTTATTTGTTCGCGGGCAGGGTTTCGAATTCAAACTGCCAGGTTTGCTGGCTGCTCACATTACCCGGCGTGGCGTAGCGGATTTCCTTCAGCCGCACGCGGGCGTAGCTATTGCCCTCGGCCGAGCGCAGCAGCGTGCCGCGATCCGGGTTGGCCACCTGGCTGTGCGCCACAATCGCGCCATTGGCCACCGGATAGTAGCTATACCAACCAAAATCGAGCTTGCCGGGGTAATTGCCCTGATACGCAGGGTTGAGCTTGGAAGCCACGCTGTCTTTTTTCCACTGGCTGGCTTGAGTGGGCAGCTGCAAATCGCTGGCAGTGAGGTCAGGCAGGGTCGTAGCCAGAATATTGTTTTCGGTGAATTTCGCCGCCACCGGGGTGCTGCCATCGGCGGCATAGAAGCCCGCCGGGGTTTTGGCGAGGAAGCCGCCGACTTTGCCGGTGCCCGACGTGCCGCTATTGAGTTTCACGTTGTAGCGGTTAAAGGCGATATGCCATGCATCGCTCTCCGCCACAGCTTGCCCGCTAGTGAGGTTGAAATACACCCAGCCGGTGCGGGCATCGACCGTTGCATCGCGCACAGGCGCTCCGGCCACACTGCGGTCAACCCAGCGGAAACTTGGATACCCCGAGGTAGTACCACTCTGACCGCCATAGTAGCCGGTCATTTGCAGCGCATACACCGGGGACGTGCTATTACCCGTGGCACTCGCTGCGCTATGGTCGGTGGTCACCAAGAACACGCGGAAATTCGGATACAGCTTGTGATCATTGCTGCCGCCCACGCCATATTCAAAGGCCTTGCTTTGAATGCCATTGCTGCCGGTAAAGACGCTATCGGCGGTGTCTTTCAGATACAGCGTATCTGGAATCGCCTGCCCGGTCGTTGGGTCGAGCAAGCCGGCCTGCCATTTTTGCAGTGCGCTCCAGGTGTAATCGAATGGGCTACCAAACACCCCACCCTTGCCGCTGCCCGATTCGCCACTATTGCTCCACAGCGACACCCCGCGCGTGGCGCTCGCAAGTTTCAGATCCCAATTGGCGGTGCTGCACGCCACTTCACTACCCGCGTCAAAATCAAAACACACCGCGCTACCAGCGGCAGGCAATTGCGCCTGCCATTGCACGGCTTTGGCCGGCGCCGCCGTTGGCGCAGCGGTAGGCGCGGGGCTTGGGGTGGCCACGGCGACCGGGGTATCCAGCCCACCACCGCCACACGCCGTCAGTACGAGGGCGCTACCCAGCGCCAGCAATCTCAGTTTCATGATGTTTCCTTCCCTGGGGTTGAACCGGCGCCCCATTGATAACGGGCACCGAGATAAACAAAACGGCCGGCCAGCGGGCCGAAATCATTGGCATCGCTAAAGTCGCGCTGCGCGTTAAATAGATTGCTGATGCCGGCATAGGCGGTGAGATCGCGCCCCAGCTGCTGGTTAAAGCTCAGATCGCTTTTGCTCCAGGCGGGTGAATACGCCTGGCTGGCGCTGCTCACCAGCTCGCGGCTTTGCCATTGGGTACGCCAGCTGAGGGTGCTGCCAGCGCGAAGCATCCAATCAAACCCAAAGCGGGCAATATGCTCGGGCCGCCGCGTCAGCGCCTGGCCGGTTTGCTCATCGCGGGTATGGGTGTAGGTGTAAGCGGCATTGAGCGCCAGCGTTGGCAGCGCCTGCCACTGGGTAGCCAGCTCCAGCCCGGCCGTGCGGGCGTTGGCCAGGTTTTCGTAGCGGTATTGCGCCACGCCCTGCACCACGGCGGCCTGATCCTGATCGACCTGAATCAGATCGCGAATCTGGTTGTAAAAGGCATTGGCCTGCACCGCCAGCGTAGTACCCCAGTGCCAATCCAGCCCCAGCTGGTAACTATTCGAGCGCTCGGGTTGCAGGGCCGGATTGCCCAGCACCATATAGCCCAGCGCGCTGTGGTCAAACAGGTAGTAACGCTCTTTCAGATTGGGCACGCGGTAGCCCTGCCCCCAGCTGGCGCGGCCCACCAGGCGCTGCTCGGCGGTATTGAGCAGGTCGGCTTTCAGCGCCAGCTTGGGCGCAGCGTGGCCACCAAAATCGGAATCATGCTGTGC
The DNA here is from genome assembly GCF_000799095.1 of Chitinibacter sp. ZOR0017. Classification (NCBI taxonomy): domain Bacteria; kingdom Pseudomonadati; phylum Pseudomonadota; class Betaproteobacteria; order Neisseriales; family Chitinibacteraceae; genus Chitinibacter; species Chitinibacter sp. ZOR0017. Next base: position 12,491 of record NZ_JTLG01000029.1, on the reverse strand, counting down.
GCGCGGCCGGCCACCAGCTCCAGCCAGTCGCCGAGGAAAACATCATTTTGCAGATACAGCTCGCGGCTTTCGCGCTCGGCCATGCCGCTGCGTTGCAATTCGCTGTAGCCATTATTTAATTGCGCCAGGGTATCGCGCCGCAGATCAATCCCCACCTGCCATAGCTGGCTATACCATGCCGGTAAATCGAGTTGCAGCGAGGCTTGCTGCAAAGTTTGTCGCGCGCGGCGATCGCCGGTGAGCGCGCCATTGGCCTGCGCCACCGAACGGGTATCGTATTGCTCGTGCAGCCAATTTCCGCTCAGGCGGCCATGCCCGGCAAAGCGCCATTCCCCACCCGCCACCCAGCGATCGCGGGTGATTTCTTCCTGCTTTTGCTGCGGAATATATTTGGGTGGCGCGTACGTCTGGTAGCGCTGGGTGTCGTTTTCGAGGTAACGGCTACCATCCAGCCAAAATTGCAGCCCCGCCGCCGGCAGCCAATCTAGTCGCGCACCGTATTGCTCGCGCCGCATGGCATCGCCCTGACGGCTCCAGCCAGCCGGATCGAGCGCAAAGCCCTGATCGTCCAGCACCTCGGCCTGCGCCGCTAGGCGCCAGTTGGCATTGCCCGCCGCCAGCTGGGCACGGCCACTGCTGCGACCGGGGGCTAAGGCGCGACCCGCATCGTTTTGCTCGCCATAGCTGCCCACGCTTAAATCCAGATTGCCCCGCAGGCCGGGCTGGGTACGGCGGGTAATCACATTGATGACCCCGCCCATCGCCGAGCTACCGTATTGCGCCGAGGCCGCGCCCTTGATGACTTCGATCCGCTCGATCTCGCCCACCAGATACTGGCTCAGATTCACCGTCGAGCCCGTGCTGGCCGAAATCGGCAAGCCATCAATCAGCACCAGCACCTGATCGCTATTGAGCCCCTGCAGCGAAAGTTCATACCCCGACTTGCCATGGATTTCGCGCAGCTGCAGCCCGGGAATGTTTTCCAGCGCTTGCGTCAAGGTGCGGGCGTGGGTGCGCTCGATTTCCTGACGGGTAACGACTTCGGTTTTCACCGGCGCATCGGCTTGCGAGCGCTCGCTACGGGTGGCGCTGACCACCACGGTATCGAGCTCGGTATCGGCCTGCCCCAGCGCTGGCAGAGCCAGCAGGCTGAGCGCGATCAGATTCAATTTCATATTGATAATCATTATCACTACAGAGGTGAACACTATAGTGATATTGATAACAATTATCAATACGTAAAAGTCATTTCTATGCCTGCCACCATGCCGTAGGGCAGAAACAAAAAAGGGTATAGCCGCCAGCGCCTTTATCTAAAAGGATCTAGCGGCTATACCCCACAATACACCAATCAAAATTAAGTCAATAAAATTGACCTAACATCAATCATCCCGCCCCCGGCGAGGGTGCCCCCGCCCATCATGATGATGATGCCGCCAGCGGCCATGCTTTTCCCAGCGCCCGCGCTGCGGCCAATAGGTATCGCGATACCAGCGCTCCTGCACAAAATACACCGGCCGGGCACAGGCGCGGTAATAGCCGCAATGGCGGCCCCAGGCCCGGCGATGTTCGGGCGGCACGCGCAAATACACCGGGGCATCGTCATAGCGGGTGCGGTGAATCAGCACCGGCTCATCTACGATCACAGCCGGACGTTGCGGCTGGCCCCACTCGATGCGGCCATAAAAATCAGGGTCGCCCATCCGCACCGATACCGCGGGGCTAGCCGCCTGTGCCATGGCACTCACCAGCGCCAGCGCACTCACCAAAGAAAGGGATGACCACATTGCACAACTCCTTCACACACAGAGTCGCCAGTATGGAAAGCCGCGGCTGAACCTCGGCTGAATTGAGCTGCGCGCCGGCGTGAAGCCGGCCACAGCGCCGCGCGGGGATTTAGTCGGGCAGAATGCCCGGATCGATGATATTGCCGTGCTCGTCGGTGATACCGCGCAGGGTAACGCCATAGGCGCGAAACCCTAGCCGGGCATCATGCGGCCGATAATCGAGGCAATCGTGCTGATGGCCATGAAAAGCCGTGCTCACGCCCAGCTTATTGGCCAGCTGATCCAGTGCCTGAAAGCCATAAGGATGGCAACTCGGGGCCTCGTGCGTCACCAGAATATCTGCGCGCTCCTGCGCTAATGCCTGGTAATCGGCATAAAAAATCGTGCTGCGATGTTTGCGCGGCAGGCCACCGCGCCAGTGATTGCTCTGGCCGCAATGCGCCAGATAATGCGCCTGACTGGGGTAATTGGGCGCCGCAGGTGGCATCCAGATCTGGCCACGAAATATTCCACCCAGGCCGGCAATCCGGCGGCCGGCAATCTCGACCACCCGCCCATGCAAATTGCGCTCGGCCAGTGGCGAATCAAACAGGTGGGCGTAATCGTAGAAGGTATCGGTGTCGTGATTGCCGTGGATAAACCAGACTTCGGTCAGCGCCAGAATCGCCGCCAGCTCGTCTTCCAGCGGGCGCTGCGCCTGAATATCCCCCAGCAATACAATGGCGTCCGGCCGATGCGTGTGCACCGCGCGGATCACATGCTCGAACCGGCCATGCGTGTCGCCACAGAAAAAAATCATTTCGCGTCCGAAATGGGGGATAGGATAGTGCTATTGTATTGCAAAACGCGCTGGCGTTGCGGCTCAATTCCAGCCCGGCTGCGGGCTGGCTCGCGCCACCGGGCAACCAGACAAGCTGCTTGACCTGTCTTTGGTCACACCGATTTGACGCCCCGCCCGCTGCCGCGTAGCCTTGCTGCCCCCTCGCCCCCTTCGGACCTTTTTGCATGACCGTATCCCGCGCCGCTTGCGGCATTGATTTTGGCACTTCCAATTCCACTGCTGGCCTCTACCACCCAGATGGCGCGCGCCTTTTGCCGCTGGAAGACGGCAAGCTCACGCTGCCCTCGGCAGTGTTCTTCAATCTGGAAGAAGACAGCATGGCCTTTGGCCGCGCCGCGCTCGCGGAATACCTGGAAGGCTACGAAGGCCGGCTGATGCGCTCGCTTAAAAGCCTGCTCGGCAGCAGCCTGATGGACGCCGGCACCGAAGTGGGCGGCCGGCATTTATCCTTCCAGCAATTGATCGGCGCACTGATCGGCGAAGTGAAACGCCGCGCCGAACAAGCCGCTGGCCAGCAGTTTGATGCCGTGGTGCTAGGGCGGCCGGTGTATTTTGTCGATGAAGATCGCAGCGCCGACCAGCAAGCCGAAGACACCCTCAGCCAGATCGCCCGCCAGCTGGGCTTTAAAGAAGTCAGCTTTCAATACGAGCCGATTGCCGCCGCCCATGATTACGAGCAGCGCATTACGCAGGAAGAGCTGGTCTTGGTGATTGATATTGGCGGGGGTACATCCGACTTTTCACTGGTGCGCCTTTCGCCCCAGCGCAGGGGTATGGCTGACCGGAGCGCAGATCTATTAGCCAGCGGCGGGGTACATATCGGGGGTACTGATTTTGATAAGCGACTATCGCTGGCCGGCGTCATGCCCGAGCTGGGCATGGGCAGCTTGCTAAGCAATAACGCCGAATTTCCGAACGGGGTGTTTTTCCACCTCGCCACCTGGCACACCATTCAGCTGGCCTATACCCGCAAAATGTGGCGTACTTTCCAGGATATTTCGCCGGAAGTGGTCGATCAGGTGCGCTTTGAGCGGCTGCTGAATGTCATTCGCCATCAGGCCGGCCACCAGCTGGCCATGCGGGTTGAAGCCGCCAAGATCGCCCTCTCGGCCGAGGCGCTGACCCAGCTCGATCTGGCCGAAGCCGAAGCCGGCCTTAGCGCCGCCATCAGCCGCGGCCAATTTGAAACCGCGGTGGCACAGGAAATCCAGCGCGTATGCAAAGCCGCCTTGGCCACGCTGGCGCAAGCCGGTGTCGCGCCCGAAGCAGTCGATACGCTGTTTTTCACCGGCGGCTCATCCGCCGTGCCCGCTCTACGCACCGCCCTCGCCGCCGCCTTCCCCACCGCCCGCGCGGTGGAGGGAGATCATTTTGGTAGTGTGGGCTGTGGGCTGGCGGTCGTAGCGCAGCAGCGGTATGGCTGATAGTGAGGCGCGTTTGGCAAGGATGGGCGTGATTGGGTCAGCGCGACTGACTTAATAAGCGTTTGGCTTGCTTAACCCAATACAGCTCTTCATCGTGGCGGATATTAAACCGCTTGGCTTTCGCAATTAGCTCTTGCAACACCGCCCGCCCCTGCTCTACCTGCGCCACCTGCAGCAAGTATTCGCCGTAGCGGTAGGCGGCCTCTAGCCCAGAGTAGTTTTGGCTGACTGCCGCTAATTGCGCCAATGCCGCGGGAACATCATCGCCATAAGTTGCATTTCTTGCCCGCAGCAACTGCCGCTCTTCTCGCTGAAACTGCGGATGCTCGCCTTCAAGCTGATTCAGCAAACGTTCAACCGCCGCGGCATCGCCATTGGCAAAATGCGCACGGGCAAGACCAAACAGCAAATTCGGGTCATTTTTATGCGGGCCGGCTAAGGTACTGGCGTAAAGCTCAACGGCATCTTGCGGCATCCCCCGCGCCAAGCATTCTTCCGCTAATTTGCGTTTGTTATCCACGCTGCCACAAATGGCCAGCTCTTGAGCACGGCGGCGCAAATCAAGATCAGGGTTAAGCGATTTGACGAGGTCACGGCCTTTCTTGGCCACCTGCCGCTCTGCTCGGCTACCCGGCAGCAATTCAACAACAAAATAGGCCAGGCCACCAATAAAGGGGGCGGCAAATAAAACCCAAATCCACCATGTGGGCCGCCCTGTGCGCACCACATGGATAATCAAGAAAATTTGTACGACCCACCCCACTAGCAATAACGGCATAGACCTTCTCCCTTTACTTTTTTGCGGCGCACACATCCAAGCTAAGAAAAACTGACTGCGTGCTGATCTTTTTCAACGGCCATCTTACTCAAATATTCTCTTAATTAACAATGAGATCAAAATACCCATACCGGTATATGACCAAGGATTAACGCTAAAAACCGCAGTAGCCATATACCCCTAGATCAGCGCGGTGATCGGTCGGCCTCATTGATACATAGCGGCTAACCATCGTCATCATTCCATCACGCATCCGCCACAAATTTGTAAGCTTTGCTGCGTAAGCTCCTCGGGTTTTCCCTAACCCACTTACAAAAATATGCGCCATTTGTTTTGTCTGAGTGTGCTCAGCGCCCTTTTAACCGCCTGTGGCGGTGATATCACTGATCCGGCTGCGACGCCGGCCCCGACGGCCACGCCGGTTGCGACGGCGACCCCGGCTCCGACCGTGCAGCCTTATACCGTCAGCGCGGTCAGCTTTGATGCCGAGACCGAAAATGTGCTGAGCGCCGCTGGCGATGTGGATGATCCAGCCATTTGGGTGCACCCCAGCCAAAGCGCGAAAAGCTTAGTCGTAACGGCCATCAAGGATGGTGGGATGCGGGTTTATGATCTGCAAGGGCAATTGGTGCAGAGCATCGGTCCAGGTGCGCTGAATAACGATAGCAAAGGCAAAAGCCGCTACAACAATGTGGATATCGTGTATGGCTTTAAGCTGGACGATAACAGCACCGTCGATCTGGCCATCGCCACCGACCGTGGCCAGGATTTGATCCGGGTGTGGAAAATCGATCCGAATAACAGCACCACACCACTAAGCGATATCACTTCGGCCACCCCGCTGCGCCTGTTCCCGACCGTTCCGACCGAGGGTAGCGAGAGCGACGCGAGCAAAGATGCGGCGATTGCGGTATCCAAACAAAACACCGGCTATGGCATTACCCATTTCTCGGACAAAGCCAGCGGCAAACATTTTGTGCTGGTAAATCAGCGTAAACAGGCGCGTATTCGTCAGTTTGAATTGATCGCCGAAGCCGGCGGCACCGTGAATGTGGTGGCGGTGGCGGGCCGCGACTGGCGCTTCCCATACAGCTGGCGCGGGCAAAATCTGCGAGAAACCAATGACTTGGATGCCACCCGCGACTGGAGCCCGCAATTTGAAGGCATGGTGGTCGATCAGCGCAATGGCATGCTCTATGCAGGCCAAGAAGACGTAGGCATCTGGCGAGTGGACCTAAAAACCGGTCAGGCCGATACCCAGCCAGTGTACGAAACCCGCGGTAGTAGCCGCGAAACCTACACCACCGGCACGCCTGCCACCGTGGTGAAACACAGCTTCTTTAACCCGGAGAGCAAAATCAGCCGCGATCTGGAAGGCCTGAGCATTTATTACGGCCCGAATGGCACCGGCTATCTGATCGCTTCGAGCCAGGGTGGCGCCCACGGTGGTGCGCCGAATGTCAGCGATGCGCCGTATGACGATAGCTTTGCGGTGTTTGCCCTCAATGGCAATGCCAAACCGGTACTCAAGCAAGGCTTCCGTCTCAGCCAGGGGCCGAATGGCAATACCGAAGGGGTGCAGGAATGTGATGGTGCGGATGTGGTGGCACTGCAATTGCCAGGTTATCCGTTTGGTTTGCTAGTGACTCAGGACGGCTACAACGACGATCTGAATAATCTGGATGGCGTGACCGCGCAAACCAATCTGAAATTCACCAGCTGGGAAAAAATCGCCACTGCACTCAAGCTGGAAAAGTACAATAACTTTGACCCACGCAAGCTTTAATCCGCTCGCGTAGGCCTCTTCAGCACACGCCTGTCCGCCGAGCGGGCAGGCGTTGTTATTTCTGCCCGCAGGATAGTCGGGCGAACGATTTAGGCCTGCGCCAACCGCGCCGCTTGCTGCGCCAGCAGCAAATATTCAGGCAAATGTTTGTCATCCAGATCGCTCAAGGTGCGTAATTTGAGATGCCGCCGGCCTTTGCCCTGACCTTCGAGCAAACCAAATGGATCGGCGATCTGCGCGCCGTGGCCAAACTCCACCGATACATGCGCCTGATAGGCAAATACGCCGGCAAATTGCACCTCGGCGGTGAACAAAATGCCGCCATATTTCACCACCTCGCCACAATCGGGAAATAGCTGCTGCACCCGCTGGCGCACGGCTTGCACGATGGCATGCAGGGGCGGGTTTACAAATTGCATATCATCCAGCAAGGCCGTAACGGTTTGGGCAGACATGGCAACACCTGGGCGGCAATCAGCGAAGCCCTGATGCTACCGCGTTTGCCCCGCCCAGCACTATCGCGCCAGCGCAGGTGTCGCTGCGGCAGGCCCCAATAAAAAACCGCCTGCGAACAGGCGGCTCAGATTGTTTACCCCCACTCGCGAAGCGAGGCTCCCCTCAAGGAGGGTACGGGAGGGGTGGGTATAGAACATCAAGGCTGCAGATTCACAGCCTGATTTCCTAGGCTCGGCTTGGCCGAGACTTGAAGAAGATTGCTCTTGCACTTTGGTCGCAGCCTGAACCGCCTGCGAACAGGCGGCTTTGGGTATATGACTAGAAGCCAATTTAGATCTAGCCCAGCGGGCTATACCCATCAGGCCGTACGGGTGGAATGCATCCCATCAACCAAGCGATCGCTGTGCTGCGCAAAGTAGAACCACTCATTGCCCGGATTAGCCGCGGGATTCGGGAACAAAATATAGCCATCGGCAGGTGCGGTCACCGCGCTACCATCCACGCGGTGGCCGATCAGATCGCCAGCGTGCAGCTTATCGAAGCTGGCCCAAGTTTTTACAAAGGCGTCGCCCAGATCATGGCGATCGATCACTTGCGTGAGTTTCAGTAATTCAAACTCGGTTTGCACCGCAGGGGCTGGTACATCGGCCAGATGCAGATGGGCGATGGTATTGCGGATGGCCTGATAGGCAACTTCGGGCGCGTCGGCGTCCAGATGCTGACCGCATTCCAGCGTGAGCGCGATACCGCCGTGAGCGCGGGTGTATTCGGTGGTGCCCACGCCGTAGCTTGGGTCGGTGCTGAGCATGTGCGCGCGCTCGCTGGCCTTGCTGTGCGCCAGGCGATGTTTCACGCCTTCGGCGTAGGTTTCCAGCCAGCCTTCCACAATGCGTTTAGGACCAAGGCGCATTGCCAGCGCTTCTTCTTCAGCGGCACGAGAAAATGGCGAGAGTTCGCCATCGTTGTTTTCAGGCCCGAGCATAATAAATGGCTCGCCCGGTGGGTTGGTGGTGGAATGCAGATCCAGCAGCACATCCTGCTGCTCCAAGATCGGGCAGAGCATATTGGCGATGCGGTCTTCAAAATCATGTGGCAACGCATTCGGGCGCAGATTGCGGTTCAGGTTGCGATCGCCATTGCGCTCATTTTTGGCATGCGCCAGCGGATTGGTCACCGGAATAAACGTGATCTGGCCGCGCTGCAGCACCAATTGGCCGGAATCCAGCTCGTTCATCACGCGCTCAATCGCGATTGGGCCGCAAATCTCGTTGCCATGCACGGCACCCAACACCACCAGCTTGGGACCAGCCGTCAGGCCGTGATAAACATAAGATTTGAGCATGTGCTGATGGTGCATGGCGTTGATTCCGCGAAACAATCAAAGAGGTGCAATTATCGCGGGATTACCGCGAAATGGCGAGACAATGGGCGTAAAAAAACGCCATCGATGATGGCGTTTTGGGTGGCCTACGCGGTTTAAGCCGACGCAGGCGGTTGCTGCCGCCTGCTGATTTCTACTGGATCGTCTAGATCGCGTGACCGCTTATTTCTGCAGCAAGGCAGGCCGCTTATTTTTTCGACATGGCGTGACCGCCAAAGGCATTACGCATCAGCGACAGCATTTTCATCGCGTAATCGTCGTTGCCACGTGAAGCAAAGCGCGAGTAAAGGCTGGTTGCCATCACCGGTGCTGGTACACCCAGCTCCACTGATTCCAGCACCGACCAGCGGCCTTCCCCTGAATCAGGTACGAATGGGTTCAGCGATTCGAGCTCGGTATCGTGCGAGAACGATTCGGCCACCAGATCCAGCAGCCAAGAGCGCACAACCGAGCTATGACGCCAAGTTTCAGCGATTTCAGCCACATCCAGATCGAATTCTTTTTTCGCTTTCAGCATGGCAAAGCCTTCAGCAAAGGCCTGCATCATGCCGTACTCGATACCATTGTGCAGCATTTTGGTGAAGTGGCCAGAGCCAGCTGGGCCAGTATGCGTCCAGCCGCGATCAGCAGCAGGCGCCAGGATTTTCATAAATGGCGTGGCGATTTCAGCGGCATCTTTATCGCCACCAAACATCAAACAATAACCATTCTGCAGGCCCCACACACCGCCAGAAACGCCCGCATCAACGAATTTGATGTTCAGCTCAGCCAATTCAGCCGCATGGCGCTGGCTGTCTTTGTACATCGCGTTGGCGCCATCGATGATCAGATCGCCCGGGGCCAGCAGCGTTTTCATTTCGGCAAAAGCCGCTTCAGAGATCTCGCCCGATGGCAACATCAGCCATACCACGCGCGGGGTAGGCAGCGCAGCGATCAGCTCAGGTACAGAGGCAAAAGCACGGAAGTTGGCTTCTTCTTTAGCCAAACCTTCCCGAGTCTCAGCGCTGACGTCAAAGCCAAACACAGTGGCCCCGCCGCGCGCGAGACGGCGTGCCATATTGCCGCCCATTTTACCCAAACCGATCATTGCGATATTCATTGTGTAATCCCTTCTAGGTGTCGAGTTGCGAGCGGGTAGCTGGCAACTTCGCCTGTAGCCAATAAGATGCGTACCCGTATTTTCTAGCAAGACAGCGCGCACGCCAAGCCAGAATTGCACTAATCCCCTAATTAATTTACCTAATTCGCGGTTTTAGCCGCTTTTCGGCTGTTTTGCGCGCCGCAACACTGGGCAGATTAGCGCCGCAGAAGGCCTAAACCTTGACTTGGATTAACATTCTGGCCAGTGCGGCGGCCTAAGCTCTTTCATCCGTCTTTGTACGCATCTGCACAAAAGAGGCCCCATCATGCCTGCTACTGCCCTGCCCGAGCTGGTTTGTCCGGCCGGCAGCCTGCCCGCATTGAAAGCCGCGGTCGACCATGGCGCCGATGCCGTGTATCTGGGCTTTAAAAATGCCACCAATGCCCGCAACTTTGCCGGGCTCAATTTCACCGACGCCCAAATTAAAACCGGCATCGATTACGCCAAACAGCACGGCAAAAGTGTGCTGATCGCCATCAACACCTATGCCCAAGCCGGCCGCGTGGCCGAGTGGCATCGCGCCATTGATGCCGCTGCCGATGCCGGTGCCGACGCCGTAATTCTGGCCGACCTCGGTTTGCTAGATTACGCCACCCGCGTTCACCCTACCTTGCATCGGCATTTATCGGTGCAAGGCTCGGCCACCAATTTTGAGGCCGTCAATCTGGCCCACGATTACTTTGGCATTCGTCGCGCGGTTCTGCCGCGGGTACTGACCTTGCCACAGGTGGAATACGTGATCAAAAACACGCCCGTGGAAATCGAAGTGTTTGGCTTTGGCAGTTTGTGTGTGATGGCGGAAGGCCGCTGCATTTTATCCAGCTACGCCACCGGCGAGTCACCCAATACCCATGGGGTGTGTTCGCCTGCAAGCCATGTGCAATGGATTCCACAGGGCGATACCATGTCTACACGGCTGAATGGCATCCTGATTGACCATTTCGCCGCTGATGAGCCCGCCGGCTATCCCACGCTGTGCAAAGGGCGCTTTGAAGTCAACGACGCCACCTATTACGCGCTGGAAGAACCCACCAGCCTGAATGCGCTCGCCGTCTTGCCCGAATTACTGCGCATCGGCGTCAAAGCCATCAAGGTGGAAGGTCGTCAGCGCAGCCCTGCCTATACCGCCGAAGTCACCAAAACATTACGCGCCGCACTGGATGCCGCCGCCGACCCACGCTATTCGGTCAAACCGGCGTGGCAACAGGCCTTGAACAAAGTCTCGGAAGGCCATCAGCAAACGCTAGGCGCCTACAGCCGCCCCTGGCGTTAATGGCGAGTGACTTGACCTAATTGGAGTAGCCCCATGCAACTGACTCTGGGCCCTATTTTGTACTACTGGCCACGCCAGCAAGTGCTCGATTTTTATGCCGCCGCCGCCGATTGGCCAGTGGCCACCATTTATCTGGGCGAAGTCGTTTGTGCTCGCCGCCATGAATTGAAAACCGCCGATTGGCTGGCCCTCGGCCAAGAGCTGGCGCAACAGGGCAAGCAGGTAGTTTTTAGCTCGCAAGCGGTATTGGAGTCGGGCTCAGATCTGAATAGCCTGCGCCGCCTGGCCGCCGCGGGTGGCTGGTTGGAAGCTAATGATCTGGGGGCGATACGCGTGGCCCGGCAAAGCGAGATCCCCTATGTGGCCGGTACGCATTTGAATATTTATAACGGCAACACGCTAGATTGGCACGCCCAAGCTGGCGCGGTGCGCTGGCTACCGCCGCTGGAAGCCAGCCAAAGTATGGTGACGCAAATCCTGGCCGAGCGCACCAGTACACTCGAAACCGAGTTGTTTGCGCACGGGCACCTGCCCTTGGCGTTTTCCGCCCGCTGCTTTACCGCGCGTCACTATGATCTGAATAAAGACGCCTGTGAGTTCAAATGCCTGGATCACCCCATTGGGCTCGCCCTCCACACCCGCGAGGGGCAGGCGTTCTTGCGCCTGAATGGCATCCAGACTCAATCCGCTGCCTGTCATGCCTTGATTGCCGACATCCCACAACTGCAGGGCATCGATTACCTACGCATCAGCCCGCAGCCGGGGTATACCGCTGAAATCATTGCTGCCTATAGCGCGCAGATCCATACCCAGCCTCATACCATCGACTGGCTGCAAATTCATCCCGAAGGCATCGTGAACGGTTATTGGCACGGCCAAGCTGGCATTCGCCCGACGGCTCAGTTGGAGACAATCTAATGGTCAAGCTACCTGCCCTAGTACAAAAAGCCCTGCAAAAGCTGCCGGAGCAACCACCCGCATTCATCCTGAGCCAAACCCTCAACTGGGTGAAACAACCGCTATGGCCAGAAGAAGACTTTAGCTGGTTAGAGGGCCGCACTGTTCGCCTCGAAGTCAGCGATCTAGGCTGCGGCCTCAGTTACAGCTTTGCCAATGGCCGCTTTATCGCCAGCCAAGCGCCCGCCGATGTCTGCTTTGCTGCAAGCCTCGCCGACTACTGGATACTCGCGCGCCGGCAAGAAGACCCCGATACGCTATTCTTCCAACGCCGTTTGCGGATTAGTGGCGACACCGAGTTGGGCTTGCAGCTTAAAAATTTGATGGATGCCACCGACTTTTCCCCGCTGTTCGCACGGCTGCCAGCCCCTCTGCGGCAACGGTTTGCCTTGTAACCCCGTGTGGGTATATTGCCCAACCCTTTCATTTCAAAGCACCTGAGCGATATACCCTCAGTTCAATCTGCAATCGATCTACGATTGTCTCTATGCCTGAATGAGCAAAACCCAGCGTAGCTGGGCTTTGTTTTTGGGGTTGGTTTGCTACGCCGCTGGCTTGGGCGTGGCCGGTTCGCGGTGCTGCTGTCGTGGGTGTTGTGCGAGGCTTTGCTTTGCCGGTGTTCAGCGCTTTTCCACTTCCGCCGCGCAAAGCAAAAAGCCCAGCTCTT
>NZ_JTLG01000028.1:0-15245 GCF_000799095.1 Chitinibacter sp. ZOR0017 | reverse complement strand
CTCTACCGGGCTACCGTCGGCTGGCGTAATCTCGCTCGCTCAGGTCCAAAAAAAGCCCCGCCATAGCGGGGCTTTTTATTGCTGCCGCAGTTAATTACACGCTAACCACGCGGCTGCGACGGTTGCTGCTGCTAAACACCGCTACTTTCATTGTCGCCGTGGCCGCTACTGGGCCGGTGTACAGCGCCGACGCCGGAGTTGGGTCTGAGCCATCGGTGGTGTAGCGAATCGCCAAGCCTGGCGCCGCCACATTGGCATACAGCTGGCCGGCTTCCACTTTCACGCCTGGCAATGGGATGCGATAGCCGTAGCCACCAAAGCTTTCCCCGCGCGGGAAGCCATCCAGACGTGGCAGCTCACGCTGGCCCAAACGGTTGGCAAACTCGTTCCAGTCTGCGTCCATTTTGGCTTGGCGCGCGGCCACATCGGCGATTGAAGTCCAGGCCGGGTCTTTCGCCCATGCGCGTTCGGCCAGCGCGATAATCCGTGGCATGGCCAGATATTCCAGCCGCGAACGATCACGGATATTTTCAGCCCACAGCTGGCCTTGAATACCGATGATGTTCTTAATCCCTTCTGGTGTCAGGCGGACTTTGCTGGCGATATTGTCTTTATCCAGCGGCTTGCCAAACAGATTGACGGTGGCCGTGGTGAAAATATCCAGCGGCACAAATTCATACGCGCCACGGGTTTCGATAAAGCCGCCCCAGTAGTAACCCGGCTCTAGCGGATCTTTGGCATAGGCCAGATCGAAGTAGAGGTTGGTGACGTTCGACAACACCGTTTTGTAGCCGGCGTTGGCCAATTGGTAAGCGAAGTCTTCCTGGCCCCAGCCCCATACGTTATTCCACACATACGGCCGGAAATTGGCGTTCACAAACTCAGGGTTCGGGCCGTGGGTATGCTCGCCGTTGACTTCTTTTTTCACCAGCGCAATTTCTTCCCAGCCGCCAAACACCAGGCCATATTTCTTCAGCAGATCGCGGTAACGGGCGAGGAAGTAATTTTGCAGCTCAACGATTTTGGTCATGCCTTTTTCTTGCATAAAGGCCTGGCAAATCGGTGATTTTTCCCACGCGCCATTAGGCACTTCATCGCCGCCGGTGTGCATGGTGGTGAATGGCGCGCCAGCTTCTTCAAACATGGCTTTCACATCGTGCAGCACGGTTTCGATGAAGTTGTAGCACGACTCAAGCGCAATGCAGATCACATTGTCGTGCCACAGTTGCACGGACTCATACACCGAAGCATCGTTAAAGTCGCACAGCAGGTATTGCTTGGCTTCCGCTTCGCGGCCTTCGGCCATCAGACGCGTGTAGCGCACATTCATGGCTTTGATCGCAGCGCGGGCATGGCCTGGCACGTCGATTTCGGGCACCACTTCGATGTGGCGCGCGGTGGCGTATTTCAGGATTTCAATGAAATCGGCTTTGCTGTAATGACCACTACCGGCTTTACCCGCTACGTCGCCGCCCGAGCCAAAGCATGGCACGAGGTTATCGGTTTCGTCCGCGGTGTAACCGCGCAAGCTACCAATCTCGGTCAGCTCCGGCAGGCTAGGGATTTCCAGGCGCCAACCTTCATCGTCGGTGAGGTGGAAGTGGAATTGGTTGAGTTTATACAGCGCCATGCAGTCCAGCAGACGCAGCACTGTTTCTTTGCTGGTGAAGTTACGACCCACATCCAGGTGCAAACCACGATAGGCAAAGCGCGGCGCGTCTTGCACTTGGCAGGCGGCCACGGCCAGCTCGGCTTGCGGGTTCAGATATGCAGCAACTGGCAGCAATTGACGCAGCGATTGAATGGCATTGCACACGCCCGCAGCGCTGGCGCCGGTAAGCACGATGCCCTCTGCGCTCACTTGCAGCTGATAGGCTTCGCCTGGAGCCAGCGTATCTTTCACTGTCACAGGGGCGATTTTCAGCTCAATCGCGGCCGCGCCAGCCGGCTTGAAGGCTGCGCGTTGCAGCGTTTGCCCGCTGACATCTTTAATCGCCGCCTGCAATAAGGCAGCTTCATTCGCCAGCTCTGCACCATGCACGATAAAGGTGCTGGCATTGATCACAAATTGCCCGGCACCGGCGGTAAATTGCAGCGGCGTCGGGGTAATTTTGCTCACTGCTTCGGCCGGCAACAGGCTCAGGCCGGCGTTATCGGCAAAGGTTTTGCCGGCGCTGGCAAGGGCAACTTCATCGCTGTCATTGCGATTGCGCTGGCCTTCGGTGGCAAATGGGGCGATATGCGGGTCGCCAATCACTTGCATTTGCGCTTGTGGGGTATTGGGGTCGTACACAATGTAGAAACCGAGCGGCGCATCGGTTTCGCTAATCACCCAGAACAGGCCTTCATAATCAAAAGTGCGAGATTCGCCCGGCTGTAGCGGCGCGAAACCTGCTGCCGGCGCCAAGCTCCAGAAATCGCCGTTGATGTGCGTCACCAGCACGTTACCAGTGACAGTTTCGGGTTTGATTTTGCGGCAAGTGTTGAAGTACAACGCCCAGCCTGAGGCTGGCAGCACTTGATCTGACAGATTGGTCAGCGTGAGCGCGGCGAGAAAATTATCACCGTTGTGGGCATTGGTTTTACATGCCCAGGCTAAATGGAGGTGCGCACCAGCTGGCTTATTCATTATGTATTCTCCCTCAGGATGAAATAGTGGGTTGACCCTGCACCCAGACAGTGTAGAAGCGCGATGCGTGCTCTGCCAAGCCAAGGTCAGCCGCTGTCGCCCGAATGCTGCGCCAGCGCTGCTTGAGCGTATTTATAGACCGCAGGTGGCGCGGCTATTCCACTATCAGCCCAATTCACCCTACAATCAGCTCAAAAGGGGAAACAAGCATGTTGATACGGGAATGGATCGGCAACTCGCAAGGCCACGCATGGCGGCTGAATCATCATGTGGCCGCTGAGATTCCGTTTAATCTGCATTTTCACCCTGAATTTGAGCTCACCCTCACCCTGGGCGCGCAAGGGCTGCGGCAAATTGGCAGTGATCGCGCGCAGTTTCAGCAATGTGATCTGGCGCTGGTAGCGCCCAACCAGCCGCACAGCTGGCAAGCCGGCCCACGGGTGGATGCCCGCGATATCGAGCTGCAAGTCGTCTTATTTCGCCTCGATTGGCTAGTCGCGCTGGCCGAACATGGCCTGCCCGAGATCCGCCCGCTGTGCCAATGGCTGGCCAGCATTCGCCAAGGCGTGGTGTTTAGCCCCAGCTGCGCGCAAAGCCTGGCTCGCCAGCTGGCGCATATGCATGAACTACAAGGCCTGCAGCGACTGACGACCTTGCTGGATATTCTGGCGGCGCTGCAGCACGACAGTGCCGCCCGCTTTATTGCCGGTGAAGCCACCGCGGCCACCCCTGATCGCCGGCTGGAGCGGGCGATGGCACATATGCAGGCACATTTTCATACCCCACTGACGCTGGATGAGGTGGCCACCGCTGCGGCCTGCAGCGTAACGACGCTCAAACGCCTTTTTAGCCAGCAATTGCAATCGAGCTTCAGTCACGAACTGAGCCGGCTGCGCATTGCCCACGCCTGCCAGCTTCTGGTGAGCAGTGAGCGCGGTGTGGCCTGGGTTGCGGCGCAAAGTGGCTATCCGTGCAGCAGTCTGTTTTACCGGCATTTCCAAGCGCATACCGGTCAAACCCCAAGCGATTTTCGCCAGCACAGCCGCCTTGGCAAACCCACCAGGGGTATTGCCATCCAAGCAAAATAATTCAAACCTCGCAGAGCAATACCCTAAAAATCGACTTTTGCCAGAGCTTTCGGCAACGCCCCACCGCCCCACAGACGCCCCTGCAAGGGTCTGCCAGTAGCATGACGCGCCTTGCAAGCCAGTGGTTTTGCGGCTAAGCAGATGTTTTCTTTCCCCTAAATCAAGGCAATTTTCGGTATCATTACGTACTTTTTGCCACATTTCTGGGTTAACAAGACATGGCCAATGTGCTCCAACTACGCGGCGGTACCGCGCTGTCACCGTTCCGGATTGAAAAACTCACCTCAGCGCTGGCCGCGCAAGGGCTGAGCGTCAACCTGTATGCCGAATACTGGCACTTTGCCGAACTGACTGCCGAACTAAGCCACGAAGAACACGCGGTACTGGCGCGCATTCTGAGCTACGGCGAGCCGGCGGCGGCCGAGCTGGCTAGCGGCACCCCGCTGTTGGTATTGCCCCGCTTGGGCACTATTTCGCCATGGTCTTCCAAAGCCACCGACATCGCGCTGCACTGCGGACTGGATGGCAAAATCGCCCGCATCGAGCGCGGCATGGCGCTGTACGCCAGCAAGGCCGATGGCCAGCCGCTGTCAACCGCCGAACAAAATCTGTTGCTGCCACTGATTCACGACCGGATGACCGAGCAGGTTTTCCGCGGTCTGGAAGCCGGCAACGAGCTCTTCCGCCACTTTGAGCCCAAACCACTGGAAACCGTGGATATCCTCGGCGGTGGTCGCGCCGCGCTGGAGCGCGCCAATGGCGAATACGGCCTGGCCCTGTCGGACGACGAAATCGAATATTTGGTGGCCAATTTCACCAAGCTGGGCCGCAACCCCAGCGACGTTGAATTGACGATGTTTGCGCAGGCCAACTCTGAGCATTGCCGTCACAAGATTTTTAATGCGAACTTCATCATCGACGGTCAAGCACAAGATTACAGCTTGTTTGGCATGATTCGCGAAACGCACAAAGCCTCGCCAGAAGGCACGGTAGTTGCCTACTCAGACAACTCATCCGTCATCGAAGGCGCGCAAATCGAGCGTTTCTTCCCTGCCAGCAACGGCGCGGAATACGGCTTTGAAACGCAAAAAACCCACATTCTGATGAAAGTGGAAACGCACAATCACCCAACGGCGATTTCTCCGTTCCCCGGCGCGGCCACCGGCTCGGGCGGTGAGATTCGTGACGAAGGCGCCACCGGTCGTGGCTCGAAACCGAAAGCGGGCTTGTGTGGCTTCACGGTTTCGAATCTGAATATCCCTGGCTACGTGCAAGACTGGGAAGACCCGGCTTACGGCAAGCCAGATCGCATCGCTTCGGCACTCGACATCATGATCGAAGGCCCAATTGGCGCCGCGGCATTTAATAATGAATTTGGTCGCCCGAACCTGGCCGGTTACTTCCGTACGTTCGAGCTGGACGTAAATGGCGAGCGCCGTGGCTACCACAAGCCAATCATGATCGCCGGTGGCTTGGGCAATATCAACGACGCCCACGTCACCAAGAACGGCCTGCCTGATGGCTCGTTGCTGATCCAGCTTGGTGGCCCGGGCATGTTGATCGGGATGGGCGGCGGCGCTGCATCGTCTATGGATACCGGCGCGAACGCGGCGGACCTCGATTTTGACTCGGTGCAGCGCGGCAACCCGGAAATGGAACGTCGCTGTCAGGAAGTGATCGACCGCTGCTGGCAGCTGGGCGACAAAAACCCAATCCAATCGATTCACGACGTGGGCGCGGGCGGCATTTCCAATGCCTTCCCGGAACTCGTGAACGACGCGGGCATGGGTGCGGTGTTTAACTTGCGTAAAGTGAACATCGAAGAACACGGCATGGCGCCGAAAGAGATCTGGTCGAACGAATCGCAAGAGCGCTACGTGCTCGGCATTCACCCAAGCGATTTGCTGACCTTTGAGGCGATCTGTGAGCGCGAGCGTTGCCCGTTTGCGGTGATTGGCCATACCACCACCGAGCGCCACCTGACGGTAGAAGACCCGCATTTCGGCAACAAGCCAGTCGATATGCCGATGGACGTGCTGCTGGGCAAGCCACCCAAAATGACGCGCGATGTAACGCGGGTTAAACCCGAGCTCAAAGTATTCGATTCATCGGCGCTGGATCTGAAAGAGTCGCTGTACAAAGTACTGCAACTGCCATCGGTGGCAGATAAATCATTCCTGATCAATATCGGCGATCGTACCGTGGGCGGCTTTACCGCTCGCGATCAGATGGTAGGCCCATGGCAAGTGCCTGTGGCCGACGTAGCGGTCACCACGATGGGCTACAACACCCTGCAAGGTGAAGCGATGGCCATGGGTGAGCGCACCCCGCTGGCACTGATCAACGCCGCAGCTTCTGGCCGGATGGCCGTGGGTGAAGCACTGACCAATCTGGTTGCCGCGCCGATCGCCAAACTGGGCGATGTGAAGCTTTCTGCCAACTGGATGGCCCCAGCGGGCCACCCAGGTGAAGACGCCAATCTGTACGACACCGTGAAGGCCGTGGGCCTAGATTTATGTCGCCAGCTCGGCGTATCGATTCCAGTGGGCAAAGACTCGCTGTCGATGAAAACCGTATGGGAAGAAAACGGCGACAAGAAAGCCGTGGTGGCGCCATTGTCACTGATCATTTCCGGCTTTGCGCCAGTAACGGACGTAACCAAAACGCTGACCCCTCAGCTCTCTACCGAGCACGACACCGACCTGCTGTTGATCGATCTGGGCACCGGCAAATGCCGCCTAGGTGGCTCGGCACTAGCACAAGTGCACAATCAGCTGGGTAACTGGGCGCCAGACGTGGTGAGCGTCGAGCACCTGAAATCATTCTTTGCCACCGTACAGCAGCTGAATCAAGACGGCAAAATCTTGGCTTACCACGACCGCTCTGATGGCGGCCTGATTGCCGCTGTGACCGAGATGATGTTTGCCTCGCATTGCGGCGTAACGCTGGAAATCGACGAGCTGTGTATTGACCGCCGCGTGCGTCAGCGTCAGCAACACGAAATCACACCGGAAGACGTGGCGCGCGCCGAAAACGGCCGCGTGATGGGCGTGCTGTTTAATGAAGAGCTGGGTGCGGTACTGCAAGTACGCCGTAGCGACACTGCAGCGGTCATTGCCGCGTTTATGAAGGCGCAACTAGCTGGCGAGCTACATGTAATTGGTACCACCAATTCTGACGACAAGCTGAAAATCAAAAAGCGCAATCGTCTGCTGCTGGATGAATCACGCATCAGTCTACATCAGGCTTGGAGCAAAACCAGCTGGCAAATCCAGCGTCTACGCGACAATCCTGCCTGCGCCGATGCCGAATACGCCCGTATCGCCGACAAAGCCGACAAAGGCCTATTTGCGAAACTGAGCTACAACCCAAGCGACGACATCGCTGCGCCGTACATTGCCAAAGGGGCGAGACCGCGGGTTGCCATCCTGCGCGAGCAAGGGGTGAATGGTCACGTGGAAATGGCCGCTGCCTTTACCCGTGCGGGCTTTGCTGCTACCGACGTGCACATGAGTGACGTCATTAGTGGTCGTATCCAGCTGCGCGACTTTATGGGCCTGGCGGCTTGCGGTGGCTTCTCTTACGGTGACGTACTGGGTGCCGGCGAAGGCTGGGCCAAATCGATCCTGTTTAATGCCGCCGCGCGGGCGCAGTTTGAGGCCTTCTTCCAGCGGACCGACACCTTCGGTCTGGGTGTATGTAATGGCTGCCAGATGATGGCGAACTTGTCGGGTATTATTCCGGGCGCCGAACACTGGCCAAAATTCACCCGCAATCAGAGCGAGCAGTTTGAGGCGCGCTTTGTGATGGTGGAAGTACCGCAATCGCCATCGCTGTTCTTCAACGGCATGGCCGGTAGCCAGATGCCCGTGGTGGTGAGCCACGGTGAAGGCTTTGCCAATTTCAGCCAGCAAGGTGATATCGGCCAGGCACTGGTGGCCATGCGCTACATCGATAGCCACGGTAAGCCAACCCAGCAATACCCGCTCAATCCAAACGGCAGCCCGCAAGGCATCGCCGGCGTCACCACCGCCGACGGCCGCTTTAGCATCATGATGCCGCACCCAGAGCGCGTATTCCGTACTGTACAAAACAGCTGGCATCCAAGCGATTGGAGCGAAGACGGCGCATGGTTGCGGATGTTCCGCAATGCACGTGCCTTCATCGGCTAAGCCCGGCACTGGCCGCTATGGCCAGTTAGCAAAAAGCCCCGCACTGCGGGGCTTTTTTATTACTTAAAGCGCGAAAAGCTTATTTTTGCTCTTCGATGTGCAGCTCGATCTCAACGTTCTCAGCTGAGTATTGGATTTGCGCCAACAACACCGCATCAACGCAGTTAGCAAAACGGCGCAATACAATCGATTTGGCCAAAGCTGGGCCCATTTCTGAGCGGAATTCTTTCACATACTGCAGCGCGCCCACGTGATCGCTTTCCAGTTCATCTTCGTAATCGCTCACGATGTCTTTTACTTTTTTACGTACATCGCGCACTTCTTTAAATAGCTCGCTCGAAATCTCGCACAAAGCATCAAACTGAAATGACGCATCTACCAAGCTGCCTGGCACCATATAACGGGCAAAGGTTTTTGAGCTGGCTTTCAGCAATTCAAAATGCTGATCTTCCAGAGTCAGTTTCAGCGGGAAATATTCTTCAACGGCAGACAGGGCTTGGCGAATGCCATCGTTGCTGCGCAAAGATTCTGGCAATTTGGTGCTGGCGCGTGCATAAACGCGATAGCGAGCGGAAGTTGTCATCACATATTCTCCAATGGGGTTGCGACACACTGTATAGCAAGAGTGTGACCGCCCTTTTAATGTGCATCAAGTCGGGCACGGCAAAGTCGCGATTTTGCAGACAGCACTAGACAAAGCGCCGCCGAGCCGTTAATATTCCGTTCCTCACGAAATGCATACCTCATTAGCGTTTGTGAGTGTTAGTTAGTGCGCGATTGGTGGAATTGGTAGACACGCAGCGTTGAGGTCGCTGTGCCGCAAGGCGTGCGAGTTCGAGTCTCGTGTTGCGCACCATCACCCTTTCCAGGGGTGTCCAAAGAAGTACGATAAGCCCCGTAAAACCTAGGTTTGCGGGGTTTTCTGTTTCCAACGCAAGCCTACAGTTTACAAGCAAGTCCCACTTCATTGATGGTCTTTTTGTTGGTTTTTAACGGCCAACAATCACAATTAGCACCGCCTCTTTCTCTCTTGGTTACACCAGCTACTGTCCGTCCATCATCGTGGTGAAGCGGGCATGATTTGCGCCCATTGCGGGCTAC
Source organism: Chitinibacter sp. ZOR0017 (assembly GCF_000799095.1). NCBI lineage: Bacteria > Pseudomonadati > Pseudomonadota > Betaproteobacteria > Neisseriales > Chitinibacteraceae > Chitinibacter > Chitinibacter sp. ZOR0017. Next base: position 6,255 of record NZ_JTLG01000028.1, on the reverse strand, counting down.
GTTTTAACTTATGCAAACCGCGATTAAAGCGCTCGATCAGCTCTTGGGCGTGTTCATGCTGGCGATTAATCACCAGATGGATCGGCGACTCGTGCAGCGCCTCTTTGGTGGTGGCAAATTGGCCTTGCTCCGCCGGCGGCCAATGCGTTTGAATCAGATTCCAGCACACGGCTTCGTCACAGGGAAAGGCATCAATATAGCCGGCGGCCAGTTTTTTCAGATTGGTCAGATCATCTACTGCCTCATCCAGCGTATTTTGCGCGCTGGGCTGGGTGAGCGCCGGCCACACTGCCGCGCCATAATCATAGCCGCGTGATAAGCCCAGCCGCCGCCCTTTGATCAGGCGCCACGGCGACCAGGGCGCAGTGCTATCGCGGCGGTAAAACATTACCACGCGGCCGGTGTAGAGCGGGTCGGAAAACAGAAAATCGCGCTGTCGATCAGGGGTGAGCAACCAGCCCACCGAGCCCGCCACCCGCCCTTGTCGCGCATCATGCAGCGCACGCACCCAGGGCATAAATTGATAGCGAACACTGACATTTTCGCTCGCGAATGCCTCACTCACCACCCGGCTTAAGCGCCCGCCCCCAGGCAGCTTTTCACCCATATACGGCGGCCATTCACCATTACTCAGCGTGATGCTCAGTGCCGGCGCCGCCGGCACCGTGGCGCACCAACCCAGCAAAAGAAAGAGTAGCCAGCAGCGTGGCATGGGGTTATCCGAGTCAGCAAGACACCACTCAGACTAGCAGCGTGTATAGCACCCTGCCAGTGCACCTGCGCTTAGGCATGCACGGCGCATCGCCAAGCATTACAATCGCCCGCTTTAGCCACTAGCACCGCCGTGCCAGCCTTGCTCCTAGCGATTGATCATGCCTCAAGCAGCCACTTCTTCTACCCGTTTAGACCTTGCCCCAGTCTTGCCCCGGCGGCAGTTTTTAGCGGGCCTCGCCGCTGACGCACTACTGCCGGCTTGCCAAACACCAGCCGAAGCTCAATGGGTATTGGGTCAAATAGCAAATGGGGATTGGCTGCTACGGGCATACATACCGGGTGTATATCCAAAACTGCAGTTGCAACTGGCCCAGCTGCAGCTCGCACCGCTGCAACTACAGATGCTTGAGGGCTGGACGAGCGCGCTGTTTCAGCTGCCGGCCCAGCTCGCCGGCCAAACACTGACTGCGCAACTGCGAGTGAACGATCAAACGCTCGGCGCTGCGCGCAGCCTTCAGCTCCCCGCCGCCGCCCCAGCCAGCGAGCACACGCTCTACATCGGCTCTTGCCTGCAAAAACTGGGCTGGTTTGGGCGCGAGCCGATTTTGGCCAGCATCGTGGCCGATGCACGTCAGCAACCCAATCCGGCCATGCTGTGGCTGGGCGACCATCTGTACTTCACGCCCGATGATCTTAGCCAGGCGGGCGCCATGTGCCGCGCCTATCAGCGGCAACGCCAGCATGCCGTGCTGGCCGAATTACTGACCGCCATGCCCAACTATGCCATTTGGGATGACCACGATTTTGGCCTGAACGACGCCGACAACAGCGCCCCCAGCGCAAAACTGAGCGCGCAGGTGTTTCCCCTGATGTGGGCCAACCCACCCAGTGCCACGCCGTATTTTGCGCTCCAGCTCGGGCAGGTGCGGCTCTTGTTCACCGATAACCGCAGCGCACGACGCGGCCGCAGTGTACCGGCCTATCAGCGCCAGCTCTTTGGCGCGGCCCAGCTCGCTTGGTTGCACCAACAAGTACAGCTACGCGATGTTGCCCATACCCTGTTGCTGGGCGGCAGCCAGTGGTGGGTCGGCGCTCCAGACGAAGAAGGCTGGTCGCATGCGGCGGCCGAGCAGCAGCGCTGGCGCGAACGACTGTTGCAGCAGCCGCCCGCCAGCCGCCTGCTCTACATGAGCGGCGATCGCCATCACAGTGCCGAATTCACCCGCCAGTTTGGCCAAGAAGTAGTGCATGAGCTCACCACCTCTGCCCTCACCTCGCCGCCTGAGCCCGCGCAAACAGGGTACAAAGATATTCAACTGCGGCAGTTTTATGCTGAAAATAACTATCTGCGCGTGCAGATTCGTGGCGCCGCGCTCAGCTGGCAATGGTTTGGCCCCAGCGGCCAGCCGTTAGGGCCGGCCACCACGCGCTAAGCTCAGGCCCCCGGGCCAAACACCTGCGCCCGCCATTGCGCTAAAGCTTGCGCATAGCGCTCTTCACTCCAGCCTTGCGCCTGCCGTTGCTGCGCCAGCGCCTGCAAGCCCTGCTGATAATTCGCCCGTTGCTGTTGCTGCTGGGCTTGCTGGCGGAACTGCGCGTCGCGCTCACGGGCCGCCAGCGGCTCGAAATAGCGGTTGAGTAGCTGCTCCCGCAACTGCGCGGCCTGCTCGGGGCTAGGTTGATCGAGCAAGGCCAGCCGGTATTCCAGCTCGAAGCGTTGCGCCGGTGTTTCGGCGGCCTTCAGCTCGGCATAATAATCGCCATAATGCTGCACCCGCAGCGCCTCCAGCGCTTGCAACCGCGCTGGCTGGCGCAGGGTTTTCGCCTCATGGCGGGCAAAATCATTCACTGCGGCCTTATACGCCACCAGCGCTTCTTCTTGCCCAAACCACGCCTTGGCCACCTCGGGCCCCATCACCTGCTGGCGCAATTGGCTGAGTTTAGCCAGCCGCTCGGCCAGCGGCGTATTGAGCGATTGCACCAGTTTTGGCTCAGCTTCGTTGAGCTTGGGTAGCGTTTGCAAAGCTTGCAGTAACACTTGCTGCGCCGGTGTTGCCGGCTGTGCCGCCAGCAGCGCTAGCCAATAACCCCGGCAGTCCGTTTCGGCCGCGCGCGCGCAGTCTTGCTGCGCCAGTTGCCACCAGCGCTGCAGCTGGCCTTGCTGGGCCCATTGCTGCACTGGCCCCGCTGCCGCCTGCCATTGCGCAGCTTGCCGCGCAGCCAGCTCTGGCGAAGTGCTCCGGCCCCAGCGGGCCGGAAAACTCGCCGCGGCAGAGTGCGCAGTGGCGGCTGACGCCACCGCCGGCGCGGGCTCAAGCGCGGTTGAGTGTGGCGCTAGCGCATACCAGGCTAGGCCGCAGAGCGCGGCCAGCGCGATGATCGCAATTCGGTTCGGCCGCATGATTAAAAGCTAAACAAACCGGCAACCGGAAAGTGATCGGACAAATCGCGGATCGACCACAGCTCGGGGCGCAAAGTACGCAAAATACGCACATCGTTGCTCGCACTCAGTGGCTGACGCGTGCCGCTACCGACCAGCACATAATCCAGATACTCCACCGTGCCGCCCGATAGCCCATTGCCCGCATTGAGGTTCACCCCGGCATCAAAGGTGTTTTTGTAGCCGGTACTGCTTGGTGCAGTCGCGCGCAAAATGCTGAGCATCTGCGCATAATCATCGGGGAATTTGTATTTATTGACGTTCATATCCCCGGCGATCAGCACCACATCTTGGCTGGCTACGCTCTGAGCATCGAGCAGGCCACGAATTTTGCCAAAGGCGTATTTGCGCAGCTGCCGTGCTTCATCGCTATCAAATGAGGGCGCATGGGTATTGGTTAGATGATAGATCTGGCCTTTTTTCAGCACCTGCACGTAATTGGCGCCTTTATTGGCCAAGCAATCCGAGCCGGTACACTGATCAAACACGATGGTTTTGTCTTGCAAAATCGGCCAGCGGCTCAGAATCAGCGTGCCGCCATCCTGATAAATATTGTCGGGAATATCCACCAGAGACGATTGATACGGAAATTGCGTACGCAGCTTATTCAGGAAAGCGGCGCGGCAATCGTTATCAAAGGCTTCCTGTACCGCCACCGCATCAAAGCCGGCCAGATTGTTGGCAATTTCATCCAAGCGCACGCAGTTATTGCTCGACACCGGCGGCAAGGCCCACAGATTGTAGGTCAGCAGCTTGAATTCATTATCTTTGCTGGCACGCTCTGGCTGGTTATCCGGCTGGATGGTGTAATACAGATCATCGTAGCCACCGGTAAATTCTGCCCGGTAAGACACCTTGCTCGCCAGGCCCGCGTATTGCGTAGCCCGGGTATGAATGTCACGATCGCCATACCAAGGATCGGTAAAGCTCGCGTCGCTCGCCGAATGGCTTAAATTGCTGGAAGAAAAAGTCCCGGTGAGTTTTTGTTTCAGCGTAACCACGCTGCCAGCGGCGCGAATGCGGGTATCAAAATAATAAGTTTTGCCGTTTTTGATGCCCACATTGCGGTTCATCCACAGCACTTTGCGGGTGGCATAGGGTGGAATCTCGGGCGCCTCGGTGCCCCAGGTATTACCCTTGGCCAAACTACCAGCGCCGCTTTGTACGGTCGACACCTGCACCGTATGCGCGGTTGAGTTCGTCACATACACATAAGTTTCGGCGTGCACCACTCCGCACAGCCACAATACACACCAGCATAACCAGACCCGCATAAGCCACCTCCTTGGCAAAAGCGGGCAGCTTAAGTAGCGAAAGTTACATCTAGACATATTTCAGGTTGCAGGGGCATGAAAGAAAAAAGTCATTTCAAAACATGCCGATAGCATGGCCATGCATCATATCGCAGCACAGGGTATAGCCACATAAACCAATAAATAAAAGGCCTTCAAGGCCATACCCACAAGAAGATCAAAAGTCGAACGACTTTTTGCCAACCCAATAAAACTGATCGCAGCTCGAAACACTGTTGCATTTGGCGCAGCCAACACACCAGCCAGCGGATCAGCCCAAACACCCGCCAGTACATTCGCTAGCCAACACACTCAGCCACAAGAGCATAAAAAAACGGCGACCATGGGTCGCCGTTTTGGACGTTAAGACTAACTACCGCTTAGTCCACCAGCAATTTACCGGTTTTGATCAGATCTTGAATAATGGCCTGATCATTGCCAGCCGTAGTCAGATCTACACCTTGCAGCGTAATCACCTGATCTTCCTTGGCCACCCAGTTACTGCCGCTGAATTCGCCTTTACTGCTGATGTGCACGATGGTGTCGGTACCTGATTTTTCGAAGTGCAGGTATTGCGTAATGTTGTTCGAGTTCTCGCCTTGCAGCAAATCGCGCAGATCCAGCTTATCAACATCACCAGCGGCATTGCCGGCGCGCGCATTATTGAAGTCCATAATAATGTCGCGTGCTGGCGTACCTGCAGTGCCTTGGTCACCCAAGGTCCACTTGAACACATCGGAGCCCGCGTCGCCACGCAGTACGTCATGGCCAGCTCCGCCTTCGAGCAAGTCATTACCGTCACCACCACGCAGCGCATCGTTATCTACGCCACCATACAGTTTGTCATTGCCCGAGTTGCCATACAGTACGTCCGTGCCTTTTTCGCCAAAGACAATATCATCACCAGAACCTGCGTTTGCGTAGTCAGCAATATTCTGAGTCGGCGTAGAGATCGAAGTTAAGCTGGCATTAGCACTATCAACCAATGCTTTTTCGTCATCGGTGGTCATAACCGTCAATCCCAGCAATGTCGCTTGAGTGACGGCAGGGTTAGCACTGTTTGGCAGCGTATCGCCCATATAGATCAGATCATTACCAGAACCGGCTTCCACATGATCATTTGAGGCCCCGGCAAAGAAGACTTGATCCACACCATCAGTAGTCACCAGCGCTGCGGTAGGTTTAGTAACCTCATTGCCGTACATGTCTTTTACGGTCGCCCCAGCCTGCAAGGAGGCATAGAAGGTTTTACCGTCTTGGCTTTCGCCATACATCACCGTAATCTGGTCGTTCAAATCGCTACCGCCGATCACATCTTTGCTTGGCACCACTTTGATGTACCACACCGCAGTATCAAAACCACCCTTGCCATCGGTGATGGTATAGGTGACTTTGGCATCACCAATAAAGCCGGCCTTCGGAATAAAACTCAAAGTGCCATCTGCATTTTTCACTACAGTGCCGTTTTCTGCGATAGGTGTGCCGGTAATGCTGATCGGATCATTTTCCAAATCACGATCGTTACCCATCACGTTGTAAGTAACAGTCTGACCTACGCGAGCATATGTGTAGTCATCCACCGCAATCACCGAGTTGTTCTTAGGCACATCCTGAATGATGGCTTCACCAACATCGCTATAGTCTTTACCCAAGCTGGTTAGCTTCGCAGTAAGAGAGAAACGCTCATTCGGATCAGTCTCTGCATCTACTGCGGTGGTCGTTTTCACCAGCATGTCATTAGTACCGGCTTTCAGCGCAATCGCGCCGGTGTACGTTGTCCACGTTTTGCCGCCATCGAGGCTGTAGCTG
>NZ_JTLG01000027.1:0-11352 GCF_000799095.1 Chitinibacter sp. ZOR0017 | reverse complement strand
AAACTCGCTGCGCGCTAGCGTCGCGCAGCTCAAACAGGTTGCGGCTTAAAACCTTGCCAAGCGCCTCCCGAACGGCGCGTCTCCACGGGCAATCTGTGCTAATTGGCGGTTGGGGTATATCCACCAAAGCTAATCAATAAAAAGCCTTCAGGGCTACACTGTGGTGGGTATGTGCATGAATCGTTGGTTTACGCCAATTCCCCTACAGCTGCGCCGAGCGAGAACGGGGCGGGGCGGGGTTTCGGCGGGGCCTGTTTTGTTAAGTCCCGCCGCCGCCTCGATCCGTCCGCAGTCGAGGGCATCGGCGTAGCCGACGCAGATGTGGGGTCGCCTTCCTTTGCTGACTTTCCTTGGCGAAGCAAGGAAAGTCAGTGCCGCGGCGCATAGCCGCTAATCCGTGGTGGATGAATGTTGCAGATAAAGAAAAACCGCCATGGTTGGCGGTTTTGAGGTTTAGAGCATGCGGAGCAATACCTTCGGCGATTACTCATTGCAGCGCTAAAGCGAAAATTGATTATGTATTTTTTTCGTCTCTTTTTTCTATTGATTTTCTAGCGCCTTCAGGAAGGGACATATAAAGGTTTTCAATCTGTTTTGGTCTTGAAATGCGATCTTCGACAATAAAATTAATCATAGAAAAGAGATTTTGAGCGATTTCAGGTGAGTCATTCAGATTGATTTCACCTGGATGAACTGCATTGTTACCGACGACCCGACAAAAATCCAAAGCCTGCTGAACTTGTACTGGTAAACCCTTTTCAACGAGAGCTTTAATATCCTGATTAATGTTCTCACCTTTTTCACCTAGTATTTTTACTAGTTTTTGCACTGCGAGACGAAGCATGGCAGCTGAGGCTCTTGGTGATTTGGCAAAGATTGAACGGGCCTCATTATATTCATCGATTATTTCTGCAGGCATATCTGAATGTGGTGGCATGATTGGAGATTCTGATGGAAGTATCATTTTCGCTTCGTGCCAATATGAGATTTGGTTACAGTGTTCGCAGCTGCACTATTGAAGTGGCGATTTGCTATCCCATGGAGAAAAATGCAATCTACCCCATTTTTGTTTTGAAAAAACACCACAATATATACAGTGAAACTGTTCAGTATTATGTTTTGGAGGGTAGTATTTATTCATATTTTTTCCTTAATTGCTTAGCTGGGCTCGAAAAATCAATGCGCCTCTTCCCAGTTCTCCCCAACGCCCACTTCCGCCAGCAATGGCACTTTCAACTCCGCCACACCCGCCATGATGATCGGTAATTGCGATGTTACTAAAGACAGCTCACCGTCAGGTACTTCTAAGATCAACTCATCATGCACCTGCAACAGCAGTCGGCTATTCAACTTCTCGGCAATTAACCAATTATTCACCGCCACCATCGCCAGCTTGATGAGGTCAGCCGCCGTGCCCTGCATCGGCGCATTGATTGCTGCGCGCTCCGCACCAGCACGCTGTGCGCCGTTGGATGATTTGATCGCCGGTAGCCACAGGCGGCGGCCGAAGACGGTTTCGACGTAGCCGGCGTCGCGCGCGGCGGCGCGGGTGACTTCCATGTATTCGGCGACGCCGGGGAAGCGGTTGAAATAGCGTTCAATAAAGGTTTTCGCCGCTTCCCGGGTGATTTCGAGCTGAGCGGCGAGGCCAAACGCGCTCATGCCGTAGATCAGGCCGAAGTTGATGCTCTTGGCGTAGCGGCGCTGCTCACCGGTCACTTCATCCAGACCCACGCCAAACACTTCGGCTGCGGTGGCTTTGTGAATGTCGAGCCCCTGCTCAAAGGCGCGGATCAGCGCGGCGTCGCCGGATAGATGCGCCATGATGCGCAGCTCGATCTGTGAGTAATCGGCCGAGACAATTTTGCAGCCCGCGGGCGCGATAAAGGCTTCGCGGATTTTGCGGCCTTCCGGCGTGCGCACCGGGATGTTTTGCAAGTTTGGGTCGGACGAGCTCAAACGCCCCGTGACCGCCACGGTCTGGTTAAAGCTGGTGTGCACGCGGCCGGTGGCGGCGTTGATCATCAGCGGCAGCTTGTCGGTGTAGGTGGATTTGAGTTTGGCGAGGCTGCGGTGTTCGAGCAGTACTTTCGGTAGCGGGTAGTCTTTCGCCAATTCGCTGAGTACTTCTTCGTCGGTGGATGGCGCGCCTTTCGGCGTTTTTTTGATGACGGGGAGTTTCAGTTTGTCGAAGAAAATCTCGCCGAGCTGCTTCGGTGAGCCGAGGTTAAACGGCTGGCCCGCCAGCTCGTAAGCTTGCTGCTCCAACTCGATCAGGCGCAGGCCGATGTCGTGGCTTTGGCGGTTGAGCTTGTTCGCGTCGACCAAAATACCGTTACGCTCCATCACGTACAGCACTTGGCGCGACGGCATTTCGATTTCGCGGTACACATAGTGCAGCCCGGCGTTGGCTTGCAAGCGAGGGAGTAGGGTATGAGCTAGGCGGCCAGTAATGTCGGCGTCTTCCGCTGCATACGCTGTGGCGGTATCCAGATCAACCTCGGCAAAGCCAATCTGCTTGGCGCCTTTGCCACAAATGTCTTCGTATTTAATCGTCGTTTCACCGAGCTCACGCGTGGCTTGGTCGTCCATATTGTGCTTTTCGTGGCTGGCGAGCACGTAGCTCATCAATAGCGTATCGTCGGCGATACCGGTGAGATTGATGCCTAAGTTCGCCAAAACGTGCTGATCGTATTTCAGATTCTGGCCGACTTTTTTATGCTCGGCGGATTCCAGCCACGGTTTCAGTTGCGCGAGCGTAGCGTCGAACGGCAGTTGTTCCGGGGTGTCGGCACCGTGGTGAGCCAGCGGCAAGTAGGCAGCTTCGCCCGCTTGCACCGAGAACGACATGCCGACCAAGCGCGCCTGCATTTGATCGAGGCTATCGGTTTCGGTGTCGAACGCGGTGATGCTGGCGGCGCTGATTTTATCTATCCATTTGGCGAGCAGTTCGGGCGTGTTGATGCATTCGTAATGGCGCTCGACGGGCGCGGCGGGGATATTTGATACTTCAGCGGGTATTGCCTCGCTAGGCCCGTTACCAAAGAGATCTGAGGTGATACCCTTAGGTTCTTCGGGCTTGGCCGCTGAACCAACTTTGCCTTCCATCTCGCGCATCCAGGTGCGGAAATTAAAGCGGGTAAACAGCTGTAACAGCGTGGCGCTGTCCTCGGCTTTCGGCGTTAGATCGGCAAGGCCGTTGGGCAGCTCGGCCGAGAGATCAACGTCGCATTTGATCGTCACCAGCTCTTTCGCGGTGGGTAACCATTGCAAAGTATCGCGCAGGTTTTGCCCGACCACGCCTTTGATGGACTCGGCGTTGGCGATGATGTTATCGAGGCTGCCAAATTCAGCCAGCCATTTGGCGGCGGTTTTCGGGCCGCATTTGGGCACGCCCGGCACGTTATCCACCGTGTCGCCGATCAGCGCGAGGTAATCCACAATCTGCTCGGGCCAGACGTTGAATTTGGCAAATACGCCATCGCGATCAAGCACTTCTTCGGTCATGCTGTTTTCGATGCGCGCGTAGTCATCGACCAGCTGCGACATGTCTTTATCGCCGGTGGACATAATCGTGGTGATGCCTTGCGCGGAGGCTTGCCGCGCTAGCGTACCGATCACATCGTCGGCCTCGACGCCTTCGAGCATCAAAATCGGGATGCCAAACGCGGCGACGGCTTGGTGAATCGGCTCGATTTGCACGCGCAGCTCATCGGGCATGGGCGGGCGCTGGGCTTTGTAGGCTGGGTAGATGTCATCGCGAAAGGTTTTACCTTTGGCATCGAACACGCACGCGATATAATCGGCGTGAGTTTGCGCCCGCAGCTTTTTGAGCATGTTCACAAATCCGAACAGCGCATTGCTCGGCGTGCCATCCGGGGCACTGAGTTCGCGGATGGCATGAAAGGCGCGGTACAGATAGGATGAGCCGTCGATTAAAAGCAGCGTTGCCATGCGGGCAGTCTCTATATTGAATGAAATAGTGCCCGCATTATAAACGTCGGAACCGACCAAGGAGTGACGCCATGCGTGAATTGCGAACCCGCCTGCTGGCCCTGCTGTTCAGTACTTTGCTGGCAAGCCCAGCGCTGGCCGAAGTGGTGGCCGATCTGCCACCGCCCATGCCGACCGAAGACACACCCTCTTTGGCCGAACAGGCCCCTGAAGTGCGCATCATCGAAAAAGCGGATGCCACGATTGCCGAATACCGTCTGCACGGCAAGTTGTATCAAGTGAAAGTCACCCCGAAAGTGGGGAAACCCTATTATCTGATCGACCCGACCGGCAAAGGCGAATTCATGCGCCGCGACGATGTGGGCAATATCGCCATCCCGACGTGGGTGTTGCTGGAATTCTGAGAGTATTCATGTCTGTTTTTACCACTGTTAGTGCCGACGAGCTGCGCCCCTTTCTGGCGCGTTACCCGCTAGGCGAGTTGCTGGAGCTCAAAGGCATTGCCGCCGGCGTCACCAATACCAATTATTTTGTGACCACCACGCAGGGCCGCTATGTGCTGACCCTGTTTGAAACCCTGCGCAGCGATGAGCTGCCGTACTACGTAAACCTGATGGTGCACTTGGGCGAGCAGGGCATTGCGATTGCGGCGCCGATTGCCAATGCCGCGGGTGAGTATATTGATACCCTCAATGGCCGGCCCACGCTGTTGGTGCCGTGTCTGCCCGGTGCGGTAATCGAGCAGCCGAATGCCGCGCAATGCCGCCAGGTGGGGCAAATGCTGGCGCAAATGCACCTGGCCGCACAAAGCTATGCCGGACAGATGGCCAATCCGCGCGGCCCGCGCTGGTGGACCGACACCGCGCAGCAAATGTATCCGTATATGGCTGAAGCTGATGCGGCCCAGCTGCATGCCGAAGTGCAGCTGCAATCGCTGCACAAATTTGATCAGCTGCCGCGCGGCGTGATTCATGCCGATTTGTTCCGCGACAATGCGCTGATGAATGGCGATGAAGTGGGCGGCTTTATCGATTTTTACTACGCCTGCAACGATATCCTGCTCTACGATCTGGCGATTACCCTGAACGACTGGTGTGTGCTGGCCGATGGCGAGATCGACGATACCCGCGCCCGTGCCATGCTGGCTGGCTATCAAAGCGTACGTGCGCTGACTGCGGCCGAAGTGGCCGATTGGCCGGTGATGTTGCGCGCCGCAGCGCTGCGCTTCTGGGTGTCGCGCCTGCTGGATTTTTACCAGCCGGCAGCTGGCGAGATGACTTTCGCCAAAGACCCGACGCATTTCCAGCGCGTGATTCAGCATCACGCCGCCCGGCAGGATTTCTGGCTGGCTTAAGTAATATACTGGGGGTGGTATCGCCCGCTATGCTTTGATCAGGCTAGGCTGGGTGGCTATACGGTAATGCCGATCGGCATCGTCGCCCCCGTTTTAACCCCGTTTTCGCCGTGCAGGCGAAAGGCCCAAGACCCGTAATGACACTGCTCGCGCAATTGCAGGCATGGCAACAATCCCATGCGATTTTGTTCGGCGCCGACACGGCGCCGTATTGTTTGGATCAGCGTCGCCGCTATCAGGGCGAGGCGCTGGCGGTGGCCCGCCCGAACAGCACGGCGCAAGTACAAGAGCTGGTGAAACTGTGCGCAGCGCATGGCGTGAGCATCGTGCCGCAAGGGGGCAATACCAGCCTGTGTGGTGCCGCCACGCCGCTGGCCAGCGGCCAATCGCTGGTGATCTCCTTCGAGCGCATGCAGCAAATCATTAAGGTGGATGCCGATAACAACACCATGACGGTAGAAGCCGGCGTGACCTTGGCGGCGGTGCAGCAGGCGGCGCTGGCGGCAAACCGCCTGTTTCCGGCCAATTGGGCGGCATTTGAAAGCTGTCAGATCGGCGGGGCGCTGGCGACCAATGCTGGCGGCGTGAATGTACTGCGCTACGGCAATATGCGCGAGCTGACGCTGGGGCTGGAAGTCGTGCTGGCCGATGGCGAGATCTGGGATGGCGCGCGCGGCCTGCGAAAAGACAATACCGGCTATGATCTGAAGCAGCTGTTTGTGGGCTCGGAAGGCACGCTGGGACTGATTACCAAGGCCGTGCTGCGCTTATATCCGCTACCAACGGCGCATGCCACCGCGCTGGTGGCGGTGAGCGACCCGCAGGCAGCGGTGGATTTGCTGCGCGGTTTGCAGGCCGAGGTGGGCGATCGGGTGACTTCGTTCGAGCTGATTTCTGCCCCGTGTTTGGCCTTGTTGCAGCAGCATTTTCCTCGCCTAGCCCAGCCGTTTGCGCCGCCGCCGGCCTGGTCGGTGCTGATCGAGTTATCGGATGGGGGCGAGAGTGAGCAACTGACCGAGCGCCTGGCTGAATATCTGTTTGCTCACGGGCTCGAAGAGGCCTATGTAGCGAATAATGCCAGCGAAGCGGCCCTATTTTGGCAGCTGCGCGAGTCGATCCCTGAGGCGCAGCGGGTAGAAGGCGTGAGCATCAAGCATGATATCAGTCTGCCCATCGGGGCAATTCCGGACTTTCTGCAAATATGCGATGCTGAAATGCAAGCGTCATTTCCAGATGTAAGGATTGTGGCCTTTGGCCATTTGGGAGATGGCAACCTGCATTACAACCTATTTCTGGCCGATAAAACGGCTGGGGTGTATCAGCAGGAAGCAGCGGTGAATGCCATCGTGTATCGGCATGTCGCGGCTTTGCACGGCAGTATCAGCGCCGAACACGGCATCGGGCAACTTAAGCGCGACACCTTGCGCAGTGTGCGCAGTCCACTGGAGCTGACTCTGATGCGGCAAATCAAGCAGGCCTTAGACCCCGCCGGCCTGCTCAATCCTGGCAAAGTTTTGTAAGTAGAGCACAAGCCGCGCTAGACTGGGCGCAGTTCCAGAGAACAACAACATCGCGGACCTTTAGGATCGGGCATGACGCAGACAAGCACGAGCAATGATGGATTTGGCTGGCATTTAGGCGAAGGGCAGGGGCATTTTGACCCGCTGCTGGATTGTCTGGTCGAAATAACCCGTGTGCATGGTGAACCATGGACCGCCCAGGCGTTGGCGGCGGGTTTACCGTTGGTGAATAACCAGCTCACTCCTTCGCTGTTGCCCCGCGCAGCGGCGCGGGCGGGCTTATCGGCGCGGGTATTGCGGCAAAAGCTCGAAGATATTCCCGAGCGCTTATACCCAACCATTTTACTGCTGAATAACCACCGCGCTTGCGTGCTGCTAGAGCGACTGCCCGGCGCGAAATTCCGCGTGCGGTTTCCGGAAAGTGGCGAATCATCCGAGGTGCTGGAAGGTGCCGAGTTGCTGAAGCTCTACGCCGGATTTGTCATCGTCGTGCGCCCGCGTTTTCGCTTTGATGCCCGCACTCCCGAAATGGGGCAGGTGCGCGAGCGGCATTGGTTCTGGGGCGCAATGTATGACAATTGGCGGATTTATCGCGACGCGCTGTTTGCCGCCTTGCTGATCAATCTGTTTGCCTTGGCAATGCCGCTGTTTTCGATGAATGTCTACGACCGCGTGGTGCCCAATCACGCCGTCGAAACCCTGTGGGTGCTGGCGATTGGGGCGGTGCTGGTGCTGGGGTTTGATTTCGTATTGCGCACGGCGCGCGGCTACATTCTGGATGTGGCCTCCAAGCGAATTGATGTAACGCTCTCCGGCCTGATTATGGAGCGGGTGCTGGGCGTGAAAATGCAGGCCAAGCCGGCCTCGGTAGGTTCTTTCACCGCCAATTTACGCGCGTTCGAGTCGGTGCGCGATTTTATTGCCTCGGCCTCGATCACCACCTTGGTTGATCTGCCTTTTGTACTGATTTTCTTCCTTGTTTTGACTTGGATTTCCCCATGGTTGCTGTTGCCGCCGCTGGTGGGGTCTTTGCTGATTGTGCTGTTCTCGTGGTTGGCACAGGACAAGATGAACCAGCTGGTGGAGCTGACCCAACGTGCCGCGGCGCAGCGCAATGCTACGCTGGTAGAGAGCATGGTGGGGTTGGAAACCATCAAGGTGATGCGGGCCGAGGGCGAAATGCAGCGCCGCTACGAGCGCGCCACCCGCTTTCTGGCGCAAATTGGTGGCCGCCTGAAGCTGATTTCAACCACCACGGTGAATTTCGCCCAGGCCGTAGCACAGCTGGTGTCGGTGGTGACGGTGATTGTCGGCGTGTATCTGCTGGTTGACGGGCAGATCTCGATGGGGGGCATTATTGCCGCCTCGATGCTGGCTGGGCGGGCGATGGCCCCGCTAGGCCAAGTGGCTGGTTTGCTAATGCAATACCAAAATGCCAAAACCTCGCTCGGCGCGGTGGAAAGCCATATGCAAATGCCGGTTGAACGGCCCGCAGATAGCGCTTTTCTGCATCGTGAGTCGTTCCGCGGCGAAATCGAGTTTCGCAATGTGTCGTTCACTTATCGCTCGACCGGGCGCGATGATCTGGCGCTGAAAAACGTCAGTTTCAAATTGAAGGCCGGTGAACGGGTGGGGATTATCGGCCGGGTAGGTTCGGGTAAAACCACGCTGGAAAAGTTGATTCTGGGGCTGTATCAGCCCGATGAAGGCGCGGTCTTGATAGATGGGATCGACACTCGGCAGATTGACCCCGCCGAGCTACGCAAAGCCATTGGCTATGTGCCACAAGACCCGCTGCTGTTTTTTGGCTCGCTGAAACAGAATATTGCCTTGGGCAGCAGTGCTTGCGATGACAGCCAGATTTTGGCCGCAGCCGAATTAGCGGGGATTGCTGAATTTGCCAACGCCAACCCGCGTGGTTTTGATATGCCGATTGGCGAACGTGGCGAATCGCTATCGGGCGGGCAACGGCAAGCGGTGGCAATCGCCCGGGCAGTCTTGAATGATCCGCCGGTCTTGTTGCTGGATGAGCCAAGTAGCTCAATGGATCATCAAAGTGAAGAACGGCTCAAGGCCAAGCTGCGCGGTTATTTACCCGGTAAAACGCTGCTGCTGGTGACGCACCGCACCTCCTTGCTGGAACTGGTTGATCGTTTGATTGTGATTGATCAGGGCCAGGTAATGGCCGATGGGCCGAAAGCCCAGGTGGTCGAAGCATTGCAGCAAGGGCGGATTGGCAAGGCAGGAGGGGGCGCATAATGAATGCACCACACACACAGCCGGCCAAGCCCGGCTTCATCAAGCGTAGCTGGGAAAACCTGCGCAGCTTTAGCAATATGATGTTCGATCGGTATATCTTTTTTGCCGATGACCGTGATCTGATCGATGACTCTAACTATGTGGCCGATGCCACGCATACGATTGCCGAGCAAAGCCCCTACAAGGCGCGGATTCTTATTCGGCTGTCTTTACTGGCGGTACTGGTACTGATTATTTGGGCTGCCCTGGCTGAGCTGGATGAAGTCACCAAAGGCGAGGGCAAGGTGATTCCTTCGCGGGAACTGCAGGTCATTCAGAGCCTGGATGGCGGTAGTGTGCAAGAGATTTTGGTGCGCGAGGGGCAGCAGGTCAAAAAAGGGCAGTTACTGCTGAAAATCGACCCAACCCGCTTTGTCTCGACCCTCAAAGAAAGCAATGCCCAGTATTTATCTTTGAAAGCCAAGGCTGCGCGGCTAGAAGCTCTGGCCAATGGTACGAGCCTGAATATGCCGGCTGAAGTCAGCAGCCAAGCGCCACAAATCGCGGCACAAGAAGAAATGCTGTACCAATCTAAACGCTCAGAGCTGGATGCGTCGGTCGGCATCGCTCGCCAGCAGTTGAACCAACGTACGCAAGAGTTGAACGAAATCCGCGCGCGTCGTGAGCAGGCCGCCCAAGGCTATGAGCTGACCAAGAAAGAGCTGGACGCCACGCGGCCGTTGTTGAAATCGGGCGCGGTATCGGATGTGGAAGTCTTGCGGCTGGAGCGGGATGTATCGCGCTATCAGGGCGAACGTGATAGCGCCGGGGCGCAAATTCCGCGCGTGCAGGCGGCGATGGCTGAGGCGAATCGCAAGATTCAGGAGGTGGAGCTGATTTTCCGCAACCAAGCCCGTACTGAGCTGGCCGAAACTAGCGGTAAGTTGAGTGCACTGTCGGCCGGTAGCGTTGGCTTGCAAGATCGGGTGAAGCAGTCTGAAATCCGCTCGCCCATGGATGGCACGGTCAAGCAATTGTTTGCCAATACCGTGGGCGGGGTGGTGCAGCCGGGGAAGGACATTATCGAGATTGTGCCTGCGGGTGAAAGCCTGATGCTGGAAGTGAAAATCCAGCCGCGTGATATTGCTTTCCTGCGTCCGCAGCAAAAAGCCACCGTGAAGTTTAGTGCTTACGATTTTTCGGTTTACGGTGGGCTGGATGCCGAGGTGGTGCAGATCGGTGCCGATACGGTGAAGGACGAGAAAGGTAACGCCTTTTATCTGATCCGCGTGCGGACCTCAGAAGCTTTCCTGCATAAAGATGGCAAACGTTTGCCGATTATTCCGGGGATGGTGGCTGAAGTAGACATCCTCACCGGCAAGAAAACAGTGCTGTCGTATTTGCTCAAGCCCGTGTTGAAAGCAAAATCCAGTGCATTAACCGAACGCTAAGCCATGCCGTCTGTCTGAAAAGCGCCCCGAATGGGGCGTTTTTCTTATGCCGTCAATAGAGGCATCGCCAGATTGTACTTTGGTACAGTCGAATTAAGACTATCCGTGTCCTAGGTTTAAAAAACCTTTTTTCGGTTCAGCGGGTGGAGTTCGATCATGGCCAGCACAGTTGCAAATAGTAAATCCGGTAGCGCACAGGGTATTGTTGTTGTTGCGGGCGAGGCGTTCATTCGCGATGCCACTGGTAAAGAGACCCCCGTTGTGGCCGGCGATCAATTGCTGGAAGGTCAGGTGATTCATACCTCGGCCAACGGCCAAGTGACGCTGATGTTGCCAAATGGCCAGTTAGTGGAGTTGGGCGCCGGGCGTGAGCTACTGCTTGATGCGGATTTGACCGGCAATCAGCCCACGGATGCGACTGAGGCTAAAGTCGCCTCAACGGATGCCAGCGCGGATCAGATTATTGCAGCGCTGAATGCCGGCCAGGATCTCAGCCAGGATCTGGAGGCCACCGCCGCAGGTCTGGGGGGCGCTGGTGGCTCGGATGAAGGCAGTGGCTTTGTTCGGCTACTGCGCATCGCCGAAGCGGTGAACCCCGTAAGTTTCGATTTTGGCGAGAACCCACTGCCTACGGTTGAGATTACCATCCCGAGCGCTGTCTTGGCGGCCGAAAGCCTCGGCCTGCCTAGTGCCGAGATTCCAAATACCGATGGAGGCAGTGGTCTACCATCTTCAGACCCAAGCGACATGACGGTATTGGAAAGCGACGGCCCCGTGGCCGGCGACTTTACCGTCAAAGCCCCCGATGGCCTCAAAGAGGTCACCATTGGCACCA
>NZ_JTLG01000026.1:0-25072 GCF_000799095.1 Chitinibacter sp. ZOR0017 | reverse complement strand
AGATAATCCAGCGTAATGGCTTTGTCTTTCACCTTGGTTTTGCGGGTTTCTTTCAGATGCACCGTGCCGGCCAACATCACCACCACTGCCGCACTGGCTGATTCAGCCGGCGCGGGCAGCAGCCGGCCTTGCCAGCTGGGCAATAAGCTCAACAGCAGGCCGTGTACCAGCAGCGACAGCAGCAAAATCCAGCCCCAACGTCCAGGCATCACGCCCTCCCCGTTTGCCCGCCACCGATGTGATGGCGCGAAAGCCAGCATTTTACCTGCCCGCAGCGGCGGTCGGGCGTTTGCGCCGCCATAACAGCAAGCCCAGCACCGCCAACGCCACATTGGCCGCCGCTGCGCTGGCCAGAATCAGGTCGCGGTTGCTCTTGCCCAGCCCATCCAGCCAATGCCATTTATGCAAATAGGCAAACAGCCAGCCCTCGAAGCGATCGGCGTCTTCCACGCGCGTGGAGAAAGTACCGGTAGCCGGCTCGATATACCAGCTGCTATTGGCCGCATTGGCCAGGTCCACCCGATACACCGGCAGGCGTTTCTGGAAAAACCCATACTCGCCGCCAAAGCGCTCGATCAGCTGCACCTGTTTCACCGGCCCAGCTAGCTCACCACGCTGCACCTGGCGCACCAGCTCGCCAGCATGCACAAGCGCAAGGCCAGGCTGCGCCATACCATGTGCATCCAGATAAATCGGCAAGGCGTTGCTCAACGCGGCTGGCGCATGGTGTTGATGCCCCCCCGCCGCCGGCTGGGCACTTTTCGCTGGCTTGGCCCGCTCTTGCAACCAATAAGCCTGGCCTTGCACATTTACGGCGGTTAAGCCGGCAGTCTGGGCGGGCAGATGATGCAGCTCGGGCAGCACCGCAAGCGGTTTGGGGCTGGCTGCCACATAGGGTGCGCGCTGCAACCATAAATGCGTCAGCCCTGAAGCGGTGAGCACGATACCGGCCAAGCCCAGCGCCACGCCCAAACCACGGTGCCAGCGGCGCAAAGGTTTTTGCCCGGCCTTGAGCGTGCCTTTTTGCCAGCGCAACACATACATCGCCAGCCCGCCCGCCATGCTGGCCAGCACCAGCACCAGCAGCACGGTGATGCCGACGCGTTTAACTGACTCGCTGGCCCAGCTCCAGGTGTGCAGCAGCGAAAACACCGGCATCAGCGTGCGTTTGGTGCGATCGGATAGGCTAGCCAACCGCCGCCCTTCGGTATCGACAAAGGCCACCATGCCATCCGCGCGCGCAAACTCCACCCGCCAGACGGGCAAGATTTTGTTAATCGCCGGATAGCTGCGGCTAAATTCATACACGGGCGTCAGCTGGCGCACCGGGCTGTGCGCATCGCCCACCAAGACCCGCGCCAGACGCTCGGCTTCTTGCGCATCAGCCTGTGGCAATAGGGCGCCGCTGCGCGCATCAAACCACAGCCCCTGCGCTTGGCCCGGCTGCCCAATACGCCAGGCCGGGATCTCCCCCAGCATACGCAAGCGCACCGATTGAATCGGCCCGGCCGGCAAGGCCAACTGCGCCAGTGGCACCGGCTGCAGATCAGCCGGCAAGGCCGCGGCGGGCGGCAAAGGCTGCACGGTTGGTGTTAGCGCCGACATAATCGGGTGCAACACCCCGGTCAGCCCCCAGGCCAGCACAGCCAAGCCCGCCACCCAGGCCAGCTTGCGATGCCAGCGCGTTAGCCAGCCCAGCGCCGAGCCCGCCGCCCGTGGCGGGCGCAGCGCGGCATCCAGCGTCAGATCATCGCGCTTCATTGCCCGCCCCCTTGGCTTTTGCTACCAAAGGCATAGCTCAGGCCGATAAAGAAGGTGCGCGGCGCGCCCGGGCTGTAGCTGTCTTGCGTGTTGCCATTGCGCTCGCCCACGCCTTTGTAGCTGGAAGACGCGATCTCGGCGTAATGCTCGTCAGTGAGATTGAGCGCCTGCGCCCACAGTGTCCAATCTTGCCAGCGGTATTCGCCGCGCAGATTAAACAGCGTATGCCCGCCGTAGCGCACATTATTGGCGTTATTCATCCAGTAGCCGCCCACGTAGGCCGTTTCCAGCGCCAGGCGCAGATTGGCATTGGGCTGGAAAGCCACTTCCAGCGTGCCCTGCCAGCGCGGGGCGGCCGGAATATCTTTGCCGGCGTAGTTTTCCTGCGGCGACGGCTGATATTGCTGATAGATGTGGCGCGCATACTGGCCCGCCAGACGGGCGCTCCACTGCGCAGTGGCGGACCAATCCAGCCCCAGCTCTAGCCCTTCATGGCGAGTTTTGCCGGCATTACGCGGCTCGGATTTACCCGGCACGATGGTGTAGGTCACCAGTTCATCCTGCCCATCCAGCCGATACAGCGCGGCATCGACCTTCAGATTGGCCAGCGCCTGCCAGCGCGCCCCGAGCTCGAATTGATCAAAAGTGGCCGATTGCAGATTGGGTACAGTGGCGCTGCTAAACAGCGAGCCCACTTCCGGCGGGGTAAAGCCCCGGCTGTAACCCCCGTAAACAAAAAGGTTATTCGCCGCTTCCCAAGTCAGGCCCAGCTTAGGCGAAGTGCTGGCAAACGACTGGCTTTGCGAAGCCGCACCCGTGGTGGCCGAAGGGGTTAGATTATTGGTGAAGTCATACACCACGCGGTCGTAGCGCAGCGCGCCATTGATCGCCCAGCCAGCGCCCAGTGGGTAGCTGGCATCGGCAAACACCGCCTGATTGCCGAGATCCACATGGTAATCGCGACGCACGCTGCCGGTTTTGTAGCTGAGATATTTGCCGGTTTTCGGGTCGCGCACGATGGATAAATTCACCTCGCGCTGATCATTCGGGCTTTGCTCCAGCAGGCCGCCGACAGTGAGCTTCAAATCGCCCCACTGCTGGCGATGAAAGGCACTTAGCCCCAGCGAGGTAAAGGTGTTATCGGTGGTACGGCCGCTCGCCGAGCTAGGGCCGGTATTGAAAATCAGATAGCTCGGCAATTGGTAAGTACTGTTATCGCGATAATAAACGGTGGCGCTGCTGAGGCCGCCGGCATTGAGCTCGCCTTCCAGCCCGGTACTCACGCGCAGCGCCTCAACCTGCCGGGTGGTAAAGGTTTGGTAGGAATAGCCAGGGCGGGTCTGGTAATCGCTTTCGTTCAGGCTGCCGGGCATATCGGTATCGAGCTTGGAATAGGTCAGCACCGATTTCCAGCGCAGCTCATCGCTGAGCCAGTGATCTAGCCGCGCGGTCAGGCCCGTTTTATCCATGCTGTTGTAGTCTTGCCAGCTGTCGCCACGCGTGGCTTGATAGCCGGCGATACGTACGCCGGTATCACCCCAGGAATTAGATACGCCAAGGTCTGCACGCCGATACCCCTCGCTACTGCCTTGCACGGCGGCCTTGGCCGTGAGGTGGGCGCTGGGCGCTGCCGTGGTGAAATTCACCGCGCCACCCACCGCATTGCTGCCATACAGGCTCGAGGCGGGGCCCTTTACCACTTCAATGCCGTCGCTGCCGGTGAGGTTTACTTCGTACAGCGCATTGTGGTTGAAAATACCCACCGGGCGAATCGGCACCCCGTCTTCCAGATACTGATACACCGCCGAATAGCTCATCGGCTGGCGAATCGACATATTGTGCTGCTCATTGCCCAGATCGGTCATGTGCACGCCGGGGATTTTATCCAGCACTTGGCCGATAAAGGTGGGCTTGGTGTCTTCGATGGTTTTGGCATTCACCTTGCCCACCGCGACGGGGGCTTTGGCTAAAGGCGTGGCTTCACGGGTGGCCGTGACCACGATTTCTTCCAGCGGCGTTGCTGCGGCTGGAGCTGGCTCGCTGGCCAGGGTAAAAGGGGAACAGGTGGCCAGCACGGCGCAGGCCAGGGGGCGCAAAGCCCAGTTTGGAGTTACAGACATACGATTTCCTATCCATCTGGCGCACGCACGGCAGCCAGATTCAAGCCCCGCGCACAGCGGAGCCATGAATAAAGTGCAGCACGCTCAGTGCTGCGCGAACAGATCAGTAGGAAATCAGCGGGGGGCCACGCGGCGGTGGCGGGATCGCGCGCGTGAGCGGCGAGCGATGGCTGAGCGCTAGGCTCGCCACCGGCAGGGTCGGCGCTGGAACCAGCGCCAGGAGAGTCAGCGCCGGCGGTGGCGCCAGTGCATGCAGGCTGGCCACCGAGCACAGCGCACATTTCACCAGAATTTTGGCTTCGCCTGCCCCGCCCTGCGCCGGACTACCATCACTCTGCATGGCCGTGGGTTGCGGGCCAGTACCACACCAGGCCAGCGGCACACCCGCATCCATCGCCGCAGCATGCGCGAACGGCAGCAGCAATTGCGCCAGCATGGCCAGTAAAGCCAAGGCATGGGCAAAGCGCCAACGAGGATGGAAAACAGTCAGGGCTGACACGGGTGAGCAATATGCAAAATCAATGTGCCGGCGATCATAGCGTAAATATTCACGTCAAACCTTTCGCCAAACCAACAGCAGTAACTGGCCCACATTTTCCCCGCACCGGGCCACCGCAGCGGCTAGACTGAAACCATCATCAGCTAAGGAAGCGCAATGCCTCGCCCGCGTTTCGAGCGCCCTTCGTGGCGGCAACTCTGGCAAAGCAGCAGCCTCGCTCAAATCCGCCGGGCCTACTGGCTGCAGGATGCCATGGCGGGCCTCAGTGTCTGCGTGGTGCTGATTCCGGCCTGTGTGGCCTACGCCGATCTGGCCGGTATGCCCGCGCAAAGCGGGCTGTATACTGCGCTGGCCGGCATGCTGGTGTATGCGCTTCTGGGTAGCTCGCGCCTGGTGATCGTCGGGCCGGATGCCGCGATTGCCCTCTTGGTCACCGCCGCAATTGCCCCGCTGGCGCAGGGCAACCCCGCCGAATATGTGCGTCTGGCAGCCGAGCTGGCGCTACTGGTGGGGCTCTTGATGCTGATCGCCGCCAAGGCCCGCTTGGGCGCCATGGCCGATCTGTTGTCCAAGCCGGTGCTACTGGGTTTTATGAATGGCGCGGCCTGTATTCTGATCGCGAGCCAGCTGGGCAAACTCACCGGCCTTAGCCTCACCGAAGACGCGTTTTTCCCCCGCGTGGCGCAATGGGTGCAGCTGCTGCCCACGGCCCAAGACACCACGGTGATTGTGGGCCTGATCTCGATGGCTTTGCTGCTGCTCTTGCGGCTGGTGGTGCCCGGCGTACCGGGCGCGATTGTGCTGTTTGCGCTGGCGATCCCCACCGCTTATTTTTTGCGGCTGGGCGAACACGGCGTGGCACTGCTGGGGCGGCTGCCGCAAGGTTTGCCCGCGCTGGTGCTGCCGTTTACCAGCCTGCAGGAAATCGCCCAGCTCTTACCCGCCGCGGCCGGGATTGCGCTGCTGGCCATGCCCGAAGGCATCTTGCTGGCCCGCGCGTTTGCGCGCAAACACCACGACGACATCAACCCCAATCGCGAATTACTGGCGCTGGGCTTGGCCAATATGGCCGCCGCCTGCGCGCAGGGTTTTGCACTGGGCGCTAGCCAATCACGCACGGCGATTAACGATGCCGCCGGCGGGCGCTCGGTGTTGTCCGGGCTGGTAGCGGCCGGCTGTTTGCTGCTGTTTTTGCTGCTGCTGTCCGATAGCCTGCGTTATTTACCGGTGTGCAGTTTGTCGGCGCTGTTGATTGTGGCGGGGCTGAATCTGATTGATGTGGCCAGCTGGCGTGAAATGTATCGGCTTGATCGCACCGCCGCGCTGTTCTCGCTAATTACCACCGCCGGGGTGCTGATTGTGGGGGTATTGCCCGGCATCATAGTTGGTATCTTGCTTTCACTGGCATACCTCATTCAGTTTATGGCCCGCCCCTTTGATGCGGTGCTGTGTTCGGTGTCCGGGCGCAAAGGGTTTCATGACGTCACCGAGGCGGAGCTAACGGGCGAATCGCGCTATCTGCAGGGGCTGTTGGTGTATCGCTTTTATGCGCCACTGCTGTTTGCCAACGGGGGGTTTTTTGTTGAGCGCATTAGTGCGCTAGTGGCGGCCGATGGCGATACGCGCTGGGTACTGATTGATGCGCAAGCAATTACCTTTCTGGATGTCACCGCCGCCGAGCAATTACTGACCCTTAATCGCCTGCTGGAAGAGGCCGAAATCGACCTTAAATTTGCCCGCTGCAACCGCCCACTGCGCGAAGCACTGGATCGCTACGGCGTCACCGCGGCGATTGGTGCCGATAGTTTTTACAGCCATGTGCACGATGCTCTGGCGGATTACCGCAGCCTGTATCCCGATGTGACCCACGAGCCGGTGAGCCCGTGGGATGGCGTCGAGCGGCGGCGTAGCTGACACGCCAATCAAACAGCGATTCCTTATTTACAACAGTGACTTGGATTATTTAGCCAAGCAGCAGCATCGGCCTACAATCATCCAGTTTCTGACCAAAAAAGCAAAATACATGTTGGCAGAAATCACTACGCCGTCAGTTTCACGGCGGCGTGTTAATTAAACAGGATGGAGAAGACCTATGCACTCACGCATTACCGCTCTGCTGGCGGGGCTATTGCTCGCCGCCAGTGTTCACGCGGCCAGCTGGCAGGAAGGCACCAGCTACAGCGCCGGCAGCGTCGTGGATTACAACGGCAAAACCTACACCGCACTGGTGAGCCACACCGCCTACGCCGGCGCAGGCTGGAACCCGGCCAGTACGCCAACGCTGTGGAAAGAAGGCGGCAGCAGCACGACGCCTGCCACACCAGTACCCACCCCGACGCCTACCGCCACACCAAACCTACCTACTCCAACACCAATGCCAACCCCTGTTGGCGATTGGGCCTGTGAAATTGGCGCTACCCCACCGCCAACTGGCTACTGCGTAATCTGGTATACCCCGAAACCTAAACCTACCACGGCCCCGAGCGCACCAAGCTGGGATAAAACCGCCGTTTACACCGGCGGTAGCCGAGTGCTGTATAACGGCGCGCTTTACGAGGCCAAATGGTGGACGCAAGGCGATGTGCCAGGCGGCGCGGAATGGGGGCCATGGAAATTGGTGAGTGCAGCTACAGCAACACCATACGTTTCACCAAGCCCGACGCCATGGGTATCACCAAGCCCCACGCCGATCGTGACATTAACACCATGCCCAATGCCGACCCCACCGCTCCCGTCGCCCGACTATATTGCGGAACCCGTGTATGACGCCGCGGGTTCCTGCGTGATCGCGTGGAAACTTAAGCCAAGAAACACACCAACCCCAGAAGTGCCCCCAACCCCGACGCCGGTGGTAACCACGAGCCCAACGCCAACCCCAAGCGTCTCGCCAGCCCCCGCGAACGACAAACTGCTGGTCGGTTATCTGCACGCTAGCTTTGCCAATGGCTCGGGCTATATCCGCATGAATGATGTGTCGGATAAATGGGACTTTATCAATCTGTCGTTTGCCGAGCCGACCTCATCCACCAGTGGTGAAGTGGCATTCAAGCTCTGCCCATCGACCGAATGCCCGAATGTCGAATCGGAAGCCGACTTTATTGCCGCGATTAAGGCCAAACAGGCCAAAGGCAAAAAAGTGCAGATTTCGATTGGCGGCGCTAATGGTCAGGTTCGCCTCGAAACCACCGCCGCCAAAGACGCCTTTGTGCGCTCGGTAGCGGCCATCATCGACAAATATGGCCTGGATGGCCTAGATGTCGATTTTGAAGGACATTCACTGCAACTGAATGCCGGCGACAACGACGTGGCTAACCCGAAAGCGCCGGTGATTGTGAATCTGATTGCCGCGCTGAAAGAGCTGAAAGCCAAATACGGCAGCAAATTCACGCTGACCATGGCGCCAGAGACGTTCTTTGTGCAGTTGGGCTATAGCTTCTACGGCGGCACTTGCTCGGGTTGCGATACCCGCGCCGGGGCTTACCTGCCAGTGATCTATGCGCTGCGCAATGATCTGACGCTCTTACACGTGCAGGATTACAACTCCGGCCCGATCACCGGTCTGGATGGCGTGTACCACACGATGGGCAATGCCGATTTCCACGTGGCGATGACCGATATGCTGCTGAAAGGCTTTAAAGTTGCGGGCACCAACTTTATGTTCCCCGCGCTGCGCCCTGATCAGATCGCCATTGGCCTGCCAGCCAATGCCAATGCTGGCGGCGGCTTTACCACCGTGGGCGATGTTCACACTGCACTCGATTGCCTGATGAAGGGCACGAACTGCGGCAGCTACAAACCGGGCGCCACTTACCCGGGCCTGCGTGGTTTGATGACCTGGTCGATCAACTGGGATAAATTCAATAATTTTGAATTCAGCACCCAGCACCGCGCTTATTTCGACAAATTGCCTAAATAAGCCGTATTAAGCCCCGACCAACGCCCCGACCTCGGGGCGTTTTTTATTTTCAGGCGGGCCGCAGGCGGCGGAAATACTGCAGGCGGAGCGTGTCGTAAGCCCAGTTATACAAATAGGTGTAGGGCAGAAAAAACAGGAAAAAGCCAATATCCAAAGCCAGCGCCTGCCAGAGGCTGAGCTGTAGCCACCACATCGTCAGCGGCACAGCCAGCATGATAAAGCCGCCTTCGAACAGTAGCGCGTGCAGTGTGCGAATCTTGGCCGTGCGCTGCCAACCCTGCCGGCGCTCCAGTTTTTCAAAACCGTAATTAAAAATGGCATTCCACAGCATGGCGCAGCTGGCCAAAATCACCGCCAGCACCCCCACATGCGCCACGCTAGCCCCCAGCAACCAAGCGGCAATCGGCGTCACCAGCAGCACACCGCCAACTTCAAAGAGCACCGCATGCAGCACGCGCTCGGGCCAGGTTTTGGTGGGTAATTGGGCTAAATCAGGCATGGCACATCCTCTGTAGTAAGGTGATTCGCCCAGATTATCCGCAGAAAAACCGATAGAATAAAATCAGTTACCATCGGATTTACCGATAAATAGGGTGTGTTTATGTTTAACTCCATCGATAGCCTGACCGCCTTTGTGCATGCGGCCCAGCTGGGCTCTTTTTCCGCCGCCGCGCGGCATATGGGCAAGAGCCAGTCCACGGTGTCCGAGGCCATCAGCCAGCTGGAAATCGATGCTGGGGTTGCCTTATTTGATCGCCGCACCCGCCAGCCCACCCTCACGGCGGCGGGCACGCGCCTACTAAGCCATGCCCAGCATGTGCTGCACAGCCATGCCGCGCTGCGCCAGCAAGCGCTGGCTTTACAAGGTGGTGAAGAAGCGCAATTGAGCATCGTGCTCTCGGATACGTTTCAATCGCAGGCCTTTGAAACGCTATTAACCGCGTTTGCCGAACGATTTCCGCTGCTGCGTCTGGAGTGCCTCGTTGGCGAAGACGATGATGTGCTGGCGCTATTGCGTAGCGGGCGGGCGCAGCTGGGGGTGATGCGCGCGCAGAGGCGCTATCAGGCCGATGTCTCCGCCCAAGCCCTACCCGGCCACACGGCCATGGCGCTGTATGTGGGTGCAGAGCACCCGCTCGCGCACCTGGCGCAGGTGGATGAAGCGCAATTATTGCAACACCGCGAGTTGCGGCTCAGCACCTACACCCGCAGCCCAGCCGGCCCGCATAGCCCGCGTTGCTGGCTGGCACCGAGCTATCTGCTGCTACTGGAACTCACTGCGCGCAATTTTGGCTGGGCCGCCCTGCCTACTTGGCTGGCGACGCAGTTTGGCCACGGGCAACTGGTGCAGCTCAACACCGCCAATTGGCCTCAAGCCACTACGCTCGATCTGGTGTGGCTACGCACCGCGCAATTGGGGCCGGCCGCGTGCTGGCTGATCCAGCAGCTGCAACACGCGGGGCACACGGCTGCGGCGAGGTAGGTCTCGGCACGCGGGGTACCCGCGCCCTTACTTAATCGGGGTATTACTCGACAGCCATTATTTAATAATGGCCACAGACAGATACCCAGCCCCACTATTTGGCGGCCGGCAATTTCGGTAGCACTTCGCGGCTGAAATATGGCTCTTCTAAGCCCCAGAAAATATAATCCAGCCCCAGATACTGCTCGGCAAATTGCAGATTATCGGCCACGGTATTGCGTTTGCCGGTTTTCGGGTTTTTCTGGCGCAAATTACCATCCTGTACCGCCAGCGCTTTGATCAGCTCAGCCGGATAGGCGCGCAAGAATGCGTAGCTTTGCTGCATATGCGCTTTGCGGTACGGCATCAGATCAGGACCGCCCACGCCCATTTTCAGCTCAGCCGCACGCTGAAACAGCCGGCGCATATAGCCATGGTCGTCCCACGGCAGCCATTCGCCTGGCAGAAAATTCAAATACACCATCGCGGTGCTGTGCGGGAAAGCCGCCGCCAGCACGCCCATATTCTCCTCAATGGCCGCCACATACTGCGCCGGGGCAAACCCCGCCGGCCACGTGGTGGTGCCGTCACGATGCTCGGTGCCGATGTCGATGGCGCTTTCGCTAAAGTTAATCCCGGCAATCTGGCCATCGAATTCCTGCCCCAGCGCCTTAATCAGCGCTTGATAGCGGCCACGTACGCTCGGCTCCCACATTTTGGGCACCCAGCCATATTCATCGCTGCCTAAAGGCTGGGTCGGGTCGCGCTCGGGCGCGCTGGCCATGCTTTGCTTGAGCGCCCCGCCCTGATAGGCCGGCGTTAACAAATACGCCGGCACATTGGGCTGGGGCGTGAACGATTTATCTTGCAACTGCACCCACAGCTGTTTGTGCTGGCTGCGCAAATACGCCAGATCGGCGCGGATGGCGCTGAAATCGTATTCGCCGGCTTTCGGCTCCAGCAGGCGCCACGGATAGGCGATTTGCGCCCCGACAAAGCGCGGGTCACTCAGCGCCTTGGTGGCGCGCAGGGTTTCGCCCTCGCCACCTCGCGATGGGAAATACAGCCAGTGTTGCGGGGCGGCGGCGCTGGCGGCGTTAGCCAGCAACACCAAGAGCAATCCGGCCACGGCCAGTAGGATGCGTAGCGGCATCTGTCACTCCCTTGCGGCCGAGTCCGGCCAAAAAACGGCAGAGTGTCGGCCAAGCGTTGCGGCTTGCCAAGTGGTAAAAATCCCAGCCCGCTAGCCCGGTGGCTGACTCCATTCGATTTGTGGCGCCGGGCGGCCCCACCAGGCCAGCAGCAACACCAGCCCCAGCACCAAGCCCAACTGCAACGGCCACGGCCAGCGGCGATAGTGCCGCCAGCCCTGCTGGGCTATCCGGCTAAGCACCGGCTGCCAGCGTTGCCATTGCTGCTGCGTTTGTCGCGCCAGCACTGGCGTCCAGCGCCGCAATTGCACCGCACTAATAGCGAGCAGCCGCCGGGTACCGCGCCAGCCATGGCGGGCCAGCCAATGCAATAAGCGCCCACTGCTGGCCAGCCATGGCCGCAGTGGATCATCCCCCGCTGGCGCTGCGCCGGGCTGCGCGCTCGCGCGAGAGTTAGGCTCAACGGTGGCGGTGTGGGCTTGATGGGGATGGTGGGATGAGGTGTCCGGCTGGCTTGCCGTGGTCTGATGATGATGGGCTGCAGTAGCACTGGCTGGCTGCGCCACAGTGCCCGACTGCCAGCCTGCTTGCAAGGCAGCGAGCGCAGCGGCGGCATCGGCAAAGCGCGCCTCGCGCTGCCGGGCCATGCAGCGCATCACCAGCGCCGAGAGCCATTCGGGCACCTCGGGGCGCAACACAGCGGGCGCAGGCGGCTGGTGATGCAGCACCTGATACACGATATTCATCGTGGTTTCGCCATCAAAGGGCAGCGCGCCGGTCAGCGCCTGATACAGCACCACGCCGGCGGCGTACAAATCAGCCCGGCCATCCAGCGGCTGGCCGGCCAGCTGTTCGGCCGGCATATAGCGCGGCGAGCCCAGCACGGTGCCGGTGCGGGTGAGCTCACTGGCCGGTAGCTGGGCAATGCCAAAATCGGTGATTTTCAGCCGTCCGGCGCGCGTAAGCATCAGGTTGGCGGGCTTGATATCGCGATGAATAATCTGATGTATATGCGCGTGAGCCAATGCAGCAAAGAGCTGGCGAGCAATACCCACCACATCGCGCACCGGCAGCGGCCCTTGTCGCGCCAGTAGATCTTTGAGCGTCGCGCCTTCCACTAGCTCCATCGCCAGATAATTTTTGCCCCGCCATTCGCCACAATCAAACACCGTGATAATGCCGGGGTGATTCAGCCGCGCGGCCGAGCGCGCCTCTTGCAACAATCGCGCGGCGTATTCGGCGGCTTCGCTGCTGGCCAGATTGACTTGCAGCAATTTCAGCGCCACATCGCGCTCCAGCCGGGTATCCCGCGCTTTAAACACCACGCCCATCGCGCCGGCACCGAGGCGATGTTGCAGCGTGTAATGGGCGATCTGCGGCGAGCTCATCAGGGCGGCCAGAAAGAGTCAGCAAAGCACGTATTGTAACCTGAGCCACAGCCCGCACCGCCAGCCGGCGTAGCCGGGGTGACGCAGCGCACAGCCCTGCAGCGACAGTTTGCCCGCGCACCAAGACGCAAACCCCGCTAAAATGGCGCTTTATTTTGCGGATACAGCGCACCATGAAAATCGCCCTCGCCCAGATCAACCCCATTGTTGGCGACTTGGCCGGCAATACCGAGCTGATTCTCGCTGCGGCCCGCGAGGCCCAGGCGGCCGGGGCCGATATTCTGCTGACCCCCGAGCTCGCCCTCACCGGCTATCCGCCGGAAGACCTGCTGCTGCGTCCGGCGTTTTTGCAGCAATGCAAACAGGCGATTGGCCGCTTTATCGATGAAGTGGACGGCATTACTTTGGTGGTCGGTCATCCGAGCGGCGTAGCGGGTGACGAGGTATTTAACTCGGCCAGCGTGATTCGCGATGGCAATCTACTTGGTCGCTACGATAAATTGTTGCTGCCGAATAACGCCGTGTTCGACGAAGTGCGCTACTTTACGCCCGGCTTTGCGCCGCTGGTGTTTGAGCAAGATGGCGTGCAAGTGGGCATCGCGATTTGCGAAGACATCTGGGATACCGAGCCGGCCGCCGCCGCGCGCGATGAAGGCGCTGAGCTGCTGTTGGTGCTGAACGCCTCGCCGTTCCACCAAGCCAAGCAAGAAACCCGCCGCGCCGTAGCCGCCCAGCGCGTCGATGAAAACGGTATTCCACTGGTGTATTGCAACCTGGTTGGCGGGCAAGACGAGCTGGTGTTTGATGGGCATTCGTTTGCCTTAAACAAATCTGGCGACTTGGTGCTGCAAGCGCCGGCGTATCAAAGCCTGATTACCTACTGCGAGTATGTCTCTAGCGACCTTATTCAAGCTGAAGTTGCACCCGATACCCCGATTGAAGAGAGCATTTACGGCGCGCTGGTGCAAGGCGTGAAAGACTATATCGGCAAAAACCGCTTCCCCGGCATTTTGCTGGGCCTTTCGGGCGGGATTGATTCGGCACTGACGCTGGCAATTGCCGTGGATGCGCTCGGCGCCGAGCGTTGCCACGCGGTGATGATGCCATCGCGCTATACCGCTGATATTTCGGTGACCGACTCGCGTGCCATGATCGATATTCTGGGCTGCAAATATTCCGAAATCGAAATCTGGCCGATGTATGAAAGCATGATGGCCGGCCTGGCGGATGAATTTGCCGGCCGTGAGATGGATACCACCGAAGAAAATCTGCAAAGCCGTATCCGGGGTATGCTGCTGATGTCCTTATCGAATAAGACCGGCAAGCTAGTACTCACCACGGGTAACAAATCCGAAATGACCACCGGCTACGCGACGCTGTACGGTGATATGGCCGGCGGTTTTGCGGTGCTAAAAGACGTGGCCAAAACCATGGTCTATCGCCTGTCGAACTGGCGCAACGAGCAAGCCATCGCCAACGGCCAGCCCGCGCCAATCCCAGAGCGCATCATCACGCGCCCACCGTCGGCCGAGCTGCGCCCGGATCAGAAAGACCAAGACAGCCTGCCGGAATACGACGTGCTCGACGCGATTTTGGCCGCCTATGTCGAAGAAAACCTCAGCATCGCCGACATTATCGCCCGCGGTTATGCCGAGGCTGATGTGAATAAAGTAGTGCGGCTACTGAAAATCAACGAATACAAGCGCCGCCAAGCGCCGGTGGGCCCGCGTATTACCGAGCGCTCGTTCGGCAAAGATTGGCGCATGCCGATCACGCAGCGCTTTACGCTGTAATGCCAGCGTCGGTGAACTACAACACTTTCTCGCGCCATACAGCCCGCTGTATGGCGTTTTTATTACATCTGCAGGCATTGATTTTGCAGTGCAAAATCAAGCCGTTCCGCATTTTGCCGGCATTTGAAGTGCCAATTGCTTGCCTACATGCAACAAAAATGTAACCTTACGCTGTTACCTTACGAGTTCACCCAGCTTTAGCTTTATCGGCATGCCACCCTCCAGCTCCACCACCTCGCTCACCTCCGGATTGCTTGAGATCATTCAATCGCAACGCTTGAGTGCTGTATTCCAGCCGATTGCCGTGGTGAATGAAGGCCAGGTGTATGGTTATGAAGGCCTGATTCGTGGCCCGCAAGGCCATGCGCTGGAATCGCCGGTGGCGCTATTTGCCGCTGCCGAAGCGGCCAACCTGGTAGCTGAGCTGGATGCGGCCTGCCGCAGCGTGATTATTCGCCGCTTCGCCGAGCTGGCTCTGCCCGGCCATCTGTTTCTGAATATCTGCCCGGGCAGCCTCACCGTGCCGCTGCCGCAACAGCAAGCGCTGCTGGATGTGTTGCACGCGGCGGGGCTATCTCCCAGCAATGTGATCATCGAGCTGACCGAAACCCAGACGATTGAGAATTACGCCGAGCTCTCCACCGCGGTGCGTCGCTGTCGCGAGCAGGGCTTTAAGCTGGCGCTGGATGATCTGGGCGAAGGATTCTCTTCGCTGCGGCTGTGGTCGGAGCTCAAACCCGACTTTGTCAAAATCGATAAATACTTTATTCAGGGCCTGAATAGCGATCCGCAAAAACGGCAGTTTGTGCGCTCGATCCAGCAAATTGCCCTGAATACCAAAACCAGCGTGATCGCCGAAGGGATTGAAACCGTGGCCGAGCTCGATTGCGTGCGGCAAATCGGCATTACCTTGATTCAGGGCTATTTGCTGGCCCGCCCAGCGGCGGAGCCGCTGCATACGGTGCAGTTGCCCTCGGCGCCGGCCAGCCAGCGTGCGCGCGAGCTACAAACTACCGCCGCCTCGCTGTTGCAGCTCACCCCCGCCGCCTCACCCCGCGATAACCACGATGCGATCTGGCGCCGCTTTCAGCAACAAGCCGACCTGCATGCCATCCCGGTGGTGGAAAACGATCAACCCATTGGCCTGATTAAACGCCACGATATTCTGGAGCTGTTTTCGCGCCCGTATAGCCGCGAGCTATTTGGTAACCGCGATTGCCGCTTACATATGGACCCGCAACCCTTGGTGGTGGAACAAAGCACCAGCCTGACCGAGCTGGCGCAATTGGTGACCGCCAGCGAGCGGCTAAATCTGGATGATGGTTTTATTATTACCGAGCGTGGCCGCTATCTGGGCATGGGCACCGGCCGCGAGCTGATTCGCGCCATGACCGAAATGCAGCTGGCCGCCGCCCGCCACGCCAATCCGCTCACCGGTCTGCCCGGCAATGCGCCGATTCAGGACACCATGAGCCATCTTTTGGCCCAGCAGCTGGATTTCACCGTGGTGTACGTCGATCTGGATCATTTCAAGCCCTACAACGATGTGTATGGCTATGCGCGCGGCGATGAGTTGCTGAAATTTCTGGGCGCTTTATTGCAGCAGGCCTTTGACCCGGTGCTGGATTTTGTTGGCCATGTGGGCGGCGATGATTTTATCTTGCTGCTGCGTAGCCACGATTGGCAGGCGCGCTGCGAAACCGTGCTGGCGCAATTTGAAACCATGATCGGCAGCTATTTCACCAGCGAAGACCGCGCGGCTGGCGGCTACAACGCGCCCAATCGGCAAGGGCAAATGCAGTTTCACCCGCTGGTGTCGCTGTCGCTGGGCGCCGCACAGATTCTGGCCAAATGGTATGAATCGCACCACGAAGTGGCCAATATCGCCAGCAGCGCCAAAAGCATGGCCAAACGCGAGCAGGGCAACAGTATTTTCATCGATCGCCGCACCCAGCGCCCACCCCTTCCCCCAGCCAATCGCGGCGGGTATAACGTCGAAGGCCCGATTTAATCGGGCTTTCTGTTAGATACTGCATGGGGTATTGGCTCACTACAGCGCTGTCGCCACTAGATCTGGCTCAGATCCCAATCCAGCCCTTCTTCGTCTTTGGCCAGCTCTAGCAAGGGCTTCAGATTATGCAGCAGCGCCCGCAAATGCGGCCGCAGCTCGTCCAGATTGCCTTTGTGCAACATCACCAAAGCTTCGGAAATCAGCGGCGTCGGTGCTTGCGCAGCAGCCGGATCAGGCATAAACACCTGATTATCCATCGGATCGGCATACAGCCGGTCTTGCGCCACGCTGAGCATGCGCTCGACCGAATGCACATCGTCATGCCAAGAATTAGCCACCGCAATCGATGCAGTGACGCGAATTTGCTCGTTGCGGAAATTCACCCGCGCGTTGGCAATGGTCTGGCGCAAGCGCTCGGCCACCACGCGCGCTTCGGTCAGCGGCGTAGCCGGCGACACAATGGCAAAACGCGAGTCGGCCAGATGCGCCAGCGTGTCTTCTTTGCGCAATTTGGCTTCGAGCAATTTCGCCAGCAAGCCCAGCAATTGGCCATGCACGCGCTCGCCAAGCTTATTGTGCAAGGCGACGCCGTGATTGACCTCCAGCAACAGCAGTGTGACCTCGCTGTTGTGCCGCAGCGCAAAGGCCAGCGCCTGCTCCAGCTGCAGATTCAGCAAATGCGAGCTGCCCACGCCCGTAACAGCATCGGTGGTGGCTGTTTGCACCTGCACCGCACGGGTTTCAGCCAGCTCGCGCCGGGTGGCGGCCAATTCAAGATTGGCTTTTACCCGCGCCAGCATTTCGGTGCGGTCGGTGGATTTGGTAACGAAATCATTGGCGCCGCAATCGACACAGCGCAACTTGGTCGCCTCGTCTTCTTCACCCGAGATAATAATCACCGGTAAATAGTGCATGCGCGGCTCGCCCGAGCCCCGGATGCGGGCCAAAAGCCCCAGCCCATCCAGCTCGGGCATGGTGAGATCGGAGAGCAAGAGATCAATCGAATCATCCGCCAACAGGCGGCGCCAGCCGGCTTCGCCGTCGGCTTCTTCAATCAGCTCATAAGCATCGGCAAGATGTTTGCGGATTGTCGCCCGGACGATGCGGGAGTCATCAACGACCAGAATTTTCGGCCGGGTCGCCAGCTCGGTATTGTCATTCATCTTCGGCAATCGGTGTGGGTGCGATTAGAATTCAAGCCTAGCATACCATGGCGGCATTGGTGTGAAAGCAATGCCGCCACTTTAACACTGGACAGGCACTGGCCTGCCATGTCATAAAGAAACCATCACCGGCGGATGGATAAATCATGGCCAGCTCGTACCGTTTGCAAATAGGCTTATCGCCTCTGGCCCCGCAAGAGGCCGATATTGCGCTGGGCGCGATTCGCCGCACCTGGTGCATGCCCTCGTGGGTACGCAAACAGCCCTTGGCCGATGGCGTGATCTTGCTGGAAGTTCGCCACGAAGCCGAGCTCAAACCCGGCGAAAGCGCCGACTGGTTTGTTGAGCGCCTCGCCGCCGCCCTGTGGCAAGATATCGGCCGGTTTGTGCGCATCGCCATCGATATTGCCCCGCATGAAGCGCCGGATGGCCGGATTTTCGTGCTAGAAGAAGAATCCTACTGGCGCATCATGCGCAGCTTCCGCCTGTCGCAACACTAATCAAAGTATACCCAACCAAGGTATCAAGCCCAAGCCAAGCACTTTCAATCAGTTCAAGCCAATACCAAGCCCGAATTGCCTTATGATGTCAGTCTAGGCATTTGCGCTAGGCGAAAAAAAACCCGCTCGAGAGCGGGTTTTTCTACCAGCAAAAACTTAGGCCATTGCTTTAACAGCAGCAGCCAGACGGCTCTTATGACGAGCAGCCTTGTTTTTGTGGAAGATTTTCTTGTCAGCGATACGGTCGATGGTGCTAACAGACTGTTGGTATACAGCAGCAGCAGCCGCTTTATCGCCAGCAGCGATCGCTTTCAGTACTTTCTTAACTGCAGTACGGAATTCAGAACGCTGAGAAGCGTTGTGCTCACGTGCTGCGGTGGCTTGACGGGCGCGTTTGCGAGCCTGTGCGGTATTTGCCATGGTGTAATGCTCCTAGTAGGTGTAACGGGTCTACTGCTTGGCCGGAGACACGGACTTTCGGCAGCACACACAACCCTAGAAAGCCGACGATTTTATTCGTTCTTCACCTTCAGCGCAAGAGCAGCGTATCATGCGCGTCACATACCTATCAGGGGCTTTCTTCGCTATGAATCTGCTCAAGGCTGTGGCCGCCGTCAGCTCAATGACCTTGGTTTCCCGCGTGCTGGGCTTTGCTCGCGACGCCATCATGGCACGGATGTTCGGGGCAGGCATTGCCACCGATGCCTTTAATGTGGCCTTTCGCCTACCCAATTTATTGCGACGTATCTTCGCCGAGGGCGCATTCAGCCAAGCTTTCGTGCCTATACTGGCCGAATACAAGAATAAACAGGGCGACGAGGCCGCGCGAGAATTCATCGCCGATGTCTCAGGGATGCTCACGCTGATCCTCAGCATTGTGACCATTCTGGGCATTTTGGCGGCGCCCTGGATCATCACCCTGACCGCGCCGGGCTTTAGCCAGAATGCCGATAAATTTGCCCTGACCGTTGATCTGCTCAGGGTCACCTTTCCGTATATTTTGCTGATTTCGCTGTCGTCATTGGCCGGCGCAGTGCTCAATACCTGGAATAAATTCTCGATTCCGGCGTTTGTACCCACACTACTGAATGTCTCGTTTATTGTTTTTGCACTGTTTCTCGCACCCTATTTCAATCCGCCGATTAAAGCCATGGCCTGGGCCTGCGTCGTGGGCGGCATCGCGCAACTGGCGTACCAACTACCCTATCTGCGCAAAATCGGCATGCTCACCCGCCCCAAGCTCAACTGGGACAATGTGGGTGTCTGGCGAGTGATGAAACAAATGGGGCCAGCGATTCTAGGCGTATCGGTGAGCCAGATTTCGCTGATCATCAATACGATTTTTGCGTCTTTTCTGATTTCGGGCTCTGTATCATGGATGTACTACGCCGACCGCTTGATGGAATTCCCCACTGGCCTACTCGGCGTGGCGCTGGGCACGATTTTGTTGCCGTCTCTTTCCAAAACCTACGCCAGTAATGACACCGCCGAATATTCACGCCTGCTTGACTGGGGTTTGCGTTTAGCTCTGATGCTGGCGGTGCCTTCGGCGGTGGCGCTGGCACTGATTGCCGAACCGCTGACCGTGGCGATGTTCCAATACGGCAAATTCACGGCGCATGATGCGGCCATGACCCAGCAAGCACTCACCGCCTACGCCGTCGGTTTGGTCGGGCTGATTCTGATTAAAATTTTGGCGCCGGGCTTTTACGCCCGACAGAACATCAAAACCCCGGTCAAAATTGCGCTGTTCACCTTGTGTATTACTCAGGCGTTTAATCTGGTGCTAATTGGCCCGCTCAAACATGCCGGGCTGGCGTTGGCCATTAGCCTGGGCGCGCTCACCAATGCCGGCTTTCTGTTTTATAAATTGCGCAGCCAGCAGATATTTAGCCCGCAAGCCGGCTGGAGCAGCTTTTTACTCAAGCTCTTCATCGCCGTCATCGTCATGGCCGCGGCCTTGCTGGCCACATTGCAATTTATGCCGCCGTGGGCCGACGGGCATATGGCCTGGCGCCTAGTGCGGCTGGCCGGATTGGTCTCGGTCGGGATCGTGGCGTATTTTGCCACCTTGGGAGTACTGGGCTTTCGGCCACGCGATTTTTCCCGACGCACGACTTAGATCAATACCGATCGGCACAAGATCACCGCGCGGCCAGCAGGCTTCGTGCTAAAATCTTGCCCTTGCCGAGTTACCTGTGGTGCGGCAGCACCAAATACCCTCTCTGTAGCCAATGGAGCAAAGCATGACTGCCTCGATTTTTGCCAATGTTGAAATGGCCCCACGCGACCCGATTCTGGGTCTGAATGAAGCGTATAACGCCGATACCCGCGGCACCAAAGTGAACCTGGGTGTAGGGGTGTACTACAACGATGAAGGCAAAATTCCTCTGCTGGCAGCCGTGAAAGAAGCAGAAAAAGCCCGACTGGCCGCTCAGCCACCACGTGGCTACCAAGCCATCGAAGGCAACCCAGCTTACAATGCGGGCGTGCAAAACCTGTTGTTCGGCGCGGATAGCGAATTGATCGCTGCAGGTCGCGTAGTAACTGCACAAGCTTTGGGCGGCACGGGCGCACTGAAAATTGGTGGCGACTTCCTGCAACGTCTGAATCCAAATGCCACCGTTTACATCAGCAACCCAAGCTGGGAAAACCACCGCGCGATTTTTGAGTCAGCGGGTTTCAAAGTCGGCGACTATCCATACTACGACGCGACCACTCGCGGCGTTGATTTCGCAGCGATGAAGGCGTTTCTGCTAACTCTGGAAGCGGGCTCGATCATCATCTTGCACGCTTGCTGCCACAACCCAACTGGCGCAGACATGTCTGACGCACAATGGGGCGAAGTGGTTGAAGCATGTCGCGAGCGCGGTTTGGTGCCGTTCCTCGACATGGCTTACCAAGGTTTCGCTGAAGGCATCGATGCTGACTCTGTGGCGGTGAAAGCATTTGCAGCGTCTGGCCTGCAATTCTTTATCTCTAGCTCATTCTCAAAAAGCTTCTCTTTGTACGGTGAGCGCGTGGGTGCTTTGTCGATCATTACTTCAAGCAAAGAAGAATCTGGCCGCGTATTGAGCCAACTGAAACGCGTAATCCGCACCAACTACTCTAACCCACCGATCCACGGCGGCGCGGTCGTTGCAGCAGTACTGGCGAGCCCAGAATTGCGCGCGATGTGGGAAGAAGAACTTGGCGGCATGCGTGTTCGCATCCGTGCAATGCGTTCTGGCCTGGTAGAAAAACTGGCTGCGCGCGGCGTAGCGCAAGATTTCTCATTCGTAACGCAACAGCGCGGCATGTTCTCGTACACCGGCCTGACTGCCGAGCAAGTTGAAAAACTGCGCGCAGAATACGGCATTTATGCGGTATCAACTGGCCGTATCTGCTTGGCGGCGTTGAACAACAACAACATCGATTACGTGGCCGACTCAATCGCCAAAGTATTGTAATCTGCCGCGGGCTACTCGCTGAAGTGGGAGCCTCGGATAAAAAAAGCCTGCGCATGCGCAGGCTTTTTGTTTGGCTCGCACCGCCTTAAGCGGGCATATATTGCTGAATATCCACCTCATCAATCTGCTCAGCCTGCATAAAGCGCTCAGCATATTGTCGATAAATACCTTCCTGCAAAAACAGCGCAAAAAGCTCGGCATCGATATGCTGATCTTTGACCATAAAGCTCATGATCTTAAGCGCCTCGGAAAGGGTTTTCCCTTTTTTATATGGCCGATCTACCGCAGTGAGTGCCTCAAAAATATCGGCAATCGCCATCATGCGCGCCGGCACGCTCATCTCTTCGCGGCGCAGGCGCTTTGGATAACCCGAACCATCCATTTTCTCATGGTGACCACCGGCGATTTCCGGCACTTGCCGCAAATGCCGTGGGAACGGCAGCTTTTCCAGCATGATGATGGTTTGAATAATGTGCTCATTGATCTTGTAGCGTTCTTCCGCGGACAGCGTGCCACGGGCTACGCTGAGATTGTAGAGTTCACCGCGGTTATACAATGCCTCGGGCACATTCACTTTAAAGCCCCACGGATTATCCGCCGCCAGCTGCTCGCGCGCACTGCGCTCAATCAAATGCTCAGGACGATCCGCCAATAAGGGCTCCAGTACCGGTAAAGCTGGCTCTGGGCTGCGCGCTTTACGCTGTTTTTCTTCATGCGCGATACCGATGCGATCCGATAGCGTCCGCCGCCAGGTGCGCTGGGCAATCTGCTGCAAGCGCGTGATTTTTTCAGGCGCCATAAATTCCCCACCCTCATTACAGGTCGCCACAAAGGCAAAATCATCATCCAGCGCAGCCAATTGCGCGGCCAGCTCGGTCTGCAACGCCGGCACATCACCACCTGCGGCAACAGCCTGCCAGTAGGCCAGCTCGGCATCGCGCTTAAGCACCTCAAACCGCATCCGCACTTCATGAATCCGGTCATACAGCGTTTCTAGCTTGGTAGCTTTATCCACCACGTATTCAGGGGTGGTCACCTTCCCACAATCATGCAGCCACGCCGCGATATGCAGCTCCTCCCACTGCGCTTCACTCAAACTAAAGCCCGCAAATGGCCCTTGCGTTTGCCGCTCTGCGGCTCGCGCCAGCATTTTGGTTAATTCCGGCACGCGCTGGCAATGCCCACCGGTATAGGGGCTCTTTGCATCAATCGCACCAGCAATCAATTGAATAAAGGCTTCGAGCAAGGTCTTTTGCTCATTAATCAAGCGCTGAGTATCTACAGCCACCGCAGCAGTGGCGGCTATGGTTTCCACAAAGGCCAGCAATTCAGCCGAAGGCCGTTTCGCCTCGTCCAGCGCCAAGGCCAACACCCCGACCAAAGCCCCATCCCGATTGCGCAAAGGCAACGTGAGCTGGGTTAATTCACGCTCAGCGGCCGGTAAAAGTGGGAAATCCTGCGTAAATTGGGCGGGCGACAAGCGACGCAGGGTCTCGCCTTCACGCAAAGCGCTGGCCACGGCATGCTCACTGGCCAGCGCAATCAACTGCGCCCGCTCATCGGCTGGTTGCGCAGGCCCTTGCCAGAAATATTGTGCGGCCTCCAGTGCCTGGCCATCGGCGCTGGTAATAAAGATCACCCCGCCCTCTGCCAAGCTCACCGCCCCCAATTCATTCAGGATGCGCGCCAACAATTGCCCAAAATTACGCTCGCTCGCCAGCGCCTGTGAGAGCGACATAAAGCGATGAATCGTTTGCTTCATACTGCCTAAACCATCTGCCAAGCGGGCAATTTCGCGGATATTACTGCGCACATGCAGCGGCTCATCAAACTGAAACTGCTCGATTTTTTGTACTTCATCACTCAGCGCATTAATCGGCCGTGATGCCTTGTGCGATAGCCAGATGGCCATCAACACCCCAAAAACGAGCAAACCCAAAGAGACGAGAATCCCGCGATTGCGCTCATTTACCGCCTCGGCCATTAATTCGGCATGGGGCGTGGCCATGGCCAGCGTCATGGCCGGCATACCCGGCAAACGCAGGGGCTGCACCATACCCTCCCACTGCTCCCCTTGCCCATTGGCAAAGGTACTGGCCGAGCCGGCATGCCCAGTCTGTTGCCCCACCAGATTGAGGAGCACATTCGGGTCATAGTGGCTCAGCTCGGGTAAGCGCCACTGCCCGTCGCCACCCCGAGTGAGCTCTGGCACCCCCTTTTGTGAAGCCAACACGCGCTGCTGACTATCAAGCAGTGCTAGCCGCGTATCCGGCGTGATTTTATGTCGCAACAGGAAAGTATTGATGCGCTCCAGCCGCACATCACTCCCCACCACCGCCTTGTGATTGGCTGCCAAACGCGAAAAGGTGATCCCAGTCTGGCCGCTACTGGCAAAGAAATACGGCGCGGTCACTTTTAAAGTCTGCGGCTGCCCCTGCACCTGGTACCAATCCCGCAAACGGGGATCAAAGCGATAGCGCTCATCCACCCGTTGCTCTAGCAGATGCAAATCCTGATCAAAAAATAAATACTCGCCGCGTAGCTGACCTTGCGGATAAGTAATACTTTGCACAATCCATTCGGTGCCTACAGGCGGCTGAAAACGCTGTTGCAGCACCTTATTTTGGCCATAGGTGCGCACCATGAAAAAATCGCCCGTGTCATAGCCGATATACTGCGCCGTAAGGATGGGATTGTGCCGCAGCGAGGCCACCAGATAGGGCAAAGCCTGCAAACGCTCATCCAGCGTTCGGGCACGCATCAGCTCGTGCTGTGCCATCAACTCACTGCTGCGCGCACCACTGTGATAGATCTCGCGTATTTCTTCCGTCGCCGATTCAACCGCCAACCGAAACTGCTGATCGGCCGTTTGCTTCAGCATCCGCGTGGTGGTTTGATATTGCTGCCAGCTACTGAGCAAAGCAAAACTGAGCAACAAGCCCACAAACAAATACGAGATATGAATATAAAACGGTACCTGTGTTGCTCGGGCCTGTGACATCAGCAACTCCTGAGTGGGGACAGCCCACCAAACACGCATCAAACAAACCTTGGGGTATACACCCGAAGGCATTAAATTTATTAGGCCACAGGCATATACCTATTGCTTTTTAGCCTTTTGCAAACACTCGCGCCACTTGCTCGCCGTCGCGGTAGAATTGCCATCCATGGTGCAGTCACCCGTCTTGAGCCGCAGGTAATTCAAGCCTTGATCTTCGCCCTGCGCCGCAGCTTCGTGCCCACCGGCTTCCGGCGCCGCCTCTTTATGGCTTTCCTGCTGGCGCTCGTATTTTTCCACTTTGCCTTCCAGCTCGTGGATATGATCGGACTTCGCCCGCAATTCGAGCTTCATTGCTTTGATTTCTTCCTGCAGCCCTTCGCGCTCATGCACCATGGTCTCGACACTTTCTTTGAGCTTGTCGATTTGCTCAAGATAGAATTTTTTCTCGAAATGCCGCTTACTCATGCCAATGGCGATGCCACCCAGCAAAAACACCACCAAGAGTAGAAACGCAAACACGCCGATCAAATGCATCCGGTATTTGAGCAGCAATGGTGGCTCAGGGCTGGCTGGCGCAGCCTCAGGGGTGTGAGCAGAAGAAGATTCAGCCGGAGCGGGGGCCGCAGCGGGATCAGACATGCACAAGACTCCAAACAGATAGAAATCTTAATAAGCATAATCTGCCGATCAGGAAAGCTCCATGTCGATACACGGGCTGTAGCGCGGCGCAAACGCATCTAGCGCAGAAAAGAAAAAAGCCAGCGACTAGCGCTGGCTTTTAGTTTGGCTCCCCGACCTGGGCTCGAACCAGGGACACACGGATTAACAGTCCGTTGCTCTACCGACTGAGCTATCGGG
>NZ_JTLG01000025.1:0-8076 GCF_000799095.1 Chitinibacter sp. ZOR0017 | reverse complement strand
AACCGATACCGGCGCGGTCAGCGAAGATCAGCACTTGAGCGCCAGCCATCAGTTACACACCAGCGGCCAGCTCAGCATCACCGACCCAGACGCTGGGCAGGATCACTTTATTGCCCAAGCCAATACCCCAGCCACCTATGGCGTGTTTACTATTGATGAGCATGGGTTGTGGACGTATACCGCTGACAATGGCCAAGCGGCCATTCAGCAACTCAAAGCCGGTGCTACCCTCACCGATAGCGTCACCGTCAGCAGCGCCGACGGCACGAATCACACGGTGACGGTGACGCTCACCGGTAGTAACGACGCCCCAGTGCTGATGGCACAAAGCCAAGCTGTGAGCGAAGATGGTGCGCGACTCAGTGGGCAAATGGTTGCCAGCGATGTCGATGTGGGCGATGCGCAGCACTACAGTGTCGCCGGTCGAATCGCTGGCTTTGTGCTCAACGTGGACGGCAGTTACACCTTCGACCCGCGAGATAGCGCCTACCAGCATCTGGCCGCCGGTCAGACCCAAACGCTGACGATTCCGATCACGGTGACGGATAGCGCGGGGGCGAGCAGTACCCAGAATCTCACCATCACGCTGACTGGCAGTAACGACGGTGCCACCATTGGCGGCGTCAATACTGGTGGCACCAACGAAGATAGCACCCAGCTCACCACCGGCCAGCTCACGGTGGCTGATATTGACGATGGCCAAGCGCACTTCGTCGCCCAAACGGGCACGGCGGGTAGCTACGGCAGCTTTAGCCTCGACGAGAACGGCCAGTGGCGTTATCAGCTCGATAGCAGCAAACCCGAAGTGCAAGCGCTCAAGAGTGGTGACAGCGTCACAGAACACTTTACCGTCACCAGCGCCGACGGCACCACCCAGCAAGTCACGATCACCATTGCTGGCCGCGACGATACCGCTGTCATCAGCGGTGCTGATACGGGGCAGGTCATTGAAGATCAGCAGGTTGATGCACATGGCTTGCTGCATGCAGGCGGGCAGTTGCAGTTGCTAGACCCTGATGCTGGTGAAGCCGTCTTTGTGGTGCAAAATGCCGTGGCTACCCAGTATGGCCAGTTCAGCATTGATGCGCATGGTGTCTGGACGTATACGGTGGATAACAGCAAACCCGAGGTGCAAGCCCTTAAGCCGGGCGGTACGGCGGGTGAAACGGGTGATATCTCGGGTGCATTGGCGCAAGTATTGTCGCAGTCAGGCGTAGCGGGGTTCCATAGCGTAGGCGAGGCGTTGACGCAGGGGCAATTGAGCGCGCTAGCGGGCGTGCTCGATCTCAGTATTCAAGGTGCCGCAATTGTGTTGAGTGGCCCGGCGGGCACAACGCCGGTAGTCTATGCCATGGATGCGCAAGGTCGTGCCAATATCGGCGTTGATGAGTTACTGAGCTGGCTGCATCAAGGGGCTGGGTATGAAGTCCATCTGCAAGGTACGCAATCAGATGTTCAGGTGTTTGTGCATGATCGCGGGGATGAACATACCTTGCATGCCTTGCCGCTAAGTGGCGTGGCGAATCTGAGTGATCCACTGAGTCAAGCCCTGCATTTAGCTTTGCAATGGCACACACCGCCAGTGCCGGGCGAACTGCATGAAATAGTGACCGTCAGTAGTGCTGATGGCACGCAACATCAGATCAATCTCACTATTACCGGAACCGCCGAAGATGCCGTCATCAGCGGTACGGATACCGGCAGCGTGACCGAAGATGCCAATGTTTCTGGCGGCAAGCTAGAAGCTCACGGACAGCTACAGATTACCGATGCTGATGCAGGGCAAGCAGCGTTTCAGCCTTTGCAAGATTTGGCTGGCCAGTATGGTCATCTCACGCTGGGTGCAGACGGCACTTGGACCTATCAAGCCGATAACCAAAGCGCGGCGATACAGGCCTTGAACAAAGGGCAGTCGGTCATTGATAGTTTTATCGTGCACAGTGTTGATGGTACGGCGCACACCATTGCGGTAACACTGCAAGGTGCGGACGAAGTGCGTACCGATCTATTGGGGCTGGTTGCGGCGAAGGTGGCTAGTGAGTATTACTACGCAGGGAAGCAGCTGGCTGCGGCCATTAGCTCGCTCAACGGCGGAGCGGTAAGCAGTCTGGAATTGTCCTTTAGCAATGGCACCCCCAAGGTGGTGGATGCCGCTGGCCATGTGCTAGAGAGCTTCACCAGCCATGATTTGTTCGGCACCCATGTACCCCTTGGCCATCTACTGGATCTGCTTAAAAGCCATC
This sequence comes from Chitinibacter sp. ZOR0017, assembly GCF_000799095.1. Lineage (NCBI taxonomy): Bacteria > Pseudomonadati > Pseudomonadota > Betaproteobacteria > Neisseriales > Chitinibacteraceae > Chitinibacter > Chitinibacter sp. ZOR0017. Next base: position 5,833 of record NZ_JTLG01000025.1, on the reverse strand, counting down.
CCGGCGCGCAACTGATTCTGGATGGCCCAGTGGGAAGCAGCAGTGGCTTCTATGTCAACAACAGCGGCAATCCCTTGCAGCTCAACGCCTTTGGCTTGACTAGATACAATGTTGCAAACAATGCGCTGGGCAGTGCGCCCATTGACGGGATTCCCACTCCGCATGTGGCTGTCACAAATAATGGCAATAGCGTCGCAGTCTTATCGGGAGCAGATAGCGGGAGTGTACTCACGTTGGATGCCACGCATGAGCTCACCCAAGGCCATCTGACTGTGCTCGATGCCGATGGTGGCCAAGCCGCGTTTGTGGCCCAGCAACATGTGCAAGGGCAATACGGCCAATTTGATATTGATGCGGACGGGGAGTGGCATTACCACGCCGATAGCACGCTGGATGCGGTAAAACATCTGGTGGCCGGTCAAGCGCTGACCGATCAATTTACCGTGCAGAGTATTGATGGCACTACGCATCAAATCAGGGTGCAACTGTTTGGCGCTCATCAGATGGCCCAAATCAGTGGTGTCGATCAAGGGCAAGTTACCGAAGATCAGGCAACCCAATTGCTGGCCAATGGGCAACTCACGGTAAGCGATCCCGATCCGGGTGAGGCACACTTCATTGCGCAGGCGCAGGCGCAGGCGCAGGCGCATGGGCAGGGGCGCTATGGCGTATTTACCTTAGCCGCCGATGGGCAATGGACCTACACCGCTGATAGTAGCCAAACGGCGATCCAGCAATTGAAAGCAGGTGCAAGCCTGACCGACGTATTGACCGTGCAAAGTGTGGATGGCACTACGCATGCCATTTCGGTCACCATCAACGGCAGCAATGATGCCGCAGTGATCGGTGGGGTATCAACGGGTCAGGTTTCAGAGGATGCCACTACGAGGATACAGGGTCAGTTGACGATCACTGATGCGGATCAGGGGGAAGCCGCATTCCAAGCACAGAGCAATACCCATGGATCGTATGGCTTGCTAAGTATTGATGAGCATGGTTTATGGAGTTATACACTTGATAATGCCAACTCCGCAGTTCAAGCACTGCAGTCAGGAGAAACTTTAACCGAGCGTTTCACCGTTCAAAGTGCCGATGGTGGTAGCCACACAGTGACCATCGCCATCAATGGTAGTAATGATGCACCAGTATTGCAGGCGCAAAGCCAGTCAGTCACTGAGGACGGCAACCTATTGCGCGGCCATATGGTGGCGCAGGATGCCGATCATGGCGATACGCTGCACTTTAGTACCAGTGCCGCAGTGGCAGGCTTCACGCTGAATGCTGATGGCAGCTACAGCTTCGACCCGAGTCACCATGATTATCAGAGCCTCGGCGCTGGCCAAGACCGGGATATTGCAATTCCCGTTATAGTGACTGACAGCGCAGGAGCCACGGCATCGCAGACGCTGAGCATTCACATTACCGGTCGCGACGATCGCACTTCAATTTATGGTTCTGACAGCGGCCAAGTGCAGGTGGGGGTGCGCCCAGAGACCTCGGGGCAGTTGCACGCCAGCGACGAAGATGCTGGCCAGAGCGGTTTTCAGGCGGGCACGGTGAAAGGAAGCTTTGGCAGCTTAACTATTGATGCCCAAGGCCACTGGACTTACCAGGTCGATGGTCATGACAGTTTTGTTCAGCATATTCTCCCCAACTCTTACCTGCCAGATGTCGTGACCGTGCACAGCCTGGATGGTACGGCTCATGACATCAATGTAAAAGTTAGCGGGGCCCCAAGCGGTGGACACTATAATTCTCCGGTGGATAGCACCAGTGTGCAGCACGTGCCACTACCGCAGGTATGGAGTGCCGTACAGGGCCAGCCTGTGGGCGGACATGATGTGTTCGATGGCATCTTGGCTGCGGTACATGCTGCAGGCTATCAATATCAGGGCCTGGCTAATGAGCTGGATAAAGGCAGTTTGGCCGCCATCGGGAATATGGATCTGAGCATTAGTGGGGTGCATGTGCAGGTGATAGATAGGGCGGGTAATCTGGTGCAACGTATTTCCTCCACTGGAGAAAATGCCGCCACGCTGCATATGAGCGACCTATTGCTCTGGCATGCGCAAGGCCACAGCATTATTGCTACCAGCGATTCTGGCTTGGATACGACACGAATGTGGTTACACAACCCTGGGGATATGCACAACATCCAAGTGAGATTGCCGGATGGCACAGGGTTTAATGCTTGGGCGGATCAATGGACGTTTGGCGAATTACACCTGCAGGGTATTGCCCCAGCACCGCCTGCCGCACCTGCTCCGGCACCTGATGAATATGTAGCATTTGGCCACGATACGCATGGATCTTCCGCCTACACCGTTGATGTTCACTCGGAGCTGTATACCTATTTACAGCTGGCCGGTGCTGATCACCCCCAACGGCCCGCAAGTGCAGAGGCAATACCACAGGGCCTGGGTGAATATTTGCAGCATGCCGGGGTTGATCTCCATACTGTAGCGATCACCCCAGCCGAGCCGGGAGACATGCCACACGAGCATGTAGCAGCCATACCGCTCAGCGCTGATGACCAGCTTATGACCCCATTATCTGAAGACCATGCAACATTGCTGGTGCCCAGTGACGATCATCAACACTTACCGCTGCCGGATGACCCGCAGCACCACGGAGTCTAAATCATGCACAGAGCCACTTTAGGCATGCTGTTGCTGGTATTGAGTGGCTATCCGGCCTATGCCACAGCGCTGGATCTAAATGCAGCCTATCAGTTGGCCTTGCGCAATGACCCTGTGTTAGCGCAAGCGCAGGCACGCCAAGAAGCGACGCAAACCAAACCGGCTCAAGCTCGAGCGGGTTTGCTCCCCAATCTCAGCCTCTCTGGCGGGGCGTTTGCCAATCAGCAAAAGATTGAACAGCAAGGTAGTTTTGAGCGGGATCGGCATTTTGGCAGCTATTCATATACCCTCAATCTCACCCAGCCTCTTGTACACGTTGGCAATTGGACTACTCTTGCGCAAAGTGAATTACAAGCCAATCAGGGCGACCTCACGCTGGCTGCAGCACGGCAAGATCTGATTTTACGTACCGCGCAGGCCTATTTTGAGCAACTACAGGCCCAAGAGCGGCTAGCCGCGGCCCAAGCCTATCTGCAAGCTGTGAATGGGCAACTCAACACCACGCGGGAAGCTTTTCGCATCGGCACTGGAGTGAGAACCGATATGTACGATGCCGAAACCCGCTCGCAATTAGCGCAAACACAGCAAATTAGTAGCGAAAATGAGCTACAGCTTAAACAGCGCAAATTAGCCAACATCACCGGGCAATTCGAGCCGCAGTTGTATGGCATTCGGCCCGGGTTTGAATGGCCGCTGGATAAGTTGCCGGGCTTGGAGCAATGGCTGGCAGCGGGGCAGGCAAATTTTCAATTACAAATCGATCAACTCAATCAGCAGATCGCTGAGCGGGAAATTCAGCGGCAGCAGGCGCAACATTATCCTACGGTGGATCTGGTCGCGACGGCAGGCAGTAACTCTGACCTCAGTAGCGGCCTACGCGAGTGGACTGATAATCAACGTATCGGTATTCAAGTGTCGGTGCCGCTGTATCAAGGCGGTGAAGTGGCCGCCAAAACCACCGAAGCGGCAGCCAACGCGCGTGCGGCAACCCATGCGCTAGAAAACACCCGACGAAGTGTGGAGTTAGAAATCCGTCAGGCCTATTGGCAGCTCACGCAGGGGGTGCGACAGATTGCTAGTTTGCGCCAAGCCCTGCGCGCTGCACGTGATGCCGAACAGACAACTCGCGATGCGTTTGCCATTGGTGTGCGCTTTAATCTTGATGTGCTCAACGCTCAAACCCAAGTCTTTAATACGCAGAGCGAGCTGATACGAATCAGTACAGATACCTTACTCGCCTGGCTCAAGCTCAAGGCTATGACGGCGCAATTGTCAGAAATGGATATCCAAACCATCAATGCTTTTCTGCAACCCAGCACCACACTCCAACAATAAAGTAGATGTGATTTAGTGCTGGGCTCATTTAAGCACGGTCAGCTTCGCAGCAAAACAGATGCTCCTAGTGATGCTAAGTGAGCAGCAGCGTAGTTTACTGCTTCTACTGCGCACCGAGGTCTACAGGCTTCAGCCAGACGCAGCGAACGGCTATACCTTGAAGCAGCTTAGTTTGGCTTTCAATCCTTTCGCAATTTCATCCACCTGGGCTGCATTGTCAGCGGTGTGGCTGATCGAGGCCGTGGTTTCTTCGACCATTTGCGAGATATCCTCAACCCTTGCCGCGATATTATTGCTTGCCACGCCTTGCTCGCGTGTTGCATTGGCTACTTCATTTAGATGAATTAAGGTGCCGCTTGCCCCTGCATAGATCTGCTGTAGCGATTTGGTTGCTAGGCTACTCAGCTGCACCCCTTGCATGACTTGCGGTAAAGCGTTTTCCATCACGCTGACGATTGAGACAGTTTCGCCCTGCACGTTAGCCAACATCTGCTCAATATCAACGGTGGCGTGGGCCGTACGCTCGGCTAGTTTTCGCACTTCATCGGCTACCACGGCAAATCCACGGCCTTGCTCACCTGCACGTGCAGCCTCAATGGCGGCATTGAGTGCTAAGAGATTGGTTTGTCCGGCGATATCTTTGATCACCGCCGCAATTCCGGAGATTTCTCTGGCTTTGCTATCCAGCTGACGAATCTGTGTAGTGGCGCCGGTGACGGTGTGTGCGATTTGTTCCATTGCCCGAGAAGCCGCCGAAACTTGATTCACACCTGCATCGGCCAGCTCGGTGGCCTGCTTCGATGTGTACTGGGTTAATTGTGAATGATCGGAGATATGGTTGATGCTCACCGTGAGCTCTTCCATCGCCGCAGCCATCGATGTTGTGGCATCGGCCTGACTATGCGCTGCTAGTGCGATTTGCTGACTGGCGCCAGCAATATGTGCTGCTTGGCGGTAGAGCTCATCAGCATCCTGTCGAATTTGGCTGATGATCTGTTGTAGTCCTTTGGCCATACCATCGAGCGTGGCCAACAAGCTCCCCGCCGGCGCGTGATTGACTCGCACCTGTAAATCGCCAGCCGCAATTCGCTGCATAATCAGGATGGCTTGTTTAGGCTCACCACCGAGTTGATGCACGATGCTATGCGTAATTAGCCAGGCCAAGGCACTGATGAGTAGCGCCATCCCGATTAATTGGGCGATGCCCAACCAAAGACTGCGCTGAAAATCCTGTTCAATATCATCAATATATACTCCAGTACCCAGCACCCAATTCCAGTCCTCAATTAAAACGGCATATGAGAGTTTAGGCTCTGGCTTAGTGGCGCCTGCTTTTGGGAAGAAATAATCAACATAGCCGCCTCCTTGACGGGCAACTTGATGCATTTCCCGAATCAAGTATTTGCCATTGGTATCTTGCAAATCACCCTTGTATTGCCCCTCGACCTCAGGTTTACTCGGCTGGAGCACATATACCAGTTGCGTATCAAAAATGAAGAAATAGTCAGTCTGGTTGTAGCGAACCTGCCGCAAGGCGGCTACGGCAGCTTGCTTGGCGGCTGTTTCGCTCAGTAGACCCTGTTGGCTTAGCTGCTGGTAGTGCTTAATCAGACTGCTGGCGGTTTCAACCTCATGCCTGATTTGTAGTTTTCGACTTTCTAATAGCTGTGTGTGTTGGGTATTTAGTTGCAAAATGCATAAGCTGGCCATTCCTAGTAAGGCCACAATGCTTAAGATTAATAAGCGAAATTTCACATCCAAATTCATAATCCACTGCATTTTAAGAAAATTCTCGCTGCATTGGTTTTGGATTAAAAATTGGGCAGCATTATTTTGGCCCCAAGACCAATGCGGGATAC
>NZ_JTLG01000024.1:0-6522 GCF_000799095.1 Chitinibacter sp. ZOR0017 | reverse complement strand
CGACGCGCGGATAGTAATTGCCTTTGGCGGCATTTTGCTCTTCGCCCGCGGCTTTGTAGCTGAGCCATTTCATGCGCACTTCAGGGTTTTTGAGGATGGTTTGCTCGACAGCGTCTTGCAGGCTGGCCGCGCCCGCTGCCGTGGCCCAGGCAATCAACGTACAGGCCACACTTAATTTCAATTTCATACTCATTTCCCCAGCAGCAATCATTCATCGAATGGATTCAGTCTAATTGCAAATTGGATAGCCAGCCGAATTGCCCGCTGCAAACTGTATTTTTTGGCGCGATTGTAGCGAGATACACACGCTTGATAAATCTGGCGTTTATACTGGGCTTTTGCGACTGAAGCGACGCTCCGTTTATTTCCCATGCTGGCTCTCCGCCCTTTTTATCTACGCCTGCGGCCCCTGCTGCTTGCCCTCAGCCTGGGTGGCCTGCTGCTGGCCAGCTGGCCGGCGTGGTCGAATTGGGATTTCGATAAATTATTAAAAGTTGCGCAGCAAAAATACGGGGCGAATGCCGCCAAAACCGTGAGCGAAGTGCAAAACCTGCTCGGTAGCCTGAAAGCCGCGGCCGAGCCGGACAAGCTGAAACGGGTCAATGAGTATTTCAACCGCAAGCTGGCCTTCACCGACGATAGCGCGCTGTGGAATGCCCCCGACTACTGGGCTACGCCGCTGGAAACCATCGGCAAACAAGCCGGCGATTGCGAAGACTTTGCCATCATCAAGTACTTCGCCCTCAAGGAATTGGGCGTCGCACCCGAAAAATTACGTATGAGCTATGTCAAAGCCAAAATTGGCGGGGCCAACAGCACCGTCACTCAGGCGCATATGGTGCTCACCTACTACCCCACCCCGGACGCCGAGCCTTTGATTCTGGATAACCTGATTACCGACATCCGCCCGGCCAGCCGCCGGCCAGATCTGGTGCCGGTATTTAGTTTTAATCAGGCCGGGATTTTCACCGGCGGAGGGAACCAGCCGGCCGGCTCGATTGACCGGCTGTCACGCTGGAAAGATGTTTTGCTGCGCATGCAGAGCGAAGGGATTGATTTTTAAGGATTTGGCTATGTCGTTATTTCGCCAGGTATGGCTCATGATTATTGGCTCGGCACTGCTGGCTTTCGTGGCCGCCTTGCTGGTCAGCACGCTCAGTGCCCGGGATTACCTGCAAACCCAGCTCTACACCCAGAGCAATGACACCGCCGCGGCGCTGGCGCTGTCGATGTCACAACAAAGCGGCGACCCAGCCATGCTGGAGCTCATGAGCAGCGCGCTGTTTGATTCCGGTCATTTCGAGCTCTTAATTGTGCGCGACCCGCATCACAAGGTCTTGATTGAATTACGCAATAAAGAGCTGCCAAGCGACGTGCCGCACTGGTTTGTGCAGGCCTTTCCGATTCAGGTGCAGTCGGGGCAGGCGCTGATCAGCAATGGCTGGAAACAGGCTGGCTCGGTCGAGATTCGCGCGCATAGCAAATTTGGCTATGAATCGCTGTGGAGCAGTGCGCAAAAACTATTTATCTGGATGCTCCTCGGGGGTATTGCTGTCGGGGGCTTGATGCACTTTGTGCTCACACGTATACGTAAGCCGATTACCCAAATTACCGAACAAGCCCACGCGATTACCGAGCGCCGCTTTATCGCCCTGCCCGAGCCGCGCTATATCGAGCTGCGCCCCGTTGCGGCGGCGATGAATGTGATGGTGGCGCAAGTGAAAGCCATGTTTGACGAACAGGCAGCGCGGATTGATCAGCTGAAAAAAGATGCCAACCGCGACCCGGTAACCGGCCTAGCCAATCGCAGCTTTTTTATGGGCCGGCTATCCAGCTTGCTGGGCGGTGAAGACAGCCCGCCAGAAGGCTATTTGCTAATGCTACGCCTGCATGATCTGGGGCAAATTAACCGCAACCTCGGCCGTGAAGCCACCGACCGCTTGCTGGCCGAGCTGGCTGGCTTGCTGGCCAAACAGGCCGACGAACACGAAGGCTGGGTAGCAGCCCGGCTGAATGGTGCCGATTTTGCCTTGGCGGCGCCCGAATTAAGCGATGGCACGGCGCTGGCCGAACAGCTGCTGGCCGAGCTGGGCGCCTTGGCACCGAGCGAAACCAATCTGCTGCATCTGGGCTACAGCCACTACAGCCGTGGCGAGACCATGGGCGAATTGCTGGGCCGCACCGATGCCGCGCTGGCCCGCGCCGAAGCGCATGCCCACAATGCACTGGCCGATGCCGCCCATCAGCCAAGCCAGAGCAGCAAACCCAGCGCCGAATGGCGCAGCCGCCTGCAAACGGCGATCGAACAGCAGCAATTTGTGGCGCATAGCTTCCCGGCGATTGATTGGCAGGGCAAAGTGTTGCACCGCGAGCTGATGTTGCGCCTGCCCGATCTGGAAACCGACGAGTTATTGTCCGCCGGGGTGTTTATGCCCTTTGCCGCGCGCTTTGATCTGCTGCCGGCCATTGATCTGGCCGCGATCCGGCTGGCGCTAGAGCTGCTGGCGGCGCAGCCTGATGATGTGGCCGTGAATGTGGCGCCGCAATCGATGCGCGACAGCCGCTTCCGCCGTGAACTGGTGCAATTGCTCCAAGCCGAAACGCTGGCCACCCGCCAGCGGCTGTGGCTGGAAATTGCCGAACAGGGCTTGGGGCAAGATCTGGAGTCGCTGGCGACGTTTGCCGCTGAAATGCATCAGCTGGGGCTCAAAGTAGGGATCGAACACTTTGGCCGCCAGTTTGGCAGCATGCCGCGGCTGTATGATTTACCGCTGCATTACCTGAAAATCGACGGCAGCTTTGTGCACGAAATTGATCAGCACGAAGGCAACCAGCATCTGGTCAAAGCCATGGTGGGTATCGCCAGCAAACTGGGTATCCGCACGCTGGCCGAGCTAGTGCGTACCGAAGGCGAATGGCAACAACTGCAAGCGCTGGGCCTGCATGGCGCGACCGGGCCAATTACCCAGCATAAGTAAGCAACAGCAACTGGGTATATCGCTGCAAGCTTTATTTGAAAATATCTGTAGCCATATACCCACGCAAGCCGATTAACTTACCCACAAAAAAAGCCCCCGTGTTATGGGGGCTCAGATTGATGACCAACCCCACTCGCGAAGCGAGGCCCCCCTCAAGGAAGGGACGGGAGGGTGGGAATAGAACACCAAGGCTGTAGATTCACAGCTTTATTTCCTCAGTCTCGGCTGTGCCGAGACTTGAAGAATGTTAGTTATTCCACTTTGCTAGCAGCCTAAGCCCCCGTAGATACGGGGGCTTTTGCATGCAGTGACGAAAGCTTAGTCGGTCAGCAGGTTTTTATTGTTCAACAGGTTTTGGATCACCGTTTGATCATTGCTGCCGGTGGCGCCTAAATCGACGTTTTTCAGAATGATGGTCTGATCTTCAGCGCCTTTGTAATCGGCCGCCAGCCCGGTGAATTTACCCGCACTGCTGATATGCACAATGGTATCGCTACCCGATTTCTCGAAATGCAGATACTGGGTGAGATTACCGCTGTTTTCCCCTTGCAAGAGATCACGCAGATCCAGCGCATCGCCGGTATTAGCTGTTTTGTCAAAATCCACAATCAGGTCAGTGGCATTGTTCACCACATTCACCGTGCTGCCCACACCGTAGACATTGCCCGCCCCGGCAGCCGTGGCCCCCGGTGTACTGGCCTGATCGCCCAAGGTCCATTTAAAGACATCCGAGCCGGCATCACCGCGCAGCAGATCATTGCCAGCACCGCCGACGAGCAAATCATTGCCAGCGCCACCGCGCAGAATATCCAGCCCGGCGCCGCCAAACAGCTTGTCGTTGCCGGTACCACCATACAGCGCATCGGAGCCGTTTTCGCCAAACACGGTGTCATCCCCTGCGCCAGCATTCACCAGATCGGTCACCGGCTGCATCTGGTTCACAATCGATTGCACCAGTTTGTCGTTATTAGCCGTTGTGGCCAAGGTGCCATCGGCAGCCATAAGGAAATCTTTGCGCGCGCCGGTATAGAACTCGGCCAGCGTCCCCTCGAGGACCGAATTATTGGCACTCTGGGTTTCACCCATGTAGATCAGATCATTACCGGCCCCAGCCTCAACGTGGTCATTGCTGCCACCGGTGAGAATTACTTGGCTATTGCCGGTGCTGGTGGACGAATATTGCGCCCCGGCCTGCGGCACATTATTGGCATTGAAGTAAGCCGAAGTCGCCACATCAATCACATTGCCGGCGCCAGACTCAGGCCCTTGCACAAAGTAAGACCCTACCCCGCCGTCACCGGCACCGTTGAGCACCGCATCGGGTGGCACCACCCGCACAAAAACAATCGCCGTATCCGTGCCACCAAAGCCATCGCTGATGGTGTATTCAATCTGCGCCTCACCCAGCCAGCCATTGCTAGGGGTAAAGGTCAGCGTGCCATCGGCATTTTTGCTCACCGTGCCATTGCCGGCCAGTACGGTTGGGGTACCAATAATGGTCACGGCATCCCCCTGCGCATCGCGGTCATTGCTCAAGACATTCACCGTTACTGCCTGATTTTGCTTGGTAAAGGCGTAATCATCTACCGCGATTGGCGCCGTGTTGTAACGTGGCGGAATGACATTCAGGGTCAGAATGCTATTCGAGGTGTCTTTATCGCCATCGTTGTCGATCAACGTGTAGCCAATTTTCTCTTGGGTAGTGGCGGTAAGGTTAGTGGGTGGCGTGTAGGTGTACTTACCATCATCCAGATCAACCACAAACAGGCCGCCCAGCGCAGTGGTGATTTTCAGGACATGGTTAGTCGCATCGAAGCTGTATTTATTGCTAGTTGCCGACGGGGTGATGGTATTCGCCGTGGCGTCAAAGGTGTATTTGATGCCATCGACGGTCACATCGTTAATATGCCCACCATCGGCGCCAAACAGGCTCGATGCAGTACCACTCACCGCAATCTGACCCGATGTGGGGGTCAGCACGGTATCGCGCAGGATCGGTGGCAATTGCGACAGATCAGTCACGATAATCGCATTGGCCTCTGTACCAGTGCCGACGCCATTGTAGGCCAGCGGATCCAGATTCGTGCCACTCACACCAGAACCCAAGCCGATGGCCAGCGAGTTGATGTCTTTGCTGTTGAGGAAATTGGTCCAGTTGGTGATTTCTGTCCCAACAATCCCCACGCTACCGGTGCCATTGTCTTCGGTTGGCACGCCATCCGAGAAGAAATAGGCCACATTCTGTCCGCCAGGCAGTTTGCCAGCGTCATCGTAACGCGAGGTAACCTGCTGCAGGGCGGCATCGTAATCGGTACCGCCACTGGCAGTTAAGGCCGCCAGCACTGATTTCGCTTCTGCTGCGGTAATCCAGGTCGTGCTACCCCGAACACTGGCGGAGCTGCCAAAGGTCACCAGCATGACTTTCACGTCACCGACATTGTCATAGTCATTGATCAGCTGGGTGAGCGCCTCTTTGGCCACCTGCAGGCGGGTTTTGCCAGCAATCCCGCTTGGGTCATTCATACTGCCGGAGATGTCCAGCGTGAGAACCAGATTGGTATTCACATACGGCATTTGCACATCAACCGTTTTGCTGACACCCAGCGGCATATCGTCTTCAACGTTCACCGTGAATTTACCGCTGGCGCTCAAGCTACCATCGCTGGCCGTCACAGTAACGTCAAACGAGTTTACGTCTTCCACACCTTTACCGGCATGATCCAGGGGCCCGTTCAAGGTGACGGTGTATTTACCGCTCGAATCAATATTGATGGTGAGGATGGGATTGCCATTCACACTGCCGACCAGATTGGTAGTGCCATTACCCGACCACACTAGCGGCACACCACCCGAGCTCAACCCGGCTGGGGCCGTGAGCGCCAAGCTCACCGCAGCGCTATCTACATCACCAAAAGTCACAGTGCCCTGAGCGGTAGTGCTGTCAGTCGTATCGCTGGTACCGGTCGTATCTTTCAGGCCGCCCGATAGGCCTTCTTCAGACACGCTCACCGCGGCCGTATTGATAGTCAGAGTGGGCGCATCATTTACGGCAGTGACTTTAATCGTGCTCACGGCCACATTGCTATCAAGCGCACCATCGTTGACCACCACGTTGATCGTGCGATCCACCGTGCTTGGGTTATCCGAGCTGGAGCTAAAGCGGATGGCCTCAATCGCGGTTTCGTAATTGGCTTTACTAGCAAGGCCTGTGAGCGTGATGACGACCTGGCCATTCGCCAGCGTTTGGCTTGCGGTAAGACCAGCCGGCAAGGTGCCCACCGTCAACAGATCACCAAGCTGTGGATTAGTCAGCGTAATCACCGCTTTGGTCAAGTTCGCGCTATCCACATCGGTAATCAGTGAGTCGGTATCCGCAATGGCCACACCTGCGCCATTCTCGGTATAGCTCGTGCTGTAACCAGTACCCGTAGCGCTGGCATCCAGATCCAACACTGGCGCGTCGTTCGTGCCATTGATGGTGATGCTCAGTTTGGCGCTGCTGGTGGTGCCGTCGGCATCGCGAACGGTGTAGGTGAACACTTCG
>NZ_JTLG01000023.1:156681-195277 GCF_000799095.1 Chitinibacter sp. ZOR0017 | reverse complement strand
CCCCGCTATGGCGGGGCTTTTTTTGGACCTGAGCGAGCGAGATTACGCCAGCCGACGGTAGCCCGGTAGAGTGAGGAACTCGACAAAGTCTTCGCTGGTGGTGATGTCGCCAAACAATTTGGCGGCCTCGGCCAGCGTGGCGCTGTAGCGGCTTTGTTGCTCCAGCTTGGCGACCTCTTCTTCCAGAAGGGCATTAAAAAGTGCGACGTCCACTTTGCGTCCATCTTCCAGCACGCCTTTGGGTGAGCGTATCCATTGCCAGATTTGCGAGCGGCTGATTTCGGCGGTGGCTGCGTCTTCCATCAGGTTATGGATCGGCACACAGCCCATGCCGGCCAGCCAAGAGGCCAGATATTGCACCCCCACACTGATGTTATTGCGCAAGCCCTGCTCGGTGATCGGGGCTTCAGGGTGAAAATTCAGCAGGTCGGCGGCGCTGACCTGAATATCCGGGCGCTGGCGGTGGATTTGATTGGGGTATTGCCCCAAAGCCTTGTTCCACGCTTGCATTGCAACAGGTACTAGCCCGGGGTGTGCCACCCAGCCGCCATCATAGCCATCACCAGCATCGCGCTCTTTATCGGCCTGCACTTGCGCCATGGCTTTATCGTTAGCCTCAGGGTCGGTTTTGACCGGGATGTACGCCGACATGCCGCCAATCGCGGGTGCGCCGCGCTGATGGCAGGTTTTCAGTAGCAGCAGCGAATAGGCGCGCATAAAGGGCACCAGCATGGTGATCTTGCCGCGCTCGGCTAGGCAGAAATCCTGATCGAGTCGGAATTTCTTAATGCAGCTAAAGATGTAATCCCAGCGCCCGGCATTCAGGCCGGCCGAATGCTCGCGTAATTCGTAAAGGATTTCGTCCATCTCGAACGCCGCCAGAATCGTTTCGATTAACACCGTGGCCTTGATGCAGCCATGCGGAGCGTTTAGCTCGCGCTCGGCCCAGTTAAACACATCATTCCACAAGCGGGCTTCAAGGTGCGATTCCATTTTCGGCAGATAAAAATAGCAGCTAGTGCCGACGCTGAGCCGATATTGCAGGTTATGAAAAACGGTGAGACCGAAATCAAATAGCGAGCCTGACATCACCTCGCCATCAATCTGCAGGTGTTTTTCCTCCAGATGCCAGCCACGTGGGCGAATGATCAAGGTGGCGATGTCTTTATTCAGGCTGTAATGCTTGCCCTCGGGGCTGGTGTAGCTGATGCTGCGGCGATAGGCATCAAAGACATTCACCTGCCCATCAAGCTGGTTTTCCCAGGTGGGCGTATTCGAGTCTTCAAAATCCGCCATAAAGCATTTCGCGCCGGAGTTGAGCGCATTGATCATCATTTTGCGCTCGACCGGGCCGGTGATTTCTACCCGGCGATCTTGCAGGTCTTCCGGTAGCGGGTTGATCTTCCATTCGCCGTGGCGGATGTGCGCTGTGGCTGGCAGGAAGTCGGGTTTTTCCCCGGCATCAAGTTTGCGCTGGCGCTGGATGCGCGACTGTAGCAAGGCCTGGCGGCGCGGTTCAAATTGACGATGCAGGGCAGCCAGAAAATCAAGGGCTGCCGGACTAAGAATCTGGCGATGTTCGGGGCTGAGCTGGCCAATAAGCTGGATACGGTCTGCGGTGGCGGTCGTCATCTGCGGGCCTCCCATCAGCGCCAGCGGCAAGCGCAGGCGCGGTAAGCGGGGTTGAAAAAACACGTGGCGCAACCCTAAGCTCGGGGCTTGATACAGAGCGGTCGAGGTGGCGCGCACGTGCAAGGGCTCAAGCAAAAGTGATGTTGGCCATTAATGGAACTGCTCGGCTTCGGTCGAGCCTTTCAACGCTGTCGTTGAAGACTGACCTTGCTGGATCACCTGGGTGACCTGATCAAAGTAGCCGGTGCCCACTTCGCGCTGGTGTTTCACGGCGGTAAAGCCACGCTCTGCCGCGGCAAATTCGGCTTGTTGCAGCTCGACAAAGGCGCTCATGCCCGTGCTGGCATAGCCGTGGGCCAGATTGAACATGCCGTAGTTGAGGGCATGAAAGCCCGCTAGGGTAATGAATTGGAATTTATACCCCAGCGCGCCGAGCTCCTGCTGAAACTTGGCGATGGTGGCGTCGTCGAGGTTTTTCTTCCAGTTAAACGAAGGCGAGCAATTGTAGGCCAGCAGCTTGCCCGGGTATTTGCTGTGAATGGCCTGCGCAAACTGGCGGGCGTATTCCAGGTCGGGTTTGCCGGTTTCACACCAGATCAGATCGGCGTAGGGGGCGTAGGCGAGACCACGAGAAATCGCCTGCTCCAGCCCTGGGTAGGTTTTGTAAAAGCCTTCAACCGTGCGCTCGCCGGTGCAGAAGGGTTTGTCGTTGTCATCCACGTCGCTGGTCAGCAAATCAGCGGCCTCAGCATCGGTGCGCGCCACGATGATGGTCGGTACGCCCATCACATCGGCAGCCAGCCGCGCAGCAACCAGTTTTTCCACTGCCTCGCGGGTTGGTACCAGCACCTTGCCGCCCATATGCCCGCATTTTTTTACGCTGGCCAGCTGGTCTTCAAAATGCACGCCGGCGGCACCGGCTTCGATCATGCCTTTCATCAGCTCAAAGGCATTTAATACACCACCAAAGCCAGCTTCGGCATCGGCCACAATCGGGGCATACCAATCAATGCTGTCATCGCCCTCGGCATGGTGAATCTGGTCGGCCCGCGCCAGCGTGTGATTAATGCGGCGCACCACTTGTGGCACCGAATTGGCCGGATACAGCGATTGATCAGGGTACATCTCGCCGGCGATATTGGCGTCGGCCGCGACCTGCCAGCCAGAGAGATAAATTGCCTTGAGCCCAGCTTTCACTTGCTGCATGGCCTGATTGCCGGTGAGGGCGCCCAGCGCGTGTACATAGGGCGTGTCGTGCAGTAAGCGCCACAGCTTCATTGCACCATGGCGGGCAATGGTGTGCTCCTGCAGCAAAGTACCGCGCAGACGCTCGACATCGGCGGCTGAATATGGGCGGCGAATGCCGGCCCAGCGTGGGTTGGTTTTCCAGTCGTGTTCCAGTGCTGCAATGCGGTCAGTGGCGGTACTCATGATGCGCTCCCTGTGGTGAAGACGGCAGATCTGATCAATACGGCAAGCTGTGTTATTGATTGAAGCAGGAAATTTTTGCATCGCAACAAATTTTGCGATGCAACACAAATTGTAGTCGAAAAATATTTACTACATATCGGGTGAATTACTTAGCTGACTGATGGCAGGGGCGGATTTTTTTCTTCAATAACCCTTGAAAAGGTATGGCTTATCCCAATCTTGGCTGTCATTCGTAGTTGGAGGTCACCATGAGCCAAGAAGTGAACACAGAAAACCAAGCCGAGCAGCAAACCGAGCAGTCGGCAAACCCCGAGCTTGCCACTGAAAATACTGCCGCTGATGCGAGCCCAAGTATTGAAGAGCAGCTGAATCAAGCCCTGGCTGATCTAGAAAAAGCCCGTCAGGACATCCTGTATGTGCGTGCCGAGGCGGAAAACGCTCGCCGCCGTGCGCTGGATGAAAACGACAAGGCCCGCAAATTCGCGATCGAAAAATTTGCCCGCGAGATCATCAGTGTGAAAGACGCCATCGATATGGCGCTGCTGGATCAGTCGGGTAACTTTGATGGCCTGAAAATGGGTGTGGATCTCACCGCCAAAGCACTAACGAGTGCGTTCGAGAAATTCGAGCTGGTTGAAATCAACCCGATGGGTGAAAAACTCGATCCGAACAAGCATCAGGCCATTTCAATGGTACCGAGCGACGAAGAAGCCAATACCGTCGTACAGGTCATGCAAAAAGGTTATGAGTTGGCTGGGCGCATTTTGCGTCCTGCCATGGTGGTGGTGGCTGCCGCGAAGTAAGGCGGCGGCTGCAGTCCGGCCACTTGGCCAAGCACTGCATCAATCAGGCTCTTGAAATGGGCCAGCTGATCCCCACTTAGCAGACATGGTTATTTGACAACATCCGGTGGCGTTAATCACAACAGAATCAAGCCACTGGGTTTAGAGATGAAGGAAAGAAAAAATGGGCAAAATTATTGGTATTGACCTGGGTACAACCAACAGCTGTGTGGCCGTAATCGAAAATGGCCAGACCAAAGTAATCGAAAACGCCGAAGGCGCGCGCACTACGCCATCGATCATCGCTTATCAGGAAGATGGCGAGATTCTGGTCGGTGCACCTGCCAAACGCCAAGCGGTAACTAACCCGAAAAACACGCTGTACGCGGTAAAACGTCTGATCGGTCGCCGCTTCGAAGACAAAGAAGTGCAAAAAGACATCGATCTGATGCCTTTCTCAATCATCAAAGCCGACAACGGCGATGCTTGGGTTTCTGTGCGCGATAAAAAAATGGCACCACCGCAAATCTCTGCGGAAGTGCTGCGCAAAATGAAAAAAACCGCCGAAGACTACTTGGGCGAAGAAGTGACTGAAGCGGTGATTACCGTGCCGGCCTACTTTAACGATAGCCAACGTCAAGCCACCAAAGACGCCGGCCGTATCGCGGGTCTGGAAGTAAAACGGATCATCAACGAGCCAACCGCTGCTGCGCTGGCATTCGGCATGGACAAAATGGAAAAAGGCGATCGCAAGATCGCGGTCTATGACTTGGGCGGTGGTACGTTTGACGTGTCGATCATCGAGATTGCTGACGTTGATGGCGACAAACAATTCGAAGTACTGGCCACCAATGGTGATACTTTCCTCGGTGGTGAAGACTTCGACCAACGTCTGATCGACTACATCATTGCTGAGTTCAAGAAAGAGCAAGGCATCGATCTGAAAAACGACGTGATGGCGCTGCAACGCCTGAAAGAAGCGGCCGAAAAAGCCAAGATCGAACTGTCTTCTAGCGCGCAGACCGAAATCAATCTGCCATACGTGACCATGGATGCCACCGGTCCAAAACACTTGGTGCTGAAAATCACCCGCGCCAAATTTGAATCTCTGGTAGAAGACCTGATCACCCGTTCGATCGAGCCATGCCGCATCGCCCTGAAAGATGCGGGCCTGAAAGCCAGCGACATCGATGATGTGATCTTGGTCGGCGGTCAAACCCGTATGCCAAAAGTAATGGACGCGGTGAAAGAGTTCTTCGGCAAAGAGCCACGTCGTGACGTGAATCCAGACGAAGCCGTTGCAGTGGGTGCGGCGATTCAGGGTGCGGTACTGGGCGGTGATCGTAAAGACGTACTGCTGCTGGACGTGACGCCGCTGTCACTGGGGATTGAAACCCTGGGTGGCGTGCTGACCAAGCTGATCCAGAAAAACACCACGATCCCGACTAAAGCGTCACAAACCTTCTCGACTGCAGAAGACAACCAGAGCGCCGTGACCATTCACGTGCTGCAAGGTGAGCGTGAAAAAGCCTCGGCGAATAAATCGCTGGGTCAGTTCAACCTGGGCGATATTCCACCAGCACCACGTGGTGTGCCACAGATTGAAGTGACTTTCGACATCGATGCCAACGGTATTTTGCACGTGAGCGCGAAAGACAAAGCATCGGGCAAAGAAGCGAAGATCACCATTCAGGCTTCTTCAGGCCTGTCTGAAGCTGAAATTCAGGCCATGGTGAAAGACGCCGAGCTGAACGCGGAAGAAGACAAAAAACTGGCTGAGCTGGTGCAAGCCCGCAATGCAGGTGAAGGCATGATTCACCAAGTGAAGAAAATGCTGTCTGAAGCTGGCGATAAAGTGACTGCTGACGAAAAAGTGGAAATCGAAGCCGCCATTACTGCGCTGGAAGGCGTGGTAAAAGGTGACGACAAAGCGGACATCGAAGCGAAAACCGAAGCGCTGATGAAAGCCAGCCACAAAGTCGCCGAGAAAATGTACGCTGAGCAAGCAGGTGCGCAAGCCGGTGCCGAAGGCGCACAAGCCGCGGGCGATAGCAAAGACGACGGCAACGTGGTTGATGCCGAATTCACCGAAGTGAAAGACAAGTAATTAACCGCTCAGGGGCACAGAACCGGCACGCAGGTGCCGGGCTGTGCCTTTTTGTTTCTTTAGGTGAACAGCATGGCAAAGAAAGATTTTTATGACATCCTGGGCGTAAATCGTGACGCCTCGGATGATGAAATCAAAAAGGCATACCGCAAGCTGGCGATGAAATACCACCCGGACCGCAATCCGGACAGCAAAGATGCCGAAGAGAAATTCAAGGAAGCCAAAGAAGCCTACGAGATTCTCTCTGATAGCCAGAAACGGGCGGCCTACGATCAGTACGGCCACGCCGGGGTCGACCCACAGGCCGGCATGGGCGGTGGCGGCTTTGGCGGCGGTGGCTTTGGCGATTTCGCTGACATTTTTGGCGATATTTTCGGTGGTGGTCGTGGCGGTCGCAGTAATGTCTACCGCGGCGCTGATCTGCGCTACAACATGGAAATCACGCTGGAAGAAGCGGCGCGTGGGGTAGAAAAGCAGATCAAGATTCCATCGCACGAAGAGTGTGATAGCTGTCACGGCACGGGCGCCAAGCCAGGTACCGAGGCCAAAACCTGCCACACGTGTAATGGCCACGGCCAGGTACGGGTGGCGCAAGGCTTCTTTAGCCTGCAGCAAACCTGCCCAACGTGTCATGGCACGGGTAAATACATTCCGGATCCATGCCGTAAATGTAACGGCACGGGTCGCGTTTCCACCCACAAAACGCTGGCGGTGAAAATCCCGGCCGGGGTGGACGAGGGCGATCGCATTCGCCTGTCGGGCGAGGGCGAGCCGGGTGTGAATGGCGGGCCACCGGGTGATCTGTATGTCGTTACGCACATCAAGCAGCACGCGGTATTCGAGCGCGAAGGCAACGATCTACATTGCGAAATGCCGATCAGTTTTGCCTGCGCAGCGCTAGGCGGCGAGATCGAAATCCCGACGCTGTCGGGCAAAGCGCGCATCACCATTCCGGCCGAAACGCAAACCGGGCAAGTATTCCGTCTGCGTGGCAAAGGGATCAAAGGCGTGCGCAGTGCGATTACCGGCGATTTGATGTGCCACGTGGTGGTGGAAACCCCAGTGAAACTAACCGGCCGCCAGAAAGAGCTGCTCAAAGAGTTTGAAGAAATCAGCCAGGGTGATTCGGATAAACACAATCCGCGCGCCAAATCTTTTATGGATAAGGTAAAAGATTTCTTCGCTTCTTGATGGGGTATTGTCCTGCGGGTATTTTATTTAATACGTTGCAGGGCAATACAGCTGGTGGGTATCTACCCACCGGCAAGAAAAAAGGCCATTCGAAAGAATGGCCTTTTTGTTGAGCGCGTGGCGTTAGCGGGTGAGTGCACCCGTCGGTGAAATCATGGTCAGCTCGCCAAAATTAGAGCCATTGCGTTTGTTGCCGGTGTAATCGACCACAAAGCCACCCAGATCATAGCGATTGAGCGAGCCCAGCGCATTGTAAACGGCTGTTCGTGTCGGTGATTTGCCGGCGCGTTTCAGTGCTTCCACGATAATCCGGGCGGAAATATAGCCTTCCAGCATCGCATAGCTTGGGTATTTAGAAATCGCGGCCAGCGATTCTTTCTTACCCGACATCCCCGAACCTAGCTCGGCGTACACATCATCCTGAAATTCTTGCACGATGCGGGCACGGGTGTTGTAAGGATAGGGCAGCACTTGGCTGATGCCGAGGCCGTGAGCCGTTCGCTTACCAATCTGTTTACTGATGTCTTCAAACTGCACGGCCGAGAAGGCGTACAGCTGCGAGGTGCCGCCGTTGTTTTTGTAGTTTTCCACAAAGGTGGCCGCTGGCTTGGTGTGAGCCACCAGAATCACCACTTCGGGATTAACTTTGGCCAGATCTTTGGCCGCTTTGCTGGTGTCGCCACTGGCGCGGTCATACCAGGCTTCGGCTTGCAGTTTCAGCTGTTTTTTGGCCAGCGCCGCTTTCAGTGCGGCTACGCCTGATTCACCAAAACCATCTTTTTGCGCCAGTACGCCAAACTTGGTAATCCCCAGGTTTTCGGTCAAGAGCTTCACAATCCGCTCGGCTTCCTGATTAAAGCCGGCGCGCGTGTGAAATAAATACGGGCTGCCAGGGCTGCGCAAAAACTCGGCCCCGCTGTGTACACCCACCAAAGGAATCCCGGCGTTTTCTAGGGTTTTGGCTTTTATCAGTGCATTGACATTATCAGTGCCGTGGTAGGAAATCAGCGCTACGGCATTTTCTTTGTCGATGAAATCTTGGGTGTTTTGCAAAGTGCGTTTCGGATCATCCCCATCATCGCGGACCAGATGATTAATCTGTTCGCCATTGACGCCGCCACGGCCATTTACCTGGTTAAAGTAAATTGAAGCACCCAGTGCCAAGGCCTTGCCGGTCTCGCCGGCGATCCCGGTGGTGGGTACAGACTGGCCAATATTGATATCGGCTTGAGCGCCGCTAGCCAAGGCCAGACTTGCCGCAATAATGAGTTTTTTTAACACGATGCACGCTCCCCTTTGCATGTGAATCTATGCGGCTCATCTTAAATTAATGTGGGCTGGTGGTATAGTGTTGGCTGAATTTCGCGGAGATTTTGCAATGCGCGTAGGCGTTTATGCCGGCAGTTTCGATCCAGTGACCAAGGGTCATTTGTGGATGATTGAACGTGGGGTGCAATTATTTGATGAAATGATCGTCGCGATTGGTGAAAATCCCGACAAAAAATACACCTTCAGCCTCGAAGAGCGCCTGTCGATGTTGCGTGAAACCACCAATGGGATTGCCAATCTGCGGGTCGAGGTATTTCAGAATCGTTTTTTGGTGGATTATGCCCGCGAGCAGGGCGCGCAATTTATTTTGCGCGGTATTCGCGAAGCGGCCGATTACGAATTCGAGCGGAAAATGCGTTACGTCAATGCCGATTTGGCGCCGCACATTGATACTATCTTTTTAATGCCACCGCGCGAGATCGCGGAAATCAGCTCGACCATGGTCAAGGGCCTGGTAGGCCCGCAGGGCTGGGAAAGTGTGGTGAAACAATATGTGCCTGACCCGGTGTTTATGCGCCTTTTGCATGGCCTCAAAGTCGGGCAGTAATCTGAATTGAATATCGACTGGGCTGCCTGCGGGTGGCCCTTATTGTCGCTGGAATAAGGAAAAACGCTATGCGTATCGGTACGCCATTGAGCCCGTCGGCCGTCAAAGTGATGTTGCTGGGCTGCGGTGAGCTAGGCAAAGAAGTCATTATCGCGCTGCAGCGCCTCGGGGTCGAAGTGATCGGTGTGGATCGCTATCCCAATGCGCCGGGCATGCAAGTCGCCCATCGCAGCCATGTCATTGATATGAGCGACGCTCAAGCTTTGCGCGCGCTGGTGGAAGCCGAGCGTCCGCATCTGATCGTGCCGGAAATCGAGGCGATCGCCACTGATGAACTGGTACGCATTGAGGCGGATGGCTTGGCGACGGTTATCCCGACTGCGCGGGCCACACAGCTCACCATGAACCGCGAAGGCATTCGCCGGCTGGCGGCAGAAGAGCTGGGCTTGGCCACCTCACCTTATCGCTTCGCGAGCTCACTGACCGAGTTGCAAGCCGCGTGTGCCGAGATTGGGTTTCCGTGCCTGGTCAAACCGGTAATGTCTTCGTCGGGCAAAGGTCAATCGCTGCTTAAATCGGCCGCCGATGTTGAGACGGCTTGGCAATACGCGCAAGCCGGTAGCCGCGTGGATCACGGACGAGTGATTGTGGAAGGCTTTATCGATTTTGAATATGAAATCACCCTGCTCACCGTGCGCTCGCAAGGCGAAGACAACGACATCCTGACTTCATTCTGCGCGCCGGTCGGCCATGTGCAGGTGAAGGGTGATTATGTCGAAAGCTGGCAGCCACAGCGCATGAATCCGCTGGCCCTGCAGCGTGCGCAAGAGATGGCGCGCAAAATCACCACCGCGCTGGGCGGCCGCGGTTTGTTTGGGGTTGAGCTGTTTGTGAAAGGCGATGAAGTTTGGTTCTCGGAAGTGAGCCCACGTCCGCATGATACTGGCCTCGTAACCTTGATGAGCCAGTATTTTTCCGAGTTCGAGCTGCATGCCCGCGCGATTTTGGGCTTGCCGGTGGATGTGGGCCAACGCGAGCCAGCGGCCAGCGCCGTGATTTATGGCCGGATGGATGAAAGCGGCATCGCCTTTGATGGGGTGGCAGCAGCGCTGGCGGTACCGCGCAGCGATTTGCGCCTGTTTGGTAAGCCCGAAGCCTTCGAGCGCCGCCGCATGGGCGTGGCGCTGGCGGCAGGTTCGGATACCGATGTGGCGCGCGATCGCGCCAAGCTGGCGGCCGGGCTGGTGCAGCCGGTGTCGATGGCGGATGAGCCCACGGCCTAAAGGCCGATTTGCGCAGCGAAACAGCCCGGCTAGCCCGGGCTGTTGCATTTTCCCCGCCAGTGCACGCGGGCAGCTGTTAAACTGCGGCCTTATATAGTTTGCAGTGCACATACCATCATGGATCTCGCCAGTTATCGTAATCGTTTAAACAAAAATGCTCGCCATTGGGGCAAATGGGCCCGCCGGCAAGGGCTGCAGTGCTATCGCATTTATGATCGCGATGTGCCTGAGTTTCCGATGATTGTGGATGTGTATGGCGATCGCGTGCACCTGCAGGAATACGATACCGGCTGGGTCGAGAGCGACGAAGATTATTCAACCTGGATCGACCAGATCCACGCCGCCACTGCCGAAGTGCTGGAAGTGCCGCTGGAACATGTGGCATTGAAAATCCGTAAACGGATGAAAGGCCTCACCCAGTACGAAAAGCAGGAAGACGCAGGCGAGTTTTTTGTGGTGGAAGAAAACGGCCTTAAATTCGAGGTAAATCTCGAAGCCTATCTGGATACCGGCCTGTTTCTTGATCACCGCAATACGCGCAAACGCGTCATGGGTGAAGCCGCGGGGAAACGCTTTTTAAATCTCTTTAGCTATACCGGCGCCTTTAGTGTTTACGCGGCGGCGGGTGGTGCGGCGAGCACCACCACGGTGGATTTATCCAATACTTATCTGGATTGGGCCGGGCGCAATTTTGCCCTGAACGGCATGGACCCGGCCGTGCATCAACGCGTGCGCGCCGATGTGTTCGAGTTCTTGCGCGAAGCCACCTGCAGCCCGCAGCGCTATGATCTGATCGTGATGGACCCGCCGAGCTTTTCCAACTCGAAAAAAATGCTGGGCGTGCTGGATGTGCAGCGCGATCACGCCTTTTTGATCGAAGCGTGTCTGTCGCTATTGGCGCCCAAGGGGGTGCTGTATTTCTCGAATAATCTGCGCAGTTTCGAGTTGGACCCCATGTTTGTCGGCCGCTGTGAAAATCTAACGGCGCAATCGGTGCCGGAAGATTTCCGCAACAAGCGGATTCACCAGTGTTTCCGTTTCGTTAAAGATTAAAGGCCGCTGGCTGGCCGCGTGGCCCGCCATGCTGGATGGAACGTCGCATGTCTCACCCGATTTATCCGGCCCCGCTGGTGCTGCTGGATCTGGAAACCACTGGCGCCAAGCCGGCGGTCGATCGCATTACCGAAATTGGGCTCCTGCAGCTCGATACCGATGGGGGTATTGAGCGCTGGAGCTCATTGGTAAACCCTGAGCAGCCTATACCCCAGTTTATTCAGCAGCTCACCGGGATTGATGATGCCATGGTGCGCGATGCGCCCCGCTTTGCGGCGGTGGCGAGCGATCTGTTGGCCAAGCTGCAGGGGCGGATTTTTGTCGCCCACAATGCCCGCTTTGACTACACCTTTTTGCGCAATGAGTTTCAGCGCCTGGGGCTGCTGTTTCGGGCCAAAGTGCTGTGCACCGTGCAGCTCTCGCGCAAGCTTTACCCCGATGAATTCAAGCACAGCCTGGATGCGCTGATTACCCGCCACGGCCTGCAATACAACGGCGAGCGCCATCGAGCGCTGACCGATGCCGAGCTGGTGCAGCAGTTTTTAAGTGCGGCAGTGGCCGAGCTGGGCGCGGCACGGGTGCAGCAGGCGATTGATGAGCTGATTCGCCCGCCGGCCTTGCCGTCGCAGCTGGACGAAAGCCAGGTGGATGATCTGCCCGATACCGCCGGCGTGTATCTGTTTTATGGCGCCAACGATGTGCCGCTGTATGTTGGCGCGGCGAGTAATCTGCGCCGGCGGATTTTGCAGCATTTTGGCAAGAAAGCCACCGATGGGCAGGCCGCCCAGCTGGCGGCGGCCTTGCAGCGGATCGATTGGATCGAAACCAGCGGCGAGCTGGGCGCTAGCCTGCGCGAACAGCGCTTATTGCGCGAGCTAAAGCCCCGCTTTAATCCCGGCGCGCGGCAAAAAGCCGATCAAACGCAGGTGGTGTGGTCGCTCACGCTCAATCCAGCTCAGCCAGAGGCGCCGCTGCAGCCCCAGCTAATCACGCTGGGCGAATTGCGCAGCCCGCATGGCGAGCTGTTTGGCCCGTTTCGCGGTGCACGCGAGGCGCAAAATATCCTCAATCGCATCGCCAAAGGGCAGGGTTTGTGCCGACAGCTGTTGGGGCTGGAAAAAGCGCGCAAAGGCAATGAAGTTAGCCCGTGCTCGGCATTAAGCACCGGTGATTGCCGTGGCGGCTGTGTGGGGCGCGAACCGGTGAGCCTGCATAATGCCCGTTTGCTGGCCGCGCTGGCCAAACACAAAGTTACGCCGTGGCCGTATGACGGGCCGATTTTGCTGGCCGAAGGCCCGAGCTGGGCGCCGGTATGGCAGGTCTTGGATCAGTGGGTATACCTGGGTGAAGTATCAAGCCAGGATCAATTGGATGAGCTACTTTCAGCACCATACCCCGCTTATGATCTGGATATGGCCAAACAGATTCGCGCCTTGCTGCGCAAGCCACTGGCGCTGACGGTGTATCAGCCCGGCATGCAGCTGCCGCAGACAGAATAAGCCGCCTTGCGCTGAGTGCGGGGGCACTGCATTGTGCGCCTGGCGTTTAATGAGCGCGATGTTCCGCCCGGCGCCAGCACGCCTGGGCACTTTCATCCGGCCAGCAGGCCACTTGCGGCACGCTACGGGCATGATCAAACCAGCTATGCGACCCCAGTGTTGGCGGCACCACCCATTGCGAGGCCAGGCTGGCTACGGCAGTGGTGGCGACTACGGCCGCCAGTAAGGCGATTTTTCGGCTAAGCATACGGGAAACCCCTAGTAGAGCGATTTAGGGTCTTAGTATCTGCTTTCGCGGTTTTGGTATCAACGTTCAGTTTGGTATCAGATGTGGCGGTGCAGTTCGGATCAGTAGGGGCGATTTATTGTCTTCAGCTTTCGCTGGACGAAAAAAAGCCAGCTGGTGGGCCAGCTGGCTTGGGCGTTGCGTGCCGTGCAAGGGTGGCGCTTAGGCCAGTACCGCCTTGATGTTATCGCTTTCGCTGATGGTGAATTTCTGGCTAGTCGGCACCACGGCCTGACCATCAAAGCGGCCAATGTGATAAATCGTGCCAAACGAGAAGGTTGGCGCCGCCGCACCTTGGCCACCACAGACTTCGGCGCCACGGCGAACATTGTCGGCCATCCAGCCCGGCAGACGCAGGTGGTATGGATTGCGACGGACTTCTTCCACGTGGCAAGCCAGTGCGGCGATCAGATCGGCAGTATCTTGCTGATTGGTCGCGATCAGCGCATTAGGCGCTTCCATCTGGCGCCAGAATTCGCTTTGTACCAGTACACAGCTATGGTTGGCGGCTTTCAACGCATCCACCACCAGATAGTGAGTGCCGATATGGGCTGAGTGGTAGTCATTGTCGTGCGGGCATACCACCACTTGCGGTTGATGCTGGCGAATGATTGCGGCCACCACGGCGACTTTTTCGGCCCAAGCGGCAGGATCTTCGCTGCGGGTTTTGGTGGTGACGCTCATCAGACCACCCGGAATAGTTTCCAGCAGGCCCCAGCCCAGATAATCGCAAGCATTTTTCAGCTCGGCCCAGCGCTCAGGCTGGCGTTTCAGATTCGAGCCTTGGGTAACGGCCACGTTATACACTTTAAAGCCCGCTTCACGGCCCAGGCGCAGTGGCAGCGCGCCGATAATGCATTCGTCATCGGGGTGCGGGGCAAAAATCATGGCGACTGGCGCATCTGTGGCCACTGCTTGGGCAGCGCTACCCAGGGTGCTCAGATCGGCAAACAAAGGCGCGTCGGCTTTTTGCAGCAATTCGTGGTGGGCTTGAACGAGGGCGAGATACGGGTTGCTCATGCTAGGCTCCGAGAGTTGAATGAGGCGGCCGGCGAGCGGGCCGCGCGAACAATACCGCAGAGTATAGAGCCTCTACCCCAGCCGACCAAGCGCTTTGCCACTTTCGTGACAGCAATTCTGATCTGGCGCAGAGATTGGCCCCCTGCGCCGGCCGGCGGGGCAGGGGGCAAATGCGGCATAATGACGGCTGACTTTAGGATGGACAGCGCATGCGGTATTTTTCTTCTTCGTTTATGGTGACTTTGCTGGGGCTGGGCCTGGCGGCGCTGATCGGTGGCTGGGGCGGTTTGTGGATTGCATTTAATCTGGCTTTGCTGGAAACCAGCCTGAGTTTTGACAACGCGGTGGTGAATGCCTCAGTGCTGCGGCATTGGGATGAAAAATGGCGGCGGCGCTTTTTGCTCTGGGGCATGCTGATTGCCGTGTTTGGCATGCGGGTGGTGTTTCCGCTGGTGATTGTGGCGGTGATTGCCGGGCTTTGGCCGCTGCCCGGGCCCGTATCGCTGTATGAATACTTTAGCAGCGGGCACTGGCCGGCTAGCGATGTGCTCAGCATGGCCCTGCTGCAGCCTGAGCGTTATGCGGCGATTCTGACTTCGGCACATATCGAAGTAACCGCATTTGGCGGGGCTTTTTTGCTGCTGGTGTTTTTAAATTTCTTTCTCGATTACGAAAAAGACACCCATTGGTTTAAGCCGATTGAGCAGCTGTTGGCGCATTTGGGCAAGCTGGAAATGGCCTCGGTATTGGTGGCTTTGCTGGTGCTGCTGCTCTTGGCCAACCATTTGCCGGTGGCCGAGGCGCTGCGCTTTTTGCAGGCCGGTATCTGGGGTGTGCTGGTGTATGTGTTGGTGGATGGGCTGGGTGATCTGATTGGCGATGCTGGCGCTGCGGCCAAAACCGGGATTGGCGGCTTTATCTATCTCGAGATTTTGGATGCTTCGTTCTCGTTTGATGGGGTGCTGGGCGCCTTTGCGCTAACCAAAAATATCTTTCTGATTGCCATTGGCCTGGGCATTGGCGCGATGTTTGTACGTAGCTTTACTTTAATGCTGGTTGAAAAAGGCACGCTGACAGCATTTAAATATCTGGAGCATGGCGCTTTCTGGGCGATTGGGGCTTTGGCGGCGGTGATGTTGCTGGCTGCGCGCTGGCATATTCCCGAGGCGGTAACTGGTGGCGTGGCCGCAGTGCTGATTGTGATTGCGGCGATTCATTCATGGCTGGTGCGTGATAAGGGTATTGCTCAGTAAGCATCAATTAATATGGTGTTTAGGATGATACATGGTTGGGGTATCAAGCTGGCGACCAACAAAAACCCCGCCGAAGCGGGGTTTTTGTTGAAGTCGCGCGATGCTTAATGTGAAGACTGCTCTGGAATCGCCTCGCCGCGGGTTTTCCACAGCGAATAGAGCACGCCCGCCAGCAGCAAGCCAAAAGTCACGCCCAGTGATACGGCGGTTGGAATCTTGAAGTCGATCAGGCCTTCGTGATTGAAATACACCAAGCCGACTTTCACACCGATAAATACCAGCACCACCGAGAGCGCGTATTTCAGATAGTGGAAGCGATGCACCATCGCCGCCAGCGCGAAATACAGCGCGCGCAAACCTAGAATCGCGAAGATATTCGAGGTGTAGACAATAAACGGATCTTGAGTAATCGCGAAAATGGCTGGGATACTATCCACCGCAAACACCAGATCGGCGGTTTCTACCAGAATCAGGGTCAGGAACAGCGGGGTGGCCCACCAGCCCGGCGTGAGGCCATGCGCCTCGCCGCGTACCCAGAATTTCTCGCCATGCAGCGTAGGGGTGAAGCGCATATGGCTGCGCAGCCACTGGTAGAATTTATTGTCTTCCAGCTTGCCGTGTTCATCATCACTCATCAGCATTTTGATACCGGTGAAGATCAGGAAGGCACCAAACAGCACCAACACGGCCTGATATTTCGCCACCAGCACGGCAC
Organism: Chitinibacter sp. ZOR0017; assembly: GCF_000799095.1. NCBI lineage: Bacteria > Pseudomonadati > Pseudomonadota > Betaproteobacteria > Neisseriales > Chitinibacteraceae > Chitinibacter > Chitinibacter sp. ZOR0017. The sequence continues at coordinate 179,149 of NZ_JTLG01000023.1, read as the reverse complement.
CCAGGCCGATCATAATGGCGCGCATCACGATCACCCCCAAAATGCCCCAGAACAGCACGCGATGCTGATACATGCGCGGTACGCCCAGGCTGGTAAAGATCAGTGCAATCACAAATACATTATCCATCGAGAGGGATTTCTCGATCAGATAGCCGGTGATGTATTCCATCCCCGCCGTCGCGCCTTTGTACCACCACAGCCAAGCGCCAAACGCCAGGCCCATCGCGATGTAAAATGCCGAAAGCTTCAGGCTTTCGCTCACGGAGATTTCGTGCTGATCTTTGTGTAATACGCCCAGATCAAAGGCCAGCAGGCCAATCACCAAGCCAAAGAACATGAGCCACACCCACAAAGGGTAGCCGACCCACAGTTCAAGTAAAAATGCCATATCGTTTCCTTACCCTGTTAGCGAATATTCAATACTGTCATCAGTATAAGGCGCCAAGCGCCAAACTTAACTATGAGTGATGCGATGCCAATTAGTTTCATTGACAGTCACTGTCATTTGGATGCCCCCGAATTTGATGCCGACCGCGATGCCGTGGTGGCCCGCTCGCGCGCGGCCGGGGTGAAGCAATGGATCGTACCTGCCGTTAGCGCCGCCACCTTTGCCAGCACGCGACAGATGCAAGTGCAGTATGGTGCGTGGATCGCCTATGGGCTACATCCAATCTATATCAATACCCATCGGGATGAGCACCTAGATTTACTGCGTGCGCAGCTAGCGCAGGGTGAGGCGATTGCGGTCGGGGAAATCGGGCTGGATTTTTTTGTGCCGGGGCTCGATGCCAACCGGCAAATTGCCTTCTTTGAAGCTCAGCTGAAACTGGCGCGCGATTTCGATTTACCGGTGATCGTGCATATCCGCCGCAGCCAGGATCAGGTGCTGAAATACCTGCGCAAATGGCGAGTAAAGGGCGGCATCGCCCATGCCTTTAACGGCAGCGAGCAGCAAGCGTATGAATTTATCAAACTGGGTTTTGCCCTCGGTTTTGGTGGCGCCATGACCTACAGCGGCTCCCAACGCATCCGGCGCCTTGCCCAAACTTTACCGCTTGAGCACATCGTGCTCGAAACCGACGCCCCCGACATCCCCCCCAGCTGGCTCGCCGGCCCACCACCAGAGCGCAACGAACCGGCACAGCTCATGCAGTTTGCGGCCATCTTGGCTGAATGGCGTGGTCTGGAATTAAATCAATTGGCTCAATTACAGCAAATTTTACTGCAAAAAAAATTCAATTGTACTTTGGGGTAGTCGTCAGGTACCGCGTTCATTGAATGTTCATAAAACTTACTGTTTCTGTCTATTGACATAAGAAATGCCGAATGGTTAAATGCGACCAAGAAGAAAAAGTTGTGGTAAATCAAATATTTAGCAATTAATCATTTACTAATGGAGATCTTTCTCATGCAAGTTAAACAAATCGCTGTTGCTGCTGCCATGGCTTTGGTTGCCACCTTTGCTAATGCCGCTGTTGTGAATGTAACTGCTCCAGGTGCTTGGGATAACTACGGCGAATCTAGTGTTCGTTTCTTCAACATTGCCAAAGCGGGTACCTATACCTTTAATTTTTCACTGACTCCAAGCAATGCTTCACAGCCTTCAATTGCTTCGCTGTTCGGTGTGAACTGGAACTTCACTAAAGTTGGTACCCCGGATATCTCTGTTTCTGCCAGCGAAAGCAATGTAAATGCAAATTCTTTTGCAAAATCAGTGACTTTTGTGGCTGATAAAGCAGGTCAATATCGTTTCGATCTGGGCTTCACTTCAAAAGGCACATGGAATGGCCAATTTGAAGCGAACGTTGCACCAGTTCCAGAGCCAGAAACTTATGCGCTGATGGGGCTGGGTTTGGCTGGCCTGCTGGCTGCTCGCCGCCGCAAAATGAAAGCCTAATTAGTCTTCTGCTTGGCTGTAGCCCCGCAATTGCGGGGCTTTTTTATTTCATGGGCAGATGAACCGATAAATGGTGCGGAATATTAGAGTTTACTGTTTGTTTCGGTGGTGTAATGCAATTAGCATTGCCGCCTTTGTGATTTCGGGCGCGCCAGTCGGGCCAATCCAACCAAAGGGTAAATTCGTGAAATTCCAAGCTTTATTGGCTAGCACGCTGCTAGTAGCTTCATTGTCCACACAGGCTGCCGTGATTGAAATGCAAGGCACGCCGTTAGATTTACAGAAAGGCCTGCAGATCAGCTACGGCGCATCAAGAACAGATAACGTGACTGCACCAGTGAAGTTCAGCAAAGCCGGGCAATATATCCTCGATGTTACTCTGACCCAAGCCAATGGTTCATTTGGGGCGATGTTAAGTAAGGCGGCAGTCCAAGGTGTTTGGCAAAATGCCTTTTTTTCAAAAAATCAACAAGGTAATTGGGTTGCACAGTTTGTGTTGGATGTAAAAGCCAAGCAAGAACTGCAGTATCAAGTCGAATTGAACGCAGGCTACGGCGCGACTGGCCGTCTGAATGTTGCGCTACGCCCGGCCGTTGCCCCCGTTCCAGAGCCAGAAACTTATGCGCTGATGGGGCTGGGACTGGTGGGCCTACTGGCTGCGCGTCGTCGCAAAATGGCGGCCCAAGCCTAACTTGGCAGACGCCCAATAAAAAACCGCCCTGTTGGGCGGTTTTTTTGCAGCAATCAATCTGACTCTCAAAGCACGCTAAACGCCACCATCCCCACCAGCGCACCTGTGCTGCCCAGTATGGTTTCCATCACCGTCCAGGTTTTGAGGGTTTGGACTTCATTGGCGCCGGTGAATTTACCAAATAACCAGAAGCCCGAATCATTAACGTGGCTGAGTACAATCGAGCCGCCGGCAATACAAATCGAGAGCGCGGCCAGTTGGGCGCCGCTAAAACCGGCCAGTTCAATCACTGGCAGCACCAAGCCCACAGTTGTGAGGCAGGCGACGGTGGCGGAGCCTTGAATGACGCGCACCGCAGCAGCCAGCACAAAGCAGGCGATGGCGATCGGCAAGCCCGCGCCGATTAGGGCGTTGCCCAGCGCGGGGCCGACGCCTGAATCAACCAGCACTTGCTTGAACACGCCACCGGCACCGGTCACCAGCAGGATAATCCCGGCGGGCTGCAACGCCGCGCTGCAGACTTCCATGACTTTTTCCCGGCTCATACCTCTGCGCAGAGCTAGACCGTAAATGGCCAGCAAGCAGGCGGCGAGGATGGCGGTGAAGGGGTGGCCAATCAGTTGCAGCCATGCATACAGCTGACCATCGGCGGGTACAAAACGCGCCACAATCGTTTTCAGGCCGACCAACAGCAAGGGGAACAACACCAGCGCCACACTAAACCCGAATGATGGCAGCTGGCCTTTGCCCAGACTTGGCTCGCTGACATCGGCGGGAATCGTTAGCGTGACATGGCGGCTAATGAAGTTGCCATACAGCGGCCCGGCCAGCAGCATGCCCGGAATGGCGGCTGCCAAGCCCAGCAAGATCATCCAGCCAAAGTCGGCTTTCATTTGCGAGGCCACCAGCATGGCCGTGGGGCCAGGTAAAAGGAAGGCGGCTGAGGCGGCGACACCGGCAAAGAGAGGAATCGCCAGTTTGACCACATTCCCGCCTGTGCGTCGTGCTACGGCAAAGACGACGCCGATCAGCAACACAATCGCGACATCAAAGAATAGCGGCAGGGTACAGATCAGGCCGGCAATCCCAAGAGCGACATTGGCGCGGCGCTCGCCAAAATGGTCGAGCAGTTTTACCGCGATCTGATCCAGTGCGCCGGTTTCATGCAAGATTTTGCCAAACATGGCGCCCAGCGCTACCACCACCGCCAGAAAGCCCAGCGTGCCGCCCATGCCTTTTTGCATGGTATCGGCAATTTTATCGACCGGCATGCCCGAGAAGATCCCGGCCCCGATCGAGACGATCATCAGCGCCACAAAGGCATGCAGGCGGGCTTTCATCACCAAAAAGAGCAGCAATAGCACCGAGCCCAGCGCGGTAAAAATCAGTGTGAGGGTATCCATGATCAGGCTTCTCCTTGTGCAACAATCGCCTCTTGGGCGGCGGCCACCACTTCAGCTAGGGTGGGCGTAATGTCGATGTGGAGTACATCGGCTTCATCGGCACCGGGCACTTCCAAGGTGGCAAATTGCGATTCGAGCATGCCGGTTTTCTGGAAATGGCCTTGGCGCGCAGCAAGGCGCTCGGCAATCACTTCAAACGGGCCGTGCAGAAAGACAAAGCGCAGATTGGGATTGCCCGCGCGCAATTGATCACGATATTGCTTTTTCAGTGCCGAGCACACAATAAAGGACAGCGTATTGGTGCGCTGCATGGCAAAGGCTGCGTCGTTAATGGCCGCCAGCCAAGGCGCGCGATCGGCATCATTCAGCGGCTGGCCAGCCGCCATTTTGTTGATATTGGCACGCGGATGCAGAAAGTCGCCATCGAGCAAGGCGGCTTGCAGATTGTGCGCCAGCTGGGCCGCGACGGCAGATTTACCGCAGCCCGAGACCCCCATCAAAACATAAATACGTGGTGAAGACATATCGACCCCCATCGGTTTGTTACCGATAACATGTTATGGGTAACATTCTGCCGTTGCCGATTTGTAGTGGCAATAGGGAGAAGTACATACAAGTAAGAAATCGGTGAAAAATCTGATCTAGCGCAAACTACTATTTGGCATGATGCGAGGTATTGCTACCAAATCTTTTTATTGATTGGATTTGATGGTTATACAGAGTAGGGGTATGTGGTTAGACGCTACCGCCCATATCCAGCACATAACCCACATCTTGTACTTGGGCGGAAAAAGTTTCACCGTTGATCCGCGCCAAAAGCCGCTCGGCGGCTAGTTCGCCGATTCGGCGGCGTGGGGTAACGATACTGGCCAGCCGCGGTTGCAGGGCCTGGCCAATATCCAGTTGATTAACGCCGGCAATTGCAAGCTCGGTGGGGATCTTAAGGCCTTGCGCTTGCGCCGCCAGCAGGGCGCCGGCGGCGATGTCATCATTGGTGCAAAATAGGCCATCTAGCTGCGGATATTGGCGCTGTGCTTCGCGTAACAATTCGCCTCCCAAGCTAAAACTGGAGGGCCGATCCGTCTGGATAATCTGGCTGGGCAGGCCCGCGGCCTGCATCGCCGCGCGGTAGCCCTCGGCGCGCAATTGGGTGCGCGAATCGAGCCGGGCGGCCAGATAGCAGATTTGGCGTTTGCCGCTGGCCAGCATCGCCTGCACCATGGCCTCGGCGGCCGCCCGATGATCGAGGCCAACCGCTTGATCGATGGGATCGGGCGGCAAATCCATCATTTCCACCACCGGAATACCGGCGACGGCCAGCATTTGGCGCGTGCGCTCCAAGTGCTGGGCCTCCGAGAGCAAAATGCCGTCGATGTGAAATGACAAGAGCTGCTCAACCTGGCGGGCTTCTTCGGCGGGGTCGTAGCCATAGTGGCCGTACAAAACATGGTAACCCGCCGGCGTGGTGATGGCCTCGATGCCATGCGCTACCGCAGAAAATACCTGATTGGAAATCGATGGCAGCAGCACGCCGATGGCGCGGCTGCGATCGTTGGCCAGCATTTCCGGTACCCGGCTGGGGATATAACCGAGCTCGGCCATCACCGCGGCGATCCGCTCTGCGGTGGCGGTGGCCACCAGATCGGGCGAGCGCAAATAGCGGCTGATGGTCATTTTGGAGGTGCCGACCCGCTCGGCCACATCTTGCATCGTGGGGCGGCGGCGGGGCTTGTCGCTGGGGTGATTCATCGGCCAGCTCCAGCATGGCGCTGAGCGCAGACTGGGCAGGCTGGATCACGCTGGTATTTCATTTCCTTCCAGCGGGCGCTGCTGGCGTCGTAGAGCTGCAAGCGACCGCGCAGGATTTCGCCGCAACCGCTTAAGAGTTTCAACGCTTCGGCGGCTTGCGCCGTGCCGATGATGCCGACCAGGGGAGCAAAAACGCCAAAAGTAGCGCAGGGGCTATCGCTGTCTTCGCCTTCTTCGGCAAAAAGGCAGTGATAGCAGGGCGCATCGGCTTCGTGCAGCGCAAAGGTGGTGAGCTGGCCACTAAATTGCACGGCAGCACCGGATACTAGCGGTTTGCCCGCCGCCACACAGGCGCGATTCACGGCATGGCGGGTGCTGAAATTGTCGCAGCAATCGAGTACCACATCGGCTGCAGCCACCAGCTCAGCCAGCCGCGCAGGCGTGGCGCGTTCGGCGAGCGCATGCACCTGTACTTGTGGATTGAGCGCTTGCAAGGTTTGCTGAGCCGAATAGGCTTTGTTCTGCCCCACCCGGGCTTCGGTGTGCACGATTTGTCGCTGCAGGTTGGTGAGATCCACCACATCGTCATCCACAATGGTGAGTGTACCCACGCCGGCGCTGGCCAGATACAAGGCCACCGGTGAGCCCAGCCCGCCCGCGCCAATCACCAGCACATGCGCGCCGCAAATACGTTCTTGCCCCTCGACGCCCAGCTCATCGAGCAAAATATGCCGGCTATAGCGCAACAGGCCTTGATCATCCAGCTCTACGTGGGCCGCGCGGGTAGGGCAAACAGACATGGGTAAGCTCAATCGATGGCAATCTGCGCAGTATACCGCGTGCACTGGCGGGCGGCTTGCGCTGAGTCAGGCTGCAGAGGGAAACCCCAACAAGAAAAAGCCCGCGTTAGGCGGGCTTTGGCGGTGCTGGCCAGTGTGGGCTGGCGGTGTGCGGCGGCTAGAGATAGCGGCGCAGTTCTTCTGGCGTATCGTCGTGATCGCCATGTGGGTGGTTTTCCCACACTTTGGCGTAGACATCGCGGCTTTTTACATTGTGTTCGGGGATGTGCTGATTATCGTGATGCACTTCTTCGCTGTAATGCGCGAGCGCCCGCAGAATTTTCTGCAAAATGCTGTTGTCCAGATGAAAGCCGGCCGCTTGCAGGCGCTCTTCCAGATCGACCAGCCGATGCTGGTTCAGATTGTATTGCAGCGAGATTTTGTGCTGCTCGGGATGTGCCTGACACTGAATGCCCTCAAGGCGATTGAGCAGGCGCATGGCTTGGCTGGCCTGATCCAGCGGCAGCGCCGTGAATACAATATCCCGATGTTTGATATCGTTAGCGTTGGTTTTCATTTTTCCCCCACTCGATAAGCCTTATCGTCGATTTAGATTAACGCTTTTCGGATTGGTTCGCAGCCTTTTTTTCGCACCTGTCGTGCTGTGGTGGGCTACGTTGAGCTGGGCAGGGGGTATATGACTGGCACGCTTGATAGATATACCTGAAATGAAAACACCCCTGCAGGGTATGCAGGGGTGTGAGTGGGTTGGTGCAGATTACTTGCTAGCAGGTTTATTCAGCAACAGCTGCTGCACTTTCAGTACATTCAGGGCTTGCTGCAACTGATAGTCTGATTTAGACGCCAACTCGCGCGGATTTTCTTCGCTCTCGCTGCTGCTGGCCGCTTTTGCTGCCGGTTTTGGCGTCGCTTTCGGTGCGGCAGCTGGGCTTGGGGTGGCCTTGCCGGCATCTTTGTCGGTTGGGTTATCCAGATGGCGGCCCAGATCCGCTTCGCGCAGGCGGAAGGCATTGTCTTCTTTGCCATTCAGCGTTGCGTCTTCCACCACGATATCCGGGGTGATGCCTTTGGCCTGAATTGAGCGGCCATTTGGCGTGAAGTAGCGAGCGGTGGTGAGCTTGAGCGCGCTCTTGGCATCGATCGGCAGAATCGTCTGCACCGAGCCTTTACCAAAGGTTTGCGTGCCGACCACCAGTGCGCGTTTGTGGTCTTGCAGAGCACCGGCCACGATTTCCGACGCCGAGGCCGAGCCGCCATTCACCAGCACCACCAGCGGTACGGTTTTGACTTCTTTCGGGGTGTTTTTGAAATAATCTTTGCCGGCATCGCGCTGATAGAACTGTGGATTGGCCGTCAGGCGGATTTTTGCATCCGGGGTGCGACCCTCGGTGTACACCACCAGTACGTCTTTAGGCAGGAAGGCTGCAGACACACCGACTGCGCCATCCAGCAAGCCGCCCGGATCATTGCGTAGATCCAGCACTAAGCCTTTCAGCGGCGCTTTGTTTTCCTTGTACAGCTCATTGATAGCTAGTGCGAGGTTTTCGGTGGTCTTTTCCTGGAATTGGGTCACGCGGATGTAGCCATAGCCCGGCTCTGCCAGCTTGGATTTCACGCTTTGGGTTTTGATAATGGCGCGTTTCAGGCTGATCACCAGCGGTTTGGATTCGCCTTTACGCAGAATCGTGAGCGTCACGCTGGTGCCCGGTTTGCCGCGCATTTTCGATACCGCTTCGTTCAAGGCCATGCCTTGCACCTGTGCGTCATCGATTTTCATGATGTAGTCGCCGGCTTTGATGCCTGCGCGAAAGGCCGGGGTGTCTTCGATCGGCGACACGATGCGCACCAGCCCGTCTTCCATATTCACTTCCAGCCCCAGCCCGCCAAATTCGCCCTGGGTGCTTTCTTTCAGATCTTTGAAGGCTTCTTCATCCAGATAGCTGGAATGTGGATCCAGCCCGGTCACCATGCCTTTAATCGCTTCGTTGATCAGCTTTTTATCTTCAACGGGTTCGACATAGCTTTGTTTAATCAGGCCAAACACGGTCGAGAAAGCGCGCAGCTCGTCGATCGGCAGTGGATTGCCGCCGGCTTCTTTATTGGCAACGGCGTTATACGACAAACTCAGTACGGCGCCGAGGCCGGCACCGGCCGCCAGAAGGCTGATTTTTTGCCAGCGGCTGTATGGCTTGTTGGACATCCCTGTTTTTTCCTGTGGTCTCGGGTTTATTTGGCCCACTGTTGCGGGTCCAGAGGTCGGCTGTTGTAGCGGATTTCAAAGTATACGCCAGATTCTGCCATGCCACCGCTGTTGCCCACGGTAGCAATCACATCGGCGGGTTTAACGCTATCGCCCACCCGTTTCAGCAGGCTTTCATTGCCGCCGTACAGGCTCATATAGCCACCGCCATGGTCAATAATCAGCAGATTGCCAAAGCCACGCAGCCAGTCGGCAAACACCACCCGGCCGGTGGCCACCGCATGCACGGTTTGGCCGTTATTGGCTTTGATCATCACCCCTTTCCAGGTGCCACCTTCACCACGTGGTGCACCAAAGCGGCCAATCACCGTGCCACGGGCGGGTAGGGCTAGCTTGCCCTTGAGCGCGGCAAAATTACTACCAGCCTGGGCCGGATCAGGTAAGACTTCATTGGTTTTGCCGCTTTCTTCTTTCGGCTCGGGTTCGGGCGTTGGGATCGGTTTACCGGCGGCTTTGGCGGCTTGCTCTTTCTTGGCCTGGCGTGCTGCGCGTTCGGCTTTGGCCTTGGCTTGCGCCTCGGCGCGTTTTTTCGCTTCTTCGCGTTGTTTGGCGAGCTGGCGGGCGCGCTCGGCTTCCTGCTGGCGAATGATGGCATTCAGGCGTTCGGTCAGCGCGGTAAGGCGTTTTTCATCAGCCGCCAGTTTTTCAATCTGGTCGCGCTGCACGGCAATCTGCTTAGATAACTTGCTGACCACCGCCTGTTTTTCTTGCTGTTCGTTCACCAGCAGGGCGCGTTGTTGTTGCTTATTGCGGGCAATGTCTTGCAGCTCGGCGTTTTTCTGGCGGATTTCTTCCGCCAGCTGGTTAAGCTCACCCAGCTGGGTTTCCAGCTGTTTGGCCAGTGCCTGTTGCGCACGAGCGAGGTGTTTGTAATAAGTCAGATCACGGCTGACTTGGTTGGGGTCTTTTTGGTTCAGCAGCAGTCGCCAGGCTTCGAGCTGGCCGGTTTTGTAGCGACTGGCCAACAGCTGGCCCAGCCGATCTTGGCTGGCGCGAATGTGCGTGCGGGTGCGGGCAATGTCGGCCTCGAGGCGTGCCAGCTCATTGCTGGTGAGCTCGCGCTGTTGGGCTAGCTCACGCAAGACGCGATTGGCTTCGGAGATGGCCTGCTCGGAATCTTTGAGCGCATCGGCCGCTTCGTTGCGCGATGACTCATTGGCGGTGAGCTGTCTTTGCAGTTGCTGAATCTGCCCACGCAGGTCTTTCAGCTCGGCCTGTTTGGCCGCACGGTCTTTGACCGCATTCTGGCTAGGGGTTGGGCTCGGCTTAGCCGCCGCGAACCCGAACGGGGTGGCGAGCAAAAAAAACAGCGAAACAAGTAAACGTCGTGGCACCGGTTGATCCGTCAGGGAGGCTACGAGTGCATAACTTTACTTGATTCGCCGTGTTCGCTAAACCCAATTACGACTTTTTACAGGAAATTGATCAGCGATTGACCCGTCATTTCCTCAGGCTGAGACAGACCCATCATCGCCAAGAGCGATGGGGCGATGTCTTTCAGCGCGCCGCCCGGTGACAGGCGGGCTGGACGGCCGATGTAGCAGAACGGCACCAGGTCGGTGGTGTGCTGGGTGTGCGCCTGGCCTGATTCTTTATCGAACATCATTTCGCAGTTGCCGTGGTCGGCGGTGATCAGTACTTCACCCCCGGCAGCCAATTGCGCGCTCACCACGCGGCCTACGCACTCATCCAGCGCTTCGACCGCTTTCACCGCCGCGGCGAAAATACCGCTGTGGCCGACCATATCGCCGTTGGCGTAGTTACAAATGATGGCGGCGTATTGCTTGCTGTTGATCGCATCCACCAATTTGTCGGTGACTTCCTGGGCCGACATTTCGGGTTTTAGATCGTAAGTCGCCACTTTGGGTGATGGCACCAGAATGCGGTCTTCACCGGCGAATTCTTTTTCTTCACCACCGGAGAGGAAATACGTAACGTGCGGGTATTTCTCGGTTTCGGCGATCCGCAGTTGTTTCAGCCCCAGACCGGCAATGTATTCACCAAAGCTGTTTTTCACTTTTTCTTTGGTGTAGGCCACTGGGTGGCTGTAGGCCGAGCCGTAATCGGTGGCCGAGCAGAAGAAGGCCAGTTGCGGCTGGCGTTGTGGATGCTCAAAACCATTAAAATCGGCCTTGGTCAGCGCAGTGGTGATCTGACGCGCGCGGTCGGCACGGAAATTCATAAAGATTACCGCATCGCCATCAGCCATCTGGGTGGGAGTGCCAATCACGGTGGCCGATACAAATTCGTCGTTTTCATCGCGGGCGTAGGCGTCTTTCAGGCCTTCCAGCGCGGTGTCGGCGGCGTACAGGCCCACCCCATCCACCAGCAGTTTGTAGGCGGGCTCAACGCGCTCCCAGCGGTTATCGCGATCCATCGCCCAGTAGCGGCCTACGATACCGGCGATTTTGGCGCCATTGGCATCACAAACGGTTTGCAGACGTTGCAGATACACTTCGGCGCTGCGCGGTGGTGTATCGCGGCCATCAAGGAAGGCATGCACGCGGATGTCGCTGACACCGGCTTGGGCGGCGGCTTCGATGATGCCGAAAACGTGGTTTTCATGGCTATGTACGCCACCATCCGACATCAGGCCCATGATGTGTAGGGCTTTGCCATTGGCTTTGGCTGTGTCGATGGCTTGTTTGAACACCGGATTGTTGCCGATGGTTTTGTCGGCCACATCACAGTCGATGCGGCTGATATCCTGTTGCACGATGCGGCCGGCGCCAATATTCAGGTGGCCCACTTCCGAATTACCAAACTGGCCAGCCGGCAGCCCCACGAATTGCTCAGAGGCATTGATGGTGGTGAAAGGGTATTGGCTAAACAGGCGATCGAAATGGTGTTTGCGGGCGTGCAAAATGGCATTGTCATCTCCGCCGGTGCGGTAGCCAAAGCCGTCAAGAATAAGTAGTAATACCGGAGTAATCTGTTGCGACATGACAAAGTCCTATGGTGATTCGCAGTGACCTTGCTAAAATACTCAGCTGTCTGGTGGTTGCGAATAGATTTCAAACACGGTTAGTATTCTAACTCAAGCGAAGGTAATCTCGCCGCTATTTGGCATTATGCTGATACGGCTCAAGTCTGCCCGCCAACAATACCAATAAAAAGAATTCACGATGATTGATTCGATTGAAGAAATGGATGATGAGCACATCGACCAGGCGTCACGGGCGATGAAAGCGATGTCGCACCCGCTGCGGCTAAAGATTCTGTGCGTGCTGGCTGATCAGGAAGTCAGTGTGCAGGATATTGTGGAACGGGTGGGTACCACCCAATCCAATATCTCCCAGCATTTGGCGCTGATGCGCGAAAAAGGCGTTTTGCGTACGCGCAAAGACGCTAATCGCGTGTACTACCGGGTGGGCGATATTCGCACGCTGGTGGTAGTGGCGATGATGCGGGATGTATTCTGCGGATTCTAGTATTTCTGCTGGTTTGGCGGGCAATACCCCGCCAGAGTATGCCAAGCGCCCCATGGGGCGCTTTTTCTTTTTCTGCGCTTTAGCCGCGTACGGCGATTAGCGTGCGTTCAGCAGGCGCTTGATCTGCTCTTCCAGTTGCGCGTGGCTGATTTTGCCTAAATGCTGGTGCACCCGCTGGCCTTTGCCATCAAAAAACACGGTAAATGGCAGCCCGCCCATGGCGTTGCCTTGCTGGCGCATTAGTTGCATCGCGCTATCGCCGCCGATCAGGATCGGGTAGTTCACTTTGAGCTGCTTGGCAAACTGCGCCACAGGTTGCGGCTCATCAATCGCGATCCCGATAAACTGAATCTTGCCGGCGTATTGCTTTTGCAGAGCCACCATTTCCGGCATTTCCTGCCGGCAGGGGCCGCACCAGGTGGCCCAGTAATTCACGATCACCGGCTTGCCTTGCCATTGCTGCAGGGCCTGGCTTTTGCCTTGTGGATCGGGCAATTTAAGCGCCCAGAGCGGGTCGCTGGCGTAGCTCAGACCGGTTAGCAAACTGGCTGCCAGCCAAAGAGTCAGACGGTGAGTGAAACGCATATGGTGCTCGCTGTGTCAGTTTGGCCGGGGGCGCCGCGCCACCCGGCGTGGGGTTAGGGCAGACTGTGTAAAGTGGCCAGGAAGGCGCTTGGGGCTTGAAAACCAATCACCCTGCGCGGCAGCTCTTGCCCGGCGCGATCATAAAAAATCAGTGCCGGCGGCCCATAGAGCTTGTAGCGCGCCAGTAGCTCAGCGTCGGCTGGACTATTGGCGGTGACATCCACGCGGATGAGCTGATAATCAGCCAAGGCTGCTTGTACCTCAGGCTGGCTCAGGGTTTCGCGCTCAAATTCGATGCAGGCCACACACCAGTCGGCATAAAAATCCACCATCACCGGCTTGCCCCGCGCAGCTTGGAGCGCGCGATCGAGCTCGGCGCTGCTGCGCACGGTTTGCATGGTTAAAGCATGAGCGGTGGTGCTGGCGGGCAGATAGGGGCTCCAGAGCGGGCGGGCAATCCATACCGCCATCGCCAGCATGCCGATACCGAACACGATTTTCACACCCTGCATCACGCGCCCGGAGAGGCGTGGTAACACGGTGGAGCCAAACGCCCCGATCGCCAGCAGCGGCAGGCCCAGCCCCAGTGCCATCATGTATAGCGCGCTGCCACCCAGCATTAAATCGCCGCTCTGGCCGATATAGGCCAAGGCTGCCGCCAGCGGTGGCGCGATGCAGGGGCCAATAATCAGCGCTGACAGTAGACCCATCAGCAATACTGATAGCCATTGCCCGCCGGGCAGGCGCATTGAGAGTTCATTCAGGCGGCTTTGCCAGCCCGCTGGTAGTTGCAGGCTAAATAGCCCGAACATAGACAAGGCCATCAGTACGAAAAACAGCGCAAACAGCGCAATTACCCATGGCTGCTGCAGCGCCACCACCAGCAAAGTGCCGGTGGCTGCCGCCGCCAGCCCGATGGCGGTGTAGGAAATCGCCATCCCCTGCACATAGACGAAGGTGAGGCCAAAGGCATGCCAGCGGCCACGCTGCGGCCCGCCGATCACGATACCGGACACAATCGGGATCAGCGGGTACATACAGGCGGTGAGCGCTAAGCCAATCCCGGCGAGGAAAAACACCCCCAGCGTGCCCAAAAAACTACCCCCGAAGTAGTCAGGTTCGGGGGCGGTGTCGGTGGGGCTGCTTTGGCCGAAAAGTTGTTTGATGGCTGGGGGCTTACTGCTTTGCCCCGGCTGCAGGATTTGCGTTTGCGGCGGGTAGCAGATGCCTGCTTCGGCGCAACCCTGAAATTTGATATTGAACGGTTGCTGGTCGGCAATTGGCTGATTGCTGCTTACGCGCACAATCAGCGCATTATGAAACACCGCCACTTTGCCAAAGCTGGGGTCGTCTTTGATTTCGCCCTGGGGTATCTGCGTGGAGAGCTGATGACCATTGGCGCTGATCGAGATACGGTCGCGATAGAGGTAGTACTTGGGCGCAATCGCGAAGCGGATTTCTACCGTGTTGTCGTTAATTTTCACAATCGACGGTTTAAACGCCTGCTCGGGCGGTAAAAAGTCGCTACTGGCTTGGGCGGTGATTGAAATCAGGCCCAAGCAGGCCCATGTCATTAGGGTAAGTAACCAGCGGTGCAGCATCGTTTATTGCGTTTCCTGTGCCAACCATGCGAGATAACTGGCGCTGCCAGCCACGATGGGCAGGGCAATAATCTCGGGAATTTCATAGGGATGATGGGCCAATAGCCAAGCCTCCAGGGCTGGGTAAGTTGCGCGGGTGGTTTTAATCATCAGCGGAACTTCTAGGCTGGTTTCGACACCATCATGCCAGTGGTAGATGGACTTTACCGAAGGCAGTAAGTTCACACAAGCAGCCAGCCGACCGGCTAGCAGGCCCTGCGCCAAAGTGGTGGCGCTGGCCTCGTCGGGGCAATTACACCATACTACCAGCGATTCTGAAGGAGCATTCATGCCGTATTTTATCCTGGCCAGCGTGCTGGCTTATCCGTTTCTGGAAATCATGTCACTGATCTGGCTCGCCGACCAAATCGGCGGGCTGGCAACCTTGTTGGTTGTGCTGGCCAGTTTTGCCGCTGGCGTCCTGATGTTACGCCACCAGCGCCTGGGCGTGGCCCTGACGCTGATGAATGATCTGCGCAGTGGCCAGATCGGCTGGCATAGTCTGCTCAGCGTGGCCCGCTATTATATCGCAGCGGTGCTGCTGATTATTCCAGGCCTGCTGGGGGATGTGATTGCGATTGCGCTGCTACTGCCGTGGGGCCGGCAAGGCGTGCCGTTTCAAGCGCGCCCGACTGCTGCGCGCGAAGAGGGCGTGATTGACGGCGAATATCGCCGCGTAGATCCGCAGGCTGATCCACATCAGCGCCGTATTGGCGAGTAAGCTTTATTGGTCCTGCTTTGCCAGGTAATACCCGGTCGGGTATATTTTGAAGTCGCGATCTGGCCGGCCAGCGGCCTCGCCTCCAGTGCTAGCGCTGGCAAGGGAAGAGGGCGTAATCAACATCCCGTCACCCAGCCGCAATAGGCGCGATCGAAATAAAAAAACCGCAGCCCAGCTGCGGTTTTTTGTCTGCTGTGCGGCTGCTTTAGCCGATGATCTGCACGCCTTGCAAGATGATCACTTCCAGCTGGGAGATGACCACATTCAAAATCAGCTGAATCAGCAAAATCAGCACCATCGGTGAAATATCAATCCCACCAATCGGTGGAATGATTTTCTGTATCGGCCGCAAAAACGGCGCCGTCAGGCCAGTCAGTGTGGGCATCAGCGGGTTGTACGGCGACAACCAGCTCATCAGCACTTGCCCGATCACTGCCGCAAATAACAGATACAGCGACATTTTGATCAGCTCTAGCGTGGCCGTGAGCCCCAGTGCAATCAGCGAGCCGGCGGCCGAGAAATCAAACGGCCAGGGCGTAATCGCCAACAGCAGCGCATGCATCACCAGCGCCGTTACCCACGCCATGACCAAGCTGGTGCTGTCGTAGCCTTTAAAGGGCGGAATGAGCTTGCGTACGGGCAATACCAGCCAGTTGGTCAGTGCCAGCACAAACTGCCCCAGCGGATGGCGGAACGACACTTGCGCTGCTTGCAGATAAAACCGCGCCAGCAACAGCAGAATCAGAAATTCCAGCAAATTGCGGATTAGAAAATCCAGAATGCCTGTCAGCATAGGTCTCTCCCGGGCCGGGGCTTAGGGCTCGATGTCGCGGCCGAGCTCTTCGCCCAGCTCGCGCGAACGCGCAGCCGCTGCCGCTGCGGCGGCAATAATGGTCGAGCGCACCTGGCTGGTTTCCAGTGCTTTGATCGCCCGCTCGGTGGTGCCGCCTTTGGAGGTGACTTTTTGCTGCAAGGTGCCCGCATCATCGTCACTATTGAGCGCGAGTTTCACTGCCCCGGCAAAGGTTTGATAGGCGAGCTTGTGCGCAATATCGGGGCTAAAGCCTTGCGCCCGTGCGGCGGCTTGCAGCGCTTCCATAAAATAGAAAATATACGCGGGGCCACTGCCAGAAATGGCGGTAATGCCATCAATCTGGCTTTCTTCCTCAACCCACACCTGTTCGCCAATCGAGGCCAGAATGCGGCTGGTGAGGGCGCGATCGGCTTCGCTCACGGCTTCGCTGGCATACACGCCAGAAATGCCGGCTTGCACCAAGGCGGGGGTATTGGGCATCACGCGAATGATTCTGCTGTGTCCCTGCAGGAACCGAGAGAGGGTATCTACGCGAATGCCCGCAGCTATCGAGATCACCAAGGCATTACCCAGATGTGGCAATACTTCGGCGGTCACCGCTTTAAACTGCTGTGGTTTCACCGCAAACAGCACCGCTTCGCTCGCTGGAAAGGCCTCGCCCGGGGCCGAGGTGCTGATGCCGTATTGTTGGGTCAGCTCGGCGCGTTTGCCGGCATCCGGTTCGATGACGTGGATGTCTTGGCTGCTAAAGCCTTGGCTTAACATGCCGCCGATCATGGCGGTGGCCATATTGCCGCCACCGATAAAGGTAATAGTCATTCCGCTTCCTGTGTTGGGTAGTGGCGGGTGCCAAAAATGGCGGTGCCAACCCGAACTAAAGTTGAGCCATGCGCAATTGCCAGATCCATATCGCCTGACATGCCCATCGAAAGGGTGTCCAGCGCGAGGCCGTGCGCTTGCAGCATAAGCTGACATTGTTTCAGCATTTCAAACTGTTTGGCGAGCTTTACTGTATCCAGCGTTGCCTCGGGGATGCACATCAGCCCGCGCAGTTGTACTCGTGGCAACTGGCTGATGGCTTGCGCCAGCGGCAGTAATTCCTCGGGGCTGACGCCGGATTTACTGGCCTCCCCAGAGACATTTACCTGCAGGCAAAGTTGCAGCGGCAGCAGCTGCGCCGGGCGCTGCTGGCTCAAGCGTTCTGCAATCTTCAGGCGTTCAATGCTATGCACCCAGGCTGCACATTCGGCCACCATGCGGGTTTTATTGCTTTGCAGCGGGCCGATAAAGTGCCAGATCAGCTCCGGGCAATCGCTGAGCTCGGCGTGTTTTTGCTGTAACTCTTGCGCATAATTTTCACCAAATGCGCGCTGGCCTGCCGCGTACAGCGCGCGCACATCGGCGGCTGGAAAGGTTTTACTCACCGCCAATAAAGTGATTTCTGTCGCTTTTCGACCGCAGGCCGTGCTCGCAGCGTCGATCCGGCTCTGTACGCCTTGCCATGCTTCAAATAACGTTGCCATAATGAACAGAATTTTGTCAGGCTCAAACGCCGCTAGCCTAATAAATACGGGCTACGCGGGGCTGTCGCGAATGGATGAGAGGAAGAATTATAAATGGAAATTTCAGAACTCTTAGCGTTTTCAGTTAAGAATAAGGCTTCCGATCTGCATTTATCAGCCGGCTTGCCGCCTATGATTCGCGTGCATGGTGATGTCCGGCGGATTAATTTGCCGCCGATGGATCACAAAGATGTGCACGACATGGTGTACGACATCATGAACGACGGCCAGCGCAAAATTTACGAAGACACGCTGGAGTGTGATTTCTCCTTCGAGATCCCTAATCTCGCGCGTTTCCGGGTGAATGCCTTTGTGCAAAATCGCGGTGCTGGCGCCGTGTTCCGGACGATTCCTTCCAAAGTACTGACGCTGGAAGAGCTCAACGCCCCGAAAGTTTTCCAAGATATCGCCATGAACCCGCGCGGGCTGGTGCTGGTGACCGGCCCCACTGGCTCGGGTAAATCCACCACCCTGGCGGGGATGATCAACTTCATCAACGACAATGAATACGGCCACATCCTGACTGTGGAAGACCCGATCGAGTTTGTGCACCAATCCAAAAAATGCCTGGTCAACCAGCGTGAAGTCGGCCCACACACCATGTCGTTCTCCAATGCGCTGCGCAGCGCCCTGCGGGAAGACCCGGATGTGATTCTGGTGGGCGAGATGCGTGATCTGGAAACCATTCGCTTGGCGCTCACCGCGGCGGAAACCGGCCACTTGGTGTTTGGTACCCTGCACACGAGCTCGGCGGCAAAAACCATCGACCGGGTTGTGGACGTATTCCCCGCTGCAGAAAAAGAAATGGTGCGGGCGATGCTGTCCGAATCGTTGCGCGCGGTAATTTCGCAAACGCTGCTAAAAACCAAAGACGGCACCGGTCGGGTGGCGGCGCATGAAATCATGATCGGGATTCCGGCGATTCGTAACCTGATTCGCGAAAACAAAATCGCGCAAATGTATTCGGCGATCCAGACGGGGTCGCAATTTGGCATGCAAACGCTGGATCAGTGCCTGCAAAACCTCGTCCAGCGCAATATTGTTTCGGTGGGCGAAGCGCGCAATAAAGCCGCGATCCCGGATAACTTCAAAGGCTAAGCCCGCTAGGTAGATGCAAGATGGAAAAAGAACAAGCCGCCAAATTTATGCATGACTTGCTGCGCCATATGCGCGCCAAGAATGCATCCGACCTGTTCATCACCGTGGATTTTCCGCCGGCAATGAAAATCGATGGCCGGGTAACGCCAGTCTCCAATCAGCAGCTCAGTGCGCAGCACACCAAAGAGCTGGCGCGGGCGATCATGAATGATCGGCAGGCCGAAGATTTTGAGGCCAATAAAGAGTGTAATTTCGCGATCAGCCCCGGCAATATGGGCCGCTTTCGGGTGAATGCCTTTATGCAGCAAGGCCGGGTCGGCATGGTGCTGCGGACAATTAACTCGGAAATTCCAAAACTGGCTGAGCTAAATCTGCCGCCGGTGCTGGAAGACATCGCGATGACCAAGCGCGGCTTGGTGATTTTTGTCGGCGGTACCGGTTCGGGTAAATCGACTTCACTGGCTGCGATGATTGGGCACCGCAATGACAATGCTTACGATCACATCATCACGATTGAAGATCCAATCGAATACGTGCATGAGCATAAAAACTCGATCATTACCCAGCGTGAAGTGGGAGTGGATACCGATTCGTGGATGGCCGCGCTGAAAAACACGCTGCGCCAAGCTCCCGATGTGATTTTGATCGGTGAGATTCGCGACCGCGAAACCATGGATTACGCTATTGCCTTCGCCGAAACCGGCCACTTGTGTATGGCCACCTTGCACGCCAACTCATCCAATCAGGCGCTGGACCGGATTATCAACTTCTTCCCCGAAGAGCGTCGCCAGCAGCTGTTGATGGATCTGTCGCTGAACTTGAAAGCCTTTGTGTCGCAGCGCTTGATTCCGCATGCCTCGGGCAAAGGCCGGGTGGCGGCGGTGGAGGTCATGCTCAATTCACCATTGATCTCTGAATTGATCTTCAAAGGCGAAGTGCACGAGATCAAAGAAATCATGAAGAAATCGCGTGAGCTGGGCATGCAAACCTTCGATCAGTCGCTGTTTGATCTGTTTGAAGGTGGCCGGATCACGTATGAAGATGCATTGCGCAATGCCGACTCGGTGAATGATTTGCGACTGCAGATCAAGCTGAACGGCTCGGATGCCAAAAAACGCGATGTGCTGTCGGGTCTTGAGCACCTGGACATCGTGAAGTAAACCTAGCGCTGCGGGATCTATGATTTTAACTTCCATGCCACAGTTTGCCCTGCGGGCCGGACTGTGGATTTGGCTGACAGCGGGCCTAGCCCAACCAGCCCTGGCCGCCATGCTTGGTGAGATCCAGGTGCGTTCGGCATTGGGTGATCGCTTTAATGCGGTGGTGACAGTCGCCGCAGCCGATGATGAAGAGCTGAGCGCGGCTTGTTTTCGGCTGGTTAGCCCGCAAGATGAGCAAGCCAGCGGCGTATTGCGCCGCGCACGGCTGGTGTACCAATATGAAGCCGGTGGTGGCCGCCTGCTGATTCGCGGCGAAGACACGCTAAACGAGCCGCTGGTAACGCTGGCCATCAAAGTAAAATGCCCCGGTGAAGATGAGCGGGTATTTCAGCGTGATTACCGCATCATGCTCGATCCGCCCGAATACCGACCCAATTTGCCAGCCATTGGCCAGAGCACGCCGGCCACTAAGCCTGCCACCAGCCGCCGCAAACTGCCGCCGCTGGGCACGGCTTGGCTGAGTGAAGAGGGCGATTCGGTCGCCAAAATCGCCGCCAGCTATTACCCCAATGATAAAGCCCGCCAGCAAGCGCTGGTGGCTGGTATTTATGAGCTAAACCCCGATCTGCCGCAAAGCACTACGGCGCGGCTGACCGGAGACTGGCGTATTCAGCTGCCGCCGGGCGTTAACCTGAGCAAGCCTGCCGCCGCGCCAGCGCCGCGCCCGCTCGAAGCGATGCGCTTGGCGCCGTTGCCACTCCCTGCCTTACCGGCCAATCCGCCTGCGGATCGGCTGACGCTGGATGGCGACAACGTACCCGCGCCGAATAATAGCGGCAGCGGCGAATTCCGCCTGCGCCTATCGATGCCGCAACTGGATACCCAGCGGCAAAACACCCTCACGCCCGAACAAACCCTGCAATTGCGAGAGCAACTGCTGTCGCTCGAGTCGGACGAACAGGCCGCGCAAATGCTGCAGCTGAAATACCAGATTGCCGATCTGGAAAAACAGCTGGCTCATCTTAAAGCCAAGCCCGCCAGCACCGAGCCGGATGCCGAGGGCGGCAGCTCGCCGCTCGGTGATTGGGTTTGGGCTCTGCTGGGGCTAGTGTGCGTGCCGGCGCTGTGGCTGGCATGGCGCTATTGGCAAGGCCGGCGGCAAGATGAGCAAGAGCTATACACGGCTATCCCGATTTCCACCACGTATCTGGCGCAAAACCAATACGAGACTAACGCGCCGCGTCATACCCTCACTTCTGGCGGGCTAGATACACGCGAAATCGCCACGCCGATTCATCGCGAAGCTCGCGAAGAGTGGCACGATGCCGATATGGATGTCGTCTCGCCCGGCAATGTCACCGAAGAAGCCCAGTTGCTGCTTGATCATGGCCTGGTGCCGCAGGCGATCAATCTGCTTAATCACGAAATCCAGCAATACCCCACTGCGCTGGCGCTGTGGATGAAGCTATTTGAAATCTTCCAACGCAATGGCTTGGCCGATGAATTTCAGGAAAAAGCCGTGGCTTTCCGCCTGCAATTTTCCAGCGATGGCATGTGGCGCAATGTGCAGGATATGGGCCGCCAGCTCGATCCTTCCAACCCCTTGTATCAAAACCTAGAGCCGGCTGAGCCGATGCTGCTAGCCCCGCAAAATCAGCAGCAAGAGCAAGCCTTTGCCAGCGCCATGCAGGCCGCCGGCAGCGCCGCAGTCGCGGATGAAGCGCCCGCGCCAACGCTGGATGAGCCCAGCGGCTGGACGTGGGAAGAAGGGCAGGCTAGCCAGCTCGATCGCGATACCATTTTCAACCCCGAGCTGGTGTATCGCAGCCACAGCGAAGGCCTGGCACTCGATTCGGTGCACGAATCGGCCTTGAGTGAGCTCAGCGCCAGCCCAATGGCCGAGCAGCCCGACGCCGAAGAAATCGAAATCTCAATCGATGCGGTTGAAACGCTGGATGAAGTGGAGTTGCAGCCGGTGATCGAAGACATTGTGACCCCACTTGAGGTGGCCGCACCGATTGCCAGTACGCCCGCCGCCAGCCCCGCCGCCGCGCCGCGTGCCCCCAGTAGCGGGTTTAATTCGGATGACCCGGCGCTGAAAGAAATCGCCGAACTGATCGAAGCCGGGGCCCGCTCGGAAGCCTTCCAGCGGCTGGAGGAAATGCTGTATCGCGGCAGCATGTCGCAGCGGCTGACTGCCAGTAAATGGCTGGATCGACTGTTGTCGGTAGGCGGCTGATCGAGTGTGATTAGCTGTGATGAAAACCCCGCTATGGCGGGGTTTTTGTTTTGCGGCCTTCTGGTTTGGCGATTGTGGCATGGCCTGCTGGCGCAGGCGGTAAAACCGCCAAGCTACGCCATGCCTTGCCAACCGCCTCCCGAACGGCGCGGCTCAACGGGCGATTCACGTTAATCACCGCAGGGGTATATTCACCAAACCTAAGGCTGACAATGAATTTAGCACAATACTGCCGCTGGTATTTGCTGCGGTGAATAGCTGCCAAACCAAGTTGAAAGTGATCTTGCAGGTGCTGGTTAGCCTGCTGGCGCAGGCGGTAAACCGGCGGTTTCGCCGCCGGACGAGCAAGGGGCGGGTCTTGCTCCGCCCCTTGCAACCCCCGCGCGCCCGATCACCGCGAAACCCCGTCCGTCCAGCA
>NZ_JTLG01000023.1:0-156671 GCF_000799095.1 Chitinibacter sp. ZOR0017 | reverse complement strand
TTGGCAAGGCGCCGCAAAACTCGCTGCGCGCTAGCGTCGCGCAGCTCAAACAGGTTGCGGCTTAAAACCTTGCCAAGTGCCTCCCGAACGGCGCGGCTCCACGGGCGACTCGTGCTAACAAGCACAGGGGTATATCCACCAAACCAAATCCCAACAATGCCTTCAGCACAATACTGCCGCTGGTATTTGCTGCGCTGGTGAAGTTGGGGCTGGGGTTCCCGTGTAGCGAAAACCGCAGCGAGGAGGGAGACGAACGGTTTTATCGTTTGGCTCACGACGAAGCAAGGGCAGCGCGGAGCGCTTTTCGTCCGGCTCGCCTTCCTTTGCTTACTTTCCTTGGCGAAGCAAGGAAAGTAAGTGCCGCGGCGCATAGCCGCCAATCCGTGGTGGATGACAAATTGCAGGCAAATAAAAACCGCCGTGGATG
This sequence comes from Chitinibacter sp. ZOR0017, assembly GCF_000799095.1. Lineage (NCBI taxonomy): Bacteria > Pseudomonadati > Pseudomonadota > Betaproteobacteria > Neisseriales > Chitinibacteraceae > Chitinibacter > Chitinibacter sp. ZOR0017. The sequence continues at coordinate 156,244 of NZ_JTLG01000023.1, read as the reverse complement.
GTGGTTTGGGGGTTGCTGCAAGCGGCATAATGCCTTCGGCGATTAGGCCCTACAGCGCTTAGGATGTTTACTGTACTGGGTGTTTGGAGTAAGTAAGAATGGCTTGCATATCGGCATTCTCGATCTTTGAGGTGGTCGCAAGTAAATGAACTGTAAATGGATCTGCGGCGCTGGATAAAGTGTACCCAACTTGATGGAAAGGCTGCCCCTTGTGATCGATTGAGTCTTGTTCAGTAGTTTTAGCTACTTTGAGCGCTGAATTCGCTTTTTGTAAAGCGTTTGCTAGTTTTGCTAATGTGTTCTCAATTTGCTCGGCATCAGCTTTTCTAGCCCAAACGGAGCATTGGTTGGGCTCTGTGAGTACAAGCAAATATTCTCCAATGCGGTTTGATGCACCGTAAACTACTCCTGTTCTTTCCTTTAAAACTTGTTTGCTAAATTCTGGATTTGCAATTTGCAGTTTACCTGCAGCCCAAGATTTGATCTTGTCATGGTTTCCTGCATGTTCGATGCAGGTCATACTAAAAATGCGAAAGGCTATGTCGGCTTGAATTGCGCTTGGTTTTTCCGTGGCAAAGACATTGTGTGTAAGTGCGAGTAGGGCGATGATTAGCTGTAATTTCATTTTTTCTCCAATGTTTCTATTTGTTTTGGAATGCAGCCATGTAGGGCGGGTCATGACCCGCGCTGAGCTGCTGGTTGAATCAATCACCTAATTGGCGGGTTACACCATCGGCTAACCCGCCCTATGCTAGTTCTGCATGGGTATATGTCTGTGGCCCAATCCAATCAATGGCCACCGCCATATACTGATAAAACAAATTACTTCCGCGCTATCCCCAGCGTCCGCGCCAGATACAACCCTGTATGACTGGCCTGATTGCGCGCTACATCTTCCGGCGTGCCGGTGGCGACGATCTGCCCGCCGCCGGCGCCGCCTTCTGGGCCGAGGTCGACGATCCAGTCGGCGGTTTTAATCACATCCAGATTGTGCTCGATGATCACCACAGTATTGCCGTGGCTGGATAGGCGCTGCACCACTTTCAGCAGCAGGTCGATATCATGGAAATGCAGGCCGGTGGTGGGCTCGTCGAGGATGTACAGCGTGCGGCCGGTGTCGCGTTTGGAGAGTTCGAGCGCGAGTTTCACCCGCTGCGCTTCACCGCCTGATAGTGTCGTCGCGCTTTGGCCGAGGCGGATGTAACCGAGGCCGACGTCGAGCAGGGTTTGCAGTTTGCGCGCCACGGTGGGGACGGCGCTGAAGAATTCGAGCGCGTCTTCCACTGTCATTTCCAGCACTTCGGTGATGTTTTTGCCTTTGTATTGCACTTCCAGCGTTTCGCGGTTGTAGCGCTGGCCGTGGCAGACGTCGCAGGGCACATACACATCGGGCAAGAAGTGCATTTCCACTTTCAGTACGCCATCGCCCTGACAGGCTTCGCAGCGGCCGCCTTTCACGTTGAACGAGAAACGCCCCGGGCCGTAGCCGCGTTCGCGGCTGGAGGGCACGCCGGCAAATAGCTCGCGAATCGGGGTAAACAGGCCGGTGTAGGTGGCCGGATTTGAGCGCGGCGTGCGGCCGATGGGGGACTGATCGACGTTGATGACTTTGTCGAAATGCTCCAGGCCAGTCACGTCGCGGTACGGCGCGGGCTCGGCGCTGGCGCCGTTGAGGTCGCGCGCGGCAATGGTGTATAGCGTGTCGTTGATCAGCGTGGATTTACCTGAGCCGGATACGCCGGTGATGCAGACCATCAGGCCGACCGGTAATTCGAGCGTGACGTCTTTCAGATTATTGCCGGTGGCGCCGATCAGGCGCAGCCATTTGTCCGCATCGGGTACGCGGCGCTGCTCGGGCTGGGTGATTTTGCGCTTGCCGGTCATAAATTGGCCGGTGATCGAGTCGGGATTATTAAATACTTCGTCGGGCGTACCGCAGGCAATCACTTGCCCGCCATGCACGCCGGCGCCCGGGCCCATATCCACCAGATAATCGGCGGCGCGCATCGCGTCTTCGTCGTGCTCGACCACGATCACGGTGTTGTCGAGATTGCGCAGGTGTTTCAGCGTGCCGATCAGGCGGTCGTTATCGCGCTGGTGCAGGCCGATGGAGGGCTCATCCAGCACATACATCACGCCGGTGAGGCCCGAGCCAATCTGGCTGGCGAGGCGAATGCGCTGCGCTTCGCCGCCTGACAGGGTATCGGCGCTGCGCTCAAGGCACAGGTAATCCAGCCCCACATTCACCAAGAAGCCCAGCCGCTCGCTGATTTCCTTGATGATTTTTTCGGCGATTTGCGCCTTGCTGCCTTCCAGGTTGAGCGATTGGAAGAAGTGGAGTGTATCGCGCAAAGCCAGCTTGGATAGGGCGTGCAGGGTATTACCCCCCACCTGTACATGGCGGGCTTCTTTACGCAGGCGCGCGCCGTGGCAAGCCGGGCAGGCTTGGTTATTTTGATATTTGGCCAGCTCTTCGCGCACCGAGGTGGAGTCGGTTTCGCGGTAGCGGCGTTCCAGATTCGGGATAATGCCTTCGAAATTGTGCACGCGCTCGAACTTGCTGCCGCGCTCATTCATATACACAAAGGCGATTTCTTCACGGCCGGAGCCGTGCAGCACGATTTGCTGAATGCGCTCGGGCAAGTCGCTCCAGGCGGTGTCGATATTGAAATCGTAATGCTTGGCCAGGCTGAGCAGCATCTGGAAATAAAACTGGTTGCGCTTATCCCAGCCCTTGATCGCGCCGGCGGCGAGGCTGATGTCGGGGTGCGCCACTACGCGTTTGGGATCAAAAAAAGTGCGCTGGCCCAAGCCATCACAGCTGGGGCAAGCGCCCATCGGGTTATTGAACGAGAACAAGCGCGGCTCGAGCTCGGGCAGACTGTAGCTGCAGACCGGGCAGGCAAATTTGGCCGAGAACCAGTGTTCTTGGCCGGAATCCATTTCCACCGCAATCGCGCGGCCATCGGCGTGGCGCAGCGCGGTTTCGAACGACTCAGCCAGGCGCTGCTGCAAATCGGCGCGCACTTTCAGCCGGTCGATCACGACTTCAATACTGTGTTTTTTGTTTTTATCGAGCTTGGGCAGCTCGTCCATCTCGAAGACTTCGCCATCAACGCGAACGCGGACAAAACCTTGCGCGCGTAGCTCGTCAAACAGATCGAGGTTTTCGCCTTTTTTGCCCATCACCACCGGCGCCAGCACCATCAGCTTGGTGTCTTCCGGCAAGGCCAGCACGTGATCAACCATCTGGCTGACAGTCTGGCTTTGCAGCGGCTGGCCGTGCTCAGGGCAGTAGGGCGTGCCGACGCGGGCGAACAGCAAACGCAGGTAATCGTGAATTTCGGTGACCGTGCCCACGGTGGAGCGTGGGTTATGGCTGGTGGCTTTTTGCTCGATGGAAATCGCGGGTGAGAGGCCCTCGATCAGATCCACATCGGGCTTTTCCATCAGCTGCAAAAATTGCCGCGCATAGGCCGATAGCGACTCGACATAGCGGCGCTGGCCTTCGGCATACAGCGTATCAAACGCCAGCGAACTTTTGCCCGAGCCCGACAGCCCGGTAATCACCACCAACTTGCCGCGCGGGATATCCAGATTGACGTTTTTCAGGTTGTGCGTGCGGGCACCGCGAATCCGGATGAGGGGCTGGTCAGACGACTGCAAAGCGGGGCGATACATGGGCGTAGTCCGGCGAACATGGAACCAAAGATTGTAGCGCGTTCTCTCGCTACTTGATAGTACATAGTACGATTGTTCACCTTGGGCGGTAGGCCGGGCGGCAGATAAAAAAAGACCAGCCGCGAAATGGGCTGGTCTATCAAGGGTATATGCCCCAAGTTATTTTAGATAAATGCTTTGGGGCTCATACCGGTCGGTGGTATATCGGTTTGGCGGTGTGCGGAATTACCAGCGATAGCTGACGCTGGCGCGCACATCACGCCCGTAGCCAATGGTGCAGAAGGTTTGGCCGCCGCGCTGCACGCTGCACTGGCTGCGGTATTCATGATCAAACAGATTGCTCACATTCAGCGCTGCGCGCCATTGTTTGAACTGATAAGCCAGCAGGGCATCGACCACGGTGTAGTTGTCATCCATCGGCTGCTGGCCATTGGCCTGGCGCACATCGCCCGGAATATCGCGCACATGGCGCAGGCCGGCGCCCAATTCCCACCCGGCCCAGCTGTATTTACCCCATACCGAGGCATTGTGTTTCGGCACATAGGCCGGGCTGCCGCCGGCTTCGCCCGGGCGATTGCTGCGGGTCACTTCGGCATCGATGAATGCGTAGTTGGCGATCAGATTGAAGTTCGGCAGCACTTCGCCTTTGGCTTCCAGCTCGAGGCCACGGCTGCGGATTTCGCCAGTTTGCACTTCCAGGCGTGGGTTTTCGGTCGACTGGGTGCGCACATTGCGTTTGGTCAGGTCAAAGTAGGAAGCGGTCAAGAGTGCATTCAAGCCCGCTGGCGCGTAGCGCACGCCGGCCTCAAGTTGCCGCCCGGTTTCCGGCTGGAACGGTGCGCCGTAGGCATCTACCGCCGTGGTGGTGCTGAGCACCGGCTGGAATGAGGTGGAGAAGCTGGCATACGGGCTTAGGCCACTGGCATGCTGATACACCACCCCGGCGCGGCCGGTAAAGGCTTCGTCGTCACGGCGGAACGTGCTGCGCTTGAAGGCATCTTTGGCGGTGAGGCGCGCATCGTAGTCAGTGTCGGTTTTCACCCGATCATAGCGGCCACCGAGGCTAAACAGCCAGTTGCCCAGCCGGATCTGATCTTGCAGATACAGGCCGGTTTGTTGCTGCTGGGCGATGTAATGGTCGGTGAGATAGTTGTCTTGCCAATTGGGCGCGCTGTACGCCGGCTGCACCAGATCCAGCGGCGCGACTTTGCCATTCAGGCTGAAAATCCGCAGATTGAGCGTTGAATCGTAGTAATCCACCCCGCTGGTGAGGGTGTGCTGCAGCGCGCCGGTGGCAAACTGGCTTTCCAGGTGCAGATCGCCCGACCACGATTGCTCGTCATCGGGGCGCACCATGCCCAGACGATTGATGCTGCGGCCGTCGCTGGCCAGCCCGCGGTTGCGGATTTCGTAGCGCTGGTTTTCACCATCCATATAACGGGCTTTGGCGCGCAGTGTCAGGCCCGGTTGCAGCTGATGCTCGCCTTCGGCGGTGAATGACCAGCTTTCTTTATGATGGCCCGAGCCGGGGCCGGCGACATTGAGGCTGTTTTTTGATGGGCCGGCCTTGGTCTCGAGATAGTAGGGGGCAATAAAGCCGCTGTCATCGCGCTGGTATTGCGCCAGAAGGGTGAGCTTGCTGCGCTCGTTCTGCCAGCTGATGGCCGGGGCGACGTACAGGCGGTTGTTTTCGAGGTAATCCCATTGCGTATTGGCCTCGCGCGCCAAGGCGGTGAGGCGGAAGAGCGTGCTGCCATCGCTGCTGAGCTGACCGCCCACATCTACGGCGCCTTGCCACAGCTGATGGCTACCGGCGGTGAGCTGGACTTCGTTTTGCTGCTGGGCATGCGGGCGCTTGCTCACGGCATTCACAATCCCGCCCGGTGCCGATTGGCCGTAGGTGACCGAGGCCGGGCCTTTGATGATTTCCAGCCGCTCTAGCCCATACATTTCCAGATTGGCCATAAAGCCGTTGTGCACATAGCGCATCCCATCGCGATACAGGCCGGCGCCGGTGAGGTTGAAACCACGCACCACCACATCATCATCGGTGAGCGCCGAATCAAACGGCCGCACCCCGGCGGTGTAGCGGGTGGCTTCACTCACGCTTTGCGCGGCCTGATCTTGCAGCTGGTCGCGGGTGATGATCGCCACGCCTTGTACGGTTTCGGTGACATCCTGCTCGCTTTTGCCCGCCGAGCCGGTCTTGCGCGCAACATAGCCGGCAACCGGGCCAGTGGCGCTTTCGGAATTGGCTTTTACCTCAACGGTGGGCAAGGTGACGGCGCCAGCCGAGGCCACCACGGCCAGCGGGCGAATACTGGTGACATTCACCACCGGCAGCGTGACCAGCGGGCGGGCGCGCAGGCTGAGATTGCCGTAGCTATCTTCCACGATGTCCAGCTCGGCATCCTGGATTAATTGTTGCAGGCCGGCGCGCGGTGCTACTTCGCCGTGCAAGCCCGCTGTGGTTTTACCCGCCAGCAAAGCGGCATCAACTGAGAGATGCAGGCCTTGTTGCTGGGCGTAGCGAGTGAGCGCGGGAGCCAATGGGCCGGCCGGAATATCCACGGGCGCAGCCAGCAGTGGCGCGCCCCAGAGCGCCAAAGTGAGGGCAAGGGGTGTGAAACGCAGATGCATTTTGGTGTTTTCCATCAACAGCGAGAAGATCCTCACTGCGCATGCCAGTGGCCGGCACTAAAAAGGGCAAGGCCGGCCGGGACGAATTGGCTAATGATTTGATCTTTAATTGAAAATAATTCTCGTTACTTTGGCTGTAGCCGATACCACCATGGCCAGCGCACCAGCCGCACCGGCAGCGCCAGCGTGAGGCTGGCCAGCGCCTGCTCGGGCTGATCCAGCGGCAACACCCCCACCACCTGCAACTGCGCCAGCTCGGGCGCGCAATCGATGCGGGCGTGGCTAAAGCGATCCAGCGCCGCACACACGGCGGGCAGCGGCATTTGATACGCCACCAATTGCCGTGTTTGCCAGCCCAGTGGGGCAGCCGCGAGGGATTGCGGTGGGCCTAACCCGCTGGCGCGTACTGCGCGCTGCTCGCCGGCTTGCACAAGGCCGCGTATACCAGCCAGGGTATCGACCTGTACACTATGCTCTTCAACGGCTAGCTCGTCATACCCTTCATCAAGGCGCAGGCTGAAGCGGGTGCCCAGCGGGGTGTAGCGGGCGTGCGGCGTACTGAGCTGCCACGGTCGCTGGCCGGTGCGCACGCCCACTTCGCCGGCCAGCAGGCGCAGCTGCACTTGGCTTGGGGTTTCGCTGAGCTGAATCTGGGTGGCGCTGGATAAATACAGCTGGCTGCCATCGGCCAGCGTCAGCGGCAAAATCTCACCACGCGCGGTGCGGTGCGTGGCTTGGGGCTGCTGCATTTCCCAGATCGGCCACGCGCCCGCACCCAGGCCCAGCGCCAGCAGCAGCAGGCGCTGGTTGACTTTGCGTCGGGCGGTACTGGCCAGCAGGCGGCTGCTGCCAGCGGGCAGGGCGGCCATCTGCTGGGTAATGGCTTCGACCTTGGCCCAGGCTGCCGCATGGGCAGGATCGGCCGCATGCCAGGCGGCCCATTGTGCTTGTTCGGCCGGGCTACAGTGTTCGTCTTGCAGGCGGGCAAACCAGTCGGCCGCTTGCGCCAACACCTGCGAGTGAGGGTCTAGTCGTTGCATGCATCCGCCAGACTGAGGCAGGCCAGCATCGCGCGGGCCATATGGTTTTTGACGCTGCGCTCGCTGATCCCTAACTGCGCGGCAATCTCGCGATAGGTCAGGCCATCGAGCTGGCTAAGCAAAAAGGTGTGCCGCACCACGCGCGGCAGGCTGGCCAGCAGGCGATCCACCTGGCAGAGCGCTTCCAAGATCAGCTGCTGCGCTTCTACGCTAGGGTGGTGTGCATGCGGCAGCTGGCTGAGTTCCGCCAGCCAGGCTTGCTCCAGATCGCGGCGGCGGCAGTGATTGACCAAAATGCCGTGGGCAATGGTGGTGAGCCAGGCGCGCGGCTCGCTGACCTGCTGCAATTCCTGCGCCGATTTGCCCAGCACCCGCACAAAGGTATCGTGCGCCAGATCGGCCGCTTGTGCCGAGCAGCGTAATTTGCGCCGCAGCCATTGGCTCAGCCAGCCATGGTGGGCCTGATACCAGGTGTCGATTAAGGGAGGAGGGGCAGACTGCGGCACGGCTTGCTTAATAATTGATAATCATTATCATCTTATCGCGAGCCGGCACTATGCCGCAAGCATGTTGCGTTCGCCGGCGCAGTTGAGCGGGCATTCAGGTAAAATAGTCCGCCTTGGGAGAATAAATCAGCATGATGAGTCGTTTGGAAATGCGCGCCGCCACCAGCCTGGCGGGTTTGTATGCGCTGCGCATGTTGGGCATGTTCCTGATCTTGCCGGTGTTTGCCGTCTATGCCGGCCAGCTGCCGGGTGGGCAGAACCATGCGCTGGTCGGGCTGGCCTTTGGGGCTTATGGCCTCACGCAAGCCTTATTGCAGTTGCCGTTTGGCATGTGGTCCGATCAGGTGGGCCGCAAAAAAGTCATCTACATCGGTCTGGCGCTGTTTGCGCTGGGCTCGGTGATGTGTGCGCTGGCCGATCATATTGTCTGGCTGATTATCGGCCGCGCGGTGCAGGGCGCTGGCGCGATTTCGGCCGCGGTGACGGCGCTGCTGGCCGATTTAACCCGCGAAGAAAACCGCACCAAGGCAATGGCGATGATTGGCGGCAGTATCGCCACTACTTTTGCCGTATCGCTGGTGGCTGCGCCTAAGCTCGCGGAGTGGATCGGCCTGCCGGGGATCTTTTTGATGACCGCCGTGCTGGCGCTGGCAGCTTTGATCGGGGTGTGGAAAGTCATCCCCAATCCGAGCGTGAGCCGCTTTCACTCCGATGCCGAAGCCAATACCCGCCGCTTGCCGCAAGTGCTGCGTCATCCGCAATTATTGCGGCTGAACTATGGCGTGTTTGCGCTGCATGCGGCGCAAATGGCGATGTTTACCGTGATGCCGCTATTGCTCACGCAGCGCGGTGGCCTGGATGTCGCGCATCACTGGTATGTGTATTTGCCGGTGGTGTTGCTCGGCTTTGTGCTGATGGTGCCGGCGATTATTTATGGCGAGAAAAAACATCACCTCAAAGAAGTGTTTCTGTTTGCGATTGCGCTGATGTTGCTGGCCCAGCTGGGCATGACCTTGTGGTTGCCCAATCTCAGCGCCATTGTGCTGTGGCTGGGGCTGTATTTCATCGCCTTTAATATTCTCGAAGCCACGCAACCGAGCCTGATTTCCAAAATTGCCCCGACCGAAGCCAAAGGCACGGCGATGGGCGTTTACAACACCTGCCAGGCCGCCAGTATGTTTCTGGGCTCGGCGCTGGCTGGCTGGTTATTTCAGCATTTTGGCAGCGCCACGCCGGTGTTTGCGCTGTGTGCTGGCCTGATGGGCATGTGGCTCATGGTATCGTGGGGCATGCAGCCGCCGCTGCCGGTGAAAACGCAAATGTTCCACATCGGTGAAGACTGGCAGGGCAATCCGGCCGAACTGTCTGCTAAACTAGGCGCCATTGACGGCGTAAAAGAAGCCGTTGTCCTGATTGAAGAACGCGTGGCGCTGCTGAAAGTCCTGCAAGATGGCTGGGATGCAGCAGCGGCACAACAATTGATTGCGGAGACCCATTAAATGGCATCGTTAAACAAAGTACTGCTGATCGGCAACCTCGGTCGCGACCCGGAAACCCGCTTCCTGCCTAGCGGCGGTGCTGTATGCAATTTCTCGATTGCCACCACCGAAAACTGGAAAGACAAAAACACCGGCGCCAAACAGGAAAAAACCGAATGGCACAACATCACCATGTACGGCCGTTTGGCTGAAATCGCCGGTGAATACCTGAAAAAAGGTAGCTCGGTGTATATCGAAGGCCGTCTGCAAACCCGCAAATGGCAAGATAAACAAACCGGCGCGGATCGCTACACCACCGAAATCGTGGCTGACCAAATGCAAATGCTCGGCGGCCGCGGCGGTGTAGGTGGTGGCATGGGCGGTGGTCAAGGTGGCTATGGTGGTGATGATTTCAATCAGGAATACAGCGCCCCACCACAACAGCAAGCCCAAGCGCCACGCCAGGCCCCAGCGCAAGCCGCGCGCCCAGCGAAAAGCTTTGATGATTTCGAGGATGATATTCCGTTCTAATGCGCCGTGTTTGCGCTTAGACCGCCAACAAAAAGCCCAGCGTTTGCTGGGCTTTTTGTTGGCCGGTGCGCTAGAGGGCGATTCGCTTTACGCAGCCACTAGCCGGTGTAGCCAGCGCCCGGAGGACATGCGCGCGACCGCGCCGCCAATTTTGAGTAGCTCTTCCAGTAGCATCAGCGCGTAGAGCCAGCTGGCAGGCCAATGCAGCGCCACCGATAACCACCACGCTAGTGGAATAATCAGCAGCCATTGCACGCTAAAGTCCAAACCAAGGCAAAAGCCATTATCGCCACCGCCCCGTAATACGCCCGCCAGTAGCATCATGGCGCAGCTTTTCACCACAAAACCTAATAGCATTAGCTGAAACAGAATTTCCAGCTCTGTCACCACCGGTTTGGCCAGGGCCGGGTACTGAGCCAGCAGCAAGGGCCAGGCAAGGCCCACCGCCAGCATGGTGAGCAGCCCCAAGACCAAACCTAGCCACAATGCCGCCCAGCCTTGTTGCTGGGCGAGGGCTTCATCACCCGCGCCCACGGTGGCACCAATCAAAATCGCCGCGGCGCACGTGAGCCCAATCAGCAAGGCCAACGAGAATGATTCAATGGGGGCGAGGATCGATAGCGCGGCCAGGGTCACCGGGTTTTGCCCACCGACAATGGCAAAAAATACCAGCGCCCCAAGCGCCCACAGCGTGCTATTGGTCGCCAGCTGCAGCGACAGTTGCAGCTGTGTGCGCAGTGCGGCCCAATCCGGCCACTGCCGGAGTGGAAGACGCGCTAGCAAATGGCCGCGCCAGCGCAAATGCAGATACAGCAGGCTGGCTTCAACTACACCACCCAGCGCGGTACCTAGCGCTGCGCCTTTGACCCCCAGCGCTTCGATCCCCCAGCCACCAAAAATCAGCCAGGCATTAAGCACAATATTCACCAGTACGCCGATCACCGAATACAGCGTGGCGATGCCCGGTTGCTGCATGGCGCGCAAGCCGCTGCACAGGGTGCAGGTGTAATTAAAGAGTAAAAGGCTAGGGCCCACGATCTGTAAAAACGCCCCTCCTTCATGCAAGAGGGCCGCCTCGGGGCTGACCAGACCGATGAGCCAGGCCGGGCAAAATACCATCAGCGCCACCAGTGGTAAGGTAAACAGCCATTGCAACCATAGCCCTTGCGCCAGCTGGCGGGGTAGCTCATCGGCGCCAGTCAGGCCGGCTTGGCGGGCGCCCCAGGCTTGGGCTGCGAGCTGGCCAGCGCCCATGGCGAGGCCCAGCAGGAAAATGCTGACTACAAACAGGATTTTGGTGGCAATCCCCGCGGCGGCGATTTCCGTGGCGCCCAGCCGCCCCAGCATCATGCTATCGATCATGCCCTTGCTGGAAAACATCAGGGTTTGCAAAGTAATGGGCAAAGCCAAGCTCAGCAGGCGCAGATAAAAGCTGCTCTGCCAGCGTTGCAGAATAAAAGTCATGGTTTGGATGTCCAGCAGGGCATCCGGCGCGGCGGCCGGATGCCATCGGTCAGGCGACTTACAGCGCCATGGTTAGCTCGGCATAGTGCGCGGCATTTTTGCGCTCATGCGCCGTGCTGATGCGTTTCACCAGTCGCGCTGGATTGCCCAGCACCACGCAGTAGGGCGGTACGTCTTCGCTCACGACAGCCTGAGCACCGACAATCGCGCCTTCGCCAATGGTAACGCCTTTCAGAATCGTGGCGCCGGTGCCAATCCAGGCGCCACGGCCAATGCGCACAGGGGCCGAGCGAATTTTCATCGCCTCGCCGGGCTGGCCGCGCCCCAATAGCGGGTGGCCGCTGCTATCCATGATGGTCACCATCGGGCCAAACATCACTTCATCGGCGATTTCAACTCGCTGGTAGGCCACAATGGCCACTCCTTGCAACACCACCCCGTTGCCGATGCTGATTTGCCCGGGGGCTTCATCGTTGATCTGCACACTGGTGAGCCGCGATGGCTGGGTGTGAAAGGCCGGCAATTGGCCTGATTCCAGATAGCAATTGCGCCCGATGCGGATGCTGCCGGCGAAATCTTCTGCGGCGATCTCGCTGGCAATCAGGCCATGTTGCTGCAAGCGGGCATCGGCCACACGGGTAAAGGCTACGCGTGGCGTGCCTGACACCACGGTACTGGCGTGAATCTCCACGCCTTGTGCGCTCAACACCGCGTGCGCATCGTGGACGGGTTGCCCCGCGGCCACCGGATCAAACAGGAAAATATTCTGATAGAGGGTGCTCATGCGCTCACCTCGGCGCTGTAGGCAATATCGCGCAGTTGGGGCGATTTTTTAAACCCTTGTTCGCGGAAAATTTTGATGACTTTATTGAGCGAGTATTTCTGGTCATTCAGATCGCGGCCGTAAAAGCTGGTGGTCCACAGATTGTATTTGGCGTGAATACGCTCGGCAGCGCTGGCGGATTCCTCGCGGTGGTCGGCTACCTCTTTCTCATGCGGCCAATGGAAAGAGCATGCCTCGCGTTCCATGGTGAACAGATTGTTGTTGATAAAGAGCCGCACGCCCAGATCAACGTCTTCGCCGCCCCAGCTGGTGAAAGATTCATCAAATAGCCCGGCTTTCAACAATTGCTCGCGCTCGGCCGAGACATGGCAAGTCCAGAAAATATCAAATGGTGCCGGCCAATTGGTGATGTTCTCACCCAGCTCGTCGTATTGGCGTTGGCGAATATCCAGCGCGCCCAAAGCACGTAGCTGGGCAATCGACGCGTCGGCCGATTTAGGGTTGATGAGCTCGCCCATTTGCTTGCTGGTGGCGTGGTCCACTTCAAAGCCATACACATAGCCAATCATCACGGTAGGGTATTGTGCGGCGCGATGCACGTCGTAATGCACTTGCAGGGTGTTGCTGCCCAGCAGGACGCCGGTATCGACATACACCACATACTGCCCCTGTGCGATGGCCGTACCGATATTGCGGGCTTTACCGGCCCGAAAACCCAAGTCTTCTTGCCAGAAATATTTGATGTTGAGTACTTCGGCGTAGCGATCAACCACCGCCTTGCTGTTATCCGAGCCGCCATCGTCAACCACAATCACTTCAAATAGCTCGACCGGTAGCGTTTGCTGGCATAGGGCATCAAGCGTATAGCCCAGCAGGTCGGCACGATTGTAGGTTGGAATCACAACGCTGATTTGTGGGGATGACATGATCTTTCCTTCTGAGTAATGGAGTTAAATTGCGTCTCCTTGGTGCTGCTTGTGCGTCTTGCGCCACGCAGTCTGTATGGCATCGTGTTGCAGCCGCGCAGGGCTGTTGCGATCACTGACGCAAACTTACCAGAAAAAAACAGATCATTTCTATTAAAGTAATGTGTAGTTTTGTTTCTTACAAAAACTCGATTTTGCGTAGTAAAAAGTAATTTCGCTACAAATTAGCAGTGTGCGGCATCACCATTGCGGGCTGATTCATCCAAAACATGTGAATTCGCTCACAAAATAGGCTGTCGGTGAAAATGTAGTGCGCTCAGCCAGACACCGTGAAATGTGTCGCATCGCAAAATTACTTTTTTTAAAACTTACGGGTAAGTTGTTGTAAATTTGCTGCGCATGCAGCGAAATTGCTTGCGCAAATTCGCGCAGTTTTAATCACAAAACCGTTTGCACCCGGCCTCAGGGGTTGCCGAGCAGCGTGGCCCTGTGTGCCGCTGCGCTGATGCGGTAGGCAGTAAAAAACCCCGCTAGGCGGGGTTTGGGGGCGAGATAAGCAAGTCGCTTGCAGTTTAGTGTTGGGGGTATAGCGCTGTGGCCATTTCTATATATGCCTTGCGAGGTAATACCCTAGCCACCTGCACCGGCGTAGCGCTGCATGCCTGCGCGCCACAGCCACATCAGCGCGGCCACGCTGCCGCTGGCGATCAGCAGCATCAGTGGGGCCACTTGCCAGATTGGCTGTTGGCGTAGCAGCACTTGGCATGGCCACCAAACGATGCCGGCCAACGGGAGCAGCATAAACACCTGCCGAGCCAGTTTGGGAAAAAGCTCAAACGGGTAGCGCGACATATCGGTGAGCTTGCCCACGGTGTGAAACACCGGTGAATACTCGCCAAAGAAAAAGCAGCTGGCGATCGCCATCTGGTTGATCGCATTCAGGGTAATCGAAGCCAGCGGCAGCAAGATCACCAGCTGCAGCACAAAACCTAAGGACCACACGCCCGGCAAATGCGCCAGCGCAAAGCCCATAAAAGCCAGCCCTGTTGCGGCTACCACCAAGCCCTGCGGGTGAAAACGCTCCAGCAGCAGCATTTGCAGCGGGTGAATCGGTCGCAGGTAATAGCGCACAAAATTGCCGTTTTTGAGCCAGCTTTCCAGCATATACATCGCATTGCAGCAGCTGCTTTCAAACACATAGGTTAAGAACATAAACCCCTGCATAAAAATCAGCTCGTAGCGGTTGTAGCCTGCGATCTCGCCGGCGTTGCCCAGCATCAGATACAAGCTGGCGCCGCTGCTCACCGAGGTGAAAAACATGCCGCACACAATCAATGCAAAATCGGCCCGGCTTTCGAGTTTAACCTTGCAATCAGCCAGCGCCAGCCGGCGCCAGGCGGTAAAAAACGCACTCATCTCAGGCTCCAAACACAATCAATTTGCGCTGCACCCAGCGCCCGGCCAGCTGGGCCAGCCCCCAGAACACCACTACCCACGCTAGCTGCAGATACAGCGCTTGCGGGCTTGTCAGCTCGCCGGTGAGGTAGCCCACCGGGGTATTAAAGAAATGCGCAAACGGCAACCAGGTGAGAATGGTCTGGATGGTGGGTGGGAAAAACGCCAAGGGAATCAAGGCGCCGCCCAGAAATTGCACCACCGCATCTTTGCTGGCGGTAATGCCCCATAAATCGGTGGCCAGAAACCCGGCTAGCCCCACCATAAAGCCCAGTGAATACAGCAAGCTAAAACTACACAGCACCGACAGCAGGGCCAGTGGCCAGCTCGCAGGGGTGAGGCTTAGGCCCGACCACAGCAGAAAAACCCCAAACGCCGGCAACATATACAGCGCCTTAGCGCCGGCCACGCCGAGCGAGAGCGCACCATGGCGCAGGGGCAGATTCATCGGTTGTGTGAGCTGGCTGGCTACCTCGCCCGAGCGGATTTCGCGGGCCAGCCGCCAATCGGCGCCGGTGGTGATAATGGCAAACAGCGTTTGCGCCGTAACCACATGCAAAAGCGCACGGGCAAAACTGAGCCCGGCCCGCTGCGGATCATCCTGGTACAGCCCCTGCCACAGCCAGTACAGCAGCCACATGCCCAGCAAATAGCCCAGGCAAATGATCAGCCGGCCTTTGCGATCGGTGGCGGTAATCCGGCCATTGGCCACGGCCAGCGCCCAGCAGGCGCGTAATGTCGCCCTCATAGCCGTTCCGCCTTGCTGGTGAGATAAAAACGGTGCAGCAATTCTTCCAGCGATTGCGCGACCGGCTTGATTTCATGAATGGCAAACGGCGCCAGTAGCTGCAACAGCTCGGCAAAGGGCAGGCTGTCATGTCGGGCCACTTGCAGCCACTCATCCTGAATGCGCACGGCCAGCCCGCTGGGGTGGCCGGCCAAGAGCGCATGGGCCGCCTGCAGATCACCGGCCAGCCGCGCCGCCCACCAGTTGCCATCACCAGCATGCGCCTGAAAGGCCGGCAGGCTGCCATCAAATTTCAGCTGGCCCTGATCGATCAGCAACATGCGTTGGCTAAGTTGCTCGATATCGCCGACATCGTGTGAGGTGATCAGTACCGTGGTGCCGGCTTGCTGATTCAGCCGGCGGATCAGCCCGCGCATCCGCGCTTTCATTTCCAGATCAAGCCCGATGGTCGGTTCATCCAGAAACACCACGGCCGGCGCATGCAGAAAGCTGGCGGCGATTTCGCACAGCATGCGTTGCCCGAGGCTGAGCGTGCGCACCGGGCGTAGCCAGAATTCATCCAGCCCGGCTTCGCGGCGAAACAGCGTCAGCTGCTGCTGGTACACCGCCTCGGGTACGGCAAACAGGGCCTGCAAAATGCGAAAGGAATCTTGGACCGGCAAATCCCACCACAGCTGGCTGCGCTGGCCAAACACCACGCCAATGTGCTTTACGTACTCGCGGCGCTGGCGTTGCGGATCAAACCCCGCCACCTGTACGCGGCCGCTACTGGGGGCCAGAATGCCGGTCAGCATTTTGATGGTGGTGGATTTACCGGCACCATTGGGGCCCACCAGCGCCACACATTCGCCAGCGGCGATTGTAAAGCTGACATCTTGCACCGAATGGGTGGTGATCAGCTGTGGGCGCCATAGGCGCTGCAGACGCTCGCGCCAATTTTGCGCTGCCGCAGGGGATTGATAGATCCGGTTCAGTTTTTCAGCCTCAATTAACATTGATTCATTACCAATCTGGAAAGAATGTTCGTAATATATGCCCACGGCGGGTGGGCTGGAATGTTCCGGTGTCCCATCGCCCTTGTTCAATTCTCTCGTGACCGGGTGGGCCGGATCTGATGGCGGCAATTTATTACGAACGCTTTGATGTGGCGGATGAAGGTGTACCCAGATTGGTGGGCGCGCATGTGTATCACCGCGCGTCTTTTCCGGCCATGCGCCAGCACGGGATTTTTATGTGCGGCGTGGCTACGCCCACCGGCGCCTGTGAAATCGAGCGGGTTGAGGCGCCGTTTCATGTCTTGCTGGTGCCGCTGGCGGGTGAGGCCGAGCTGTTTCAGGGGGACGACATCTGGCCAGTGCGGCCGGGGCAATTTGGCGTGTTGCCGATTGGTGGGCAACGCGGTTTTCGCCGCGTGGGGGCAGCGCCCATGCCGCATGCCTGGGTGATGCTGCGCGACCATGATCGCTGGAATCCGCTGCAACGCGATACGCCGTGGGTGGGCGCTACCACCGAGAGCGCCGCACTATATGAAGCGGTATCGCTATTTCAGCGTGAGGCGGCGCGGGCCAATCAGGGCGAGAGTGATACGCTGGCCATGCCGGCGCTGGATTTACTCAGCCGTCTATTGCAGCGCATGCTGCGTACCGATGCTGCCGTTGACCCACGCCTGGCGGCTTTGCAAAGCTGGCGCGCCGCGGTGCTGCATGCGCCGGCGCAAGATTGGTCGATCGAGCGTTGCTGTGCGCGGCTCGGGCTGCGGCCGGCGCATTTGCATCGGGTGTGTCAGCAGCATTTTGGGCAATCGCCGGGGCAGATGGTGTTTGAGCTCAGAATGCGAGCCGCGCGGGAAATGTTGCTGGCCGGGCAGAAGGTGGCGGTGGTTGGGCCGGCGGTGGGGTATCTGGAAGTGGCGAGCTTTTCACGCCGGTTTCGCCAGCATTATGGTATCGCGCCCAGCGAGCTGCTGAGCGCGATGGCAGGCTGATGAGTTGAGATGATGCGGGGTATATGGTTGTAGGCATTGTTTATATTTGCCTACAGCCATATACCTAGATGATTACTGCAGCAGATGCCCCAAGAATAGATAGGCAAAGCCGAAGTAAATAAACACGCCCACCAGATCCATAATCGAGGTGATCAGTGGTGCAGACAGCGTGGCCGGATCGGTGCCGATTTTGCGCGCGCCAAACGGTAGCAAGGCGCCAATCAGCCCGCCGAGCACCGTGCAGGCCAGCATGCTCAGGCCCACGGTGAGCAAGACTTCGATCCCGACACCTTTGCTGAAATAGGCCAGAATGCATTCCAGCACCGCTACGGTGATCCCCAAGGCCAGCGCCACTGGCAGCTCGCGCAGGATGATAAAGCGGATATCCCGCCATTTCACTTTCAGCTCGCCCAGCGCCATGGCCCGCAGCACCAAGGTGGCCGACTGGCTACCGGCATTGCCGCCCATATCGACAATCGGTGCGATAAAGGCCGCCAGCACAATCGCCTGCGAGAGGATTTCTTCCTGCGCGGCAACAAAGGTACTGGTGAGAATGCCAAAGACCGTCAGTATCACCAGCCAGAAGGCTCGCACGCCAAACATGGTGCGCGTGCTGGCCTGCATGATATCCAGATCGGGGCTGGGGGCGAGCTGGGTGCCGCCAAAGCGCACCAGCTGGCTGGCCTGGCGCTCTTCTTCGATTTCCAGCGCGTCATCCACGGTCACAATGCCCACCATCTGATCGGCCTCGTTGCACACCGGCAGGGCCAGCAGATCGTAATGGCGAATCAGCGCGACCGCCTCGCTTTGCGGCCAGCCCACGCGGGCGTAGACCGGCTCGGGGCGCATCAGCTCGGCCAGCGGCGTGTCATCGCCGGCGGCCAGCAGCAGCGGCAAATCGATGGTGCCGCACAGCTTGCCGATGCTATCGAGCACAAACAGCCCCGGCACCGATTCCAGCAGCTGCGCACTGGCGCGCAAATGTTGCCAGGCTTGCGCCGCGGTCATCTCAAGCGTGGCTGCAACAAAACGGCTGGTGGTCACCGCGCCCACCGTGCCTTCGGCATAGGCGGCCAGCTGCAGTAAATCTTGCCGGGCGGCGGGCGTTAGGGCGGGCAATAAGCCGGCCTGCGCCGGTAAATCCAGCCGCTTGAACACATCGGCGCGCTCATCGGGCGGCATTTGCTCAAACAGCGCCACCGCGGCGGGCTGGGGTAGGGCTTTCAGGATGCCATCTTGCGCCAGCGCTGGCAGATGGCTAAACAGCAGCGCGCGCTCGGCGGGGCTTAGGCGCAGCAGTTCGCTGGCTTGTTGCAGTACCGGTTTTTCCTGCAAGGCCCCGGCTAAATCGGAAGGATGGCATTGATGCAGCAGCCAGCTCCATTCGGCTTGGGTCAGGGTTTGGTTAGGCGTAGCCAGTTGGACTAAGAGGTGGGCGCGATTCAGCATGATTCACCTCCTTGCGTGTGACGCAGGCGGCGTAGCCGGCGGGGCCAGCTTAAGGTCGCCAGCAAATGATCGGGATGATGATAGGCGAGCAACCAGCCCGCATTGAAAGCGTGTAGCAACATTGGGGTACTCCTGCTGGCCAGGCATTCCCCATGGGCGTGCCTAGGCCTAGCGGCAATGAGTCAGATGACTCGATCGAAACAAGATGAGAGCGGGTAGCTGGCGCGTGGCCAGCGGCAGACTCGGATCGGGGTCCATGTTTCCTCCAGGCTGAATGTCAGTCGGTGGGCTAGTTGCGTGCGGTGTGCCTAGCTAGCGCCCAGTGTGCGACGGCCCACCATGGGGCACGACGCAGCTGTAAGTATGCGCGGGGCGTGGGTTCACACCAGAAAGTCAGCAGAGCGGGAAAGGGCAGATTGCAGGGGGCAAAACTGCCGGCGCTTGCCATGCCAAGGAGGGCAAGGCAGCGCAGAAAAGCGCGAGTACCTTGCCGGTTAAATTGCGGCCAGTGGCCGCCAACTAGGCTGTTCCACAGAAAGTCACTCGGATTGATGATGCCCGGCAGTGTAGTGGCGGGCCGTAGCGAGCGGCAACCGGCAATGTGCCAGTGCCGCGCGGTAATTGTGCCTTGCGGTGGCGCTTAATTCACGGCAGGGGCCGGGCGCGGTGGCTGCTGTAGTAGTTGGGCAAACTCGGCCAGTGGCACCGGGCGGCTATACCAATAGCCTTGGCCAAAGCGCACCCCTTGCGCCCGCAGTAGCGCCGCCTGCTGGGCTGTTTCAATGCCTTCGGCCACGATCTCGGCCCCCACTGCCTCGGCAATACTGACGATTTGCGGGATCAGGCTGGCGCGTAGGGTGTCGTCCTCCAGGTCAGCCACGAACGAGCGATCAATTTTCAGAAAATCGGGCGCCAGATATTTGATGGTGCCCAGATTGGAATAGCCGGTACCAAAATCATCGACCGAAATCTGGTAGCCAGCCGCGCGCAACTGTTGCACCTCGGCTTGCAAATGCTCGCTCACGCCGTATTCGGTGACCTCGATATTCAGCTGCCAGCGCGGGTGTTGCCACGGATCGAGTAAGCCGCTGAGCTGGGCATGGCGGATATGCTCGGGGAAGAAATTCAGCGCCACTTTAAATGGGCGGCTGGGCGCGGCCGGCAGCAGCGTCGCCAGCTCCGCCAAGGCGCGCTGACTAACCGCCTGATCCAGCGCCCAGCTGAGCCCCTGCGCCTGCACCAGCGGGATCACCTGATCGGGAAAAATGGTGTGTTCGCCATCTTTGAGCCGCATCAGCACTTCGCAGCCGGCGATCTCGCCGCTGGCCAGCTCAACAATCGGCTGATACATGCAGTGAATATGCGCCGGCTGTAGCAGCTGCGGCAGCCGGTAGGCCAGCGTGCCGCGGCGGCGCAAGCTGCGGCTGACCCAGCGGCCACTAATGGCGCCGAGCAATACCGCCAGTGTGGCCAGCAGCGCGCACAGCGCCCAGTTACTACGCCAAAGCTCGGCCAGCGAGCGATAGTTCTGCACAAAGAGGCCGGTATTGGGCACATTGCTACCGACGACCAGGCGCTGCTGCGCCCAATCGATTTGCCAGCCCGAGCCCGGCCGGCTCAGTGCGCGCCAGCGCAAGTTCGTGGGCGGTTGTGGGTGTGCCGCCAGCGTCGGGCGCGCCCAGATCAGATGGGGGGGCGCGTCGGCGTAGCTGATCCAGACGGCATCCAGCGCTGCGCGTTGGAAAGTTTCAATCGACACATGGCCATCCACCAGCAAGAGCTGCGTGCCGCGCGCGGTGAGGGTGCTATTGACTTGCCCATTGCGGATCGGCAGTGGGTAGTCGTTCCAGATCTGCGTGCCTTGGGCATCAATGAATTGTGCCGGCGGCAATTGCATCGGCGGAGTCAGCTCGCCGTGACTGGTGAGGCAGCGCAGCTGGCGCTGCTCATCCAATAAGCCCACGCTGCGCAGATAGCGAAAATTCAGTAATTGGCTGCGCAAGCGGCTGAGGCTGTCGGCCTGGCAGTCGCGCAGTGGCTGGCGGCCAAGGAAGGCAAAGCCGCGCTGCACTTCGCTGGCCACCGTCGTGAGTAGTGCCCCGGCGCTTTGCTGTTGCAGGCTCAGGCGCTGCTGCTCCTGCTGCAGCACACCGGCCAGCGCCAAGAGCAAAATCAGCGCGGCGAGCAGCACGCCGGCCAAACTAGCAAGTAAAAGGTGAAAACGCGCAAGCAATAGATTCATGATGGAGATTCGCCGATGCAGGTTGGGCCGATGCAATGATGCCGCGATGGGGCTGCCTCATGGTACGCCAGCTCACGCTTGCTGTCAGTTCAATGGCTTTTTTACTGAAAGCTATGGGTGGGCAATCGCCTAGTATGGGCGCGCTATTGTCAGTGTGGTTGCAGTTAGGGGTATATCAGTACAGTTTATATTTCAATTTGTTTGTGGGCTTATACCTGCATTGGGTATATGAGTGCATGGCCGACCGTGTACCTGAGCAAGCGCGATTGCTACACGGAAGTTTGCTTCAAATCAAATGGTAATGATTCTCAATAAGTGGTGAAAATGCTAAGATGCCATTCCTTTGTCATCTTTGAGCGTCGCGCACCACAAGTCGCTGCGGCGCATGCAGCATTGCTGCAGGAGCCATCCCATGCCTGCTACCCGTTCGGCCAGCCCCACACCGGCAAGCTATACCGCCGGCTCGTCCATTTTGTCGTCTTGGCAGCAGCCGCTGGCGGATGGATGTTGTGTGGCAGCCAGTACTTTGCGCGGCGGGCATGCTCACCGTGCGGATAGCGAAGCGGGGCAGCGGCTGATTGTGCTCTTGCAGGGCGAGCTGACCTTGGGTTTTGGCGAGCGCCGCATACAGCTGGCGCATTCGGTGGCGCGGGGCGCGGAAGTCTTGCTGGTGAACCTGACCGAAGCCACCGAATTTGCCCGCGAGATCACCGATTGCACGCTCGAGCGCAAAGTGTGCCTGCATATTCCGGCCGGCTGGCTGGATGCACATGGCCTGCATGGCGCTGGCGAGCAGGAGGCGGCCTTGCAGCAATTTACCCGCCAGCATTTGGCCGTGCGGCAATGGCAGGCCGAGCCGGCCCTGGTGGCGCTGGCGGAGCAACTGTTGGCGGGGGCCAGCGCTTCGCCCTTATTGGCGCGTTTGCAGCGCGAAAGTCTGGCATTTGAATTGCTGGCCATGGCGCTGGGCCAAGTGCAGCCAGCCAGTGCGCCCAGTTTGCCGGCCCACATTAGCCGCCGACTCGAGGCGGTGCGCGCCTTGCTCGATAGTGGCGCGGCGGATGAGCTAAGCCTGAGTGAGATCGCGGCGCAAGCCTGCATGAGTGTGGCTACGCTGCAGCGACATTTCCGTCGCCAGTTTGGTACTAGCGTGTTTGATTATCTGCGCCAGCAAAAACTCTGGCAGGCCCGCCAGCGGCTGCAACGTGGCGAAGTCTCGGTGACCCGCGCCGCGCTGGATGCTGGCTACACCTCGCCGGCCAATTTTGCCACCGCCTTTCGCCGCGCCTTTGGCATGGCCCCCAGCGAGTGTCGCGCCGCCTAGCTTTGCGCATTTGCCAAAGCTGATCACGCCCTCCGCAAAAGTCAGCGGAGCTCGCCCACGGCACAATACGCAAACCAGTTGAGTTTGATTATCATTTCTTGCCCTTGGGTGAGAATTTCAGGAATTCAGTCATGCACACCCGCGCTCCATTCCCGCTTCGCCATCTGGCGGCCGCGATTCCCCTCACTTTGGCGCTGCACGCCCACGCGAACGAAACCAGTACCCAGCTGGCCACGGTAGAAGTCACCGCCAGCACGCCGACACAGGATGACACCTTGCAGCGGCAAACCCTGCTGGATCAGCAAGCCCAGAATCTCAGCGATGTGTTTCAGTCAGATGCCGAGATCAATATCGGCGGCGGTGGCAACCCGATTGCCCAGAAAATGTATATCCGCAGCATGGAAGAATCGCTGCTGAATCTGAGCGTGGATGGTGCGCAGATTAACAGCAAGGTGTATCACCACCAGACGGCGCTGATTCTTGACCCCCAGCTGATCAAGCAAGTGGAAGTCGAAAAAGGCACGGCCGCAGCCAGCGCGGGGCCTGGCGCATTGGGTGGGGCGATTCGCTATCAAACCGTCTCGGCGCGCGATCTCTTGCGCCCCGGCCAAACCATCGGCGGTAGCGTCACCGGCAGCGTCTTTAGCAATGATGGCTGGCGCAGCAGCGCCAATGTGTATGGCCAGGCCGGTAATCTGGATGCACTGCTTGCCGCCACCACCATGCGTACCGATGACTATCAGGCCGGCAATGGGCAAACGATTGCCAATTCGGGCACCGAGCAGGCCAATTACCTGGCTAAAGTGGGGCTGCAGCTCACACCACAGCAGCGCCTGAGCGCCAGTTTTCAGCGCAGTAGCGACGAAGGCGTGCGCACCGCGCGGGCCAATATGGTTGGTTTTGCTCATCCGGTCTTGCCGAACGATCCGATCCCGCAAAGTCTGGCTCGCGATACGGCCACGCTCAACTACAGTGGCCAGCAGTTAGGCTGGATCGACGCCGCCAATGCCACGCTGTATCGCTCCGAAGTCGAGAGCGAGCGCACCAATAAAAAAGGCCGTAGCTGGGGCGAAAGCCTAACCACGCAAGGCGCGGATCTGATGCTCAAGCAAGCGCTGGGCGAGCATCTGCTCAAATACGGGCTGAACTGGCGCGAAGAAAAATCCGCCGCCAATCGCATTGCCAATCCGTATGGCCTCACCGGTACGGGGAGTGAATCGATGCGCGTATGGGGTGGTTTTGTGGAAGGCGAGGCGAATTGGGCCAGCCTGACTTTCACCGCCGGCCTGCGCTACGACGATTACAGCTACACCGATAACCACCGCCAAAACTACACCAGCGACGGCGTAAGCCCAAGTGCTGGCGTGCGCTGGCAAGCCACCGATGCGCTGCAGCTGCGCGCCGGTTATGCCAAGTCCTTGCGCGGGGTGGGGCTGAAAGAAGCCTTTATGCTCGATATTGCCCAGTGGAAAAACCTGCCCAAAATCGAGGCTGAAAGCGCGCATAACACCGAGCTGGGCTTTAGCTATCAGCAAGGTGGCCTAAGCCTGGCCGGGAATGTGTATCGCCAGATTATTGATAACTACATCACCACCTTTAGCTGCGCCAACGCCAAAGGCGGTTGCCGCGGCAATCTGGGCCGCGCCACCATCGATGGCTATGAGCTCAGCGCGCAATACCAGCTGCGTGATTGGCAATTTGGCCTCAGTGTGGCCGATGGCCGCCCCGAGCTGGATGGCCGCAAATTTAACGATGCAGATCTGGGCCTCGGTACCAGCACCGGCCGCACCTGGGTGAGCAAAGTGGGCTACCGCCTGCCGGCGCAGCGACTCGAGCTGGGCTGGATGGGCCGCTATGTCGAGGCGCTGGATTACCTGCCGGTGGGCGGTAAGGCCGAGCAAACCAAGGCTGGCTATGGTGTGCACGATCTCTATCTCACGTGGCGGCCACTGGCGAAAGACACGCTGCGCCTGAATCTGACCGTGAAAAACCTGCTCGACAAGCATTACTACGATCAGGCCACTTATGCCTACAACGGCTGGCAAGGCAAGGTGCTGGGCTATCCGGAGCCGGGCCGCGATGTGCGGCTGGAAGCCAGCTGGCAATTCTAATGATTTTTTAAGTTTGCTCGCGCCACCGGCCTGCCCGGTGGCGCTGGCGTTTTGCTAAAGGAATACAAGATGTCGGAGTGCAAGATGTCGAAGTGGAAGATCTCGCTGTTTCGCCCCGCCGTGCTGGCGGGTTGTCTGTTAAGTAGCCTCAGTGTGGGCGCCTGGGCCGCCAGTGTGACCGATCTGGCCGGGCGCACGGTGGAAATCCCGGCCAAGATCGAGCGGATTATCGTCGGTGAAGGCCGCATGCTGCCGAGTTTGGCGATTTTAGATCGCGAGCTGCCCGCGCAGCGCGTGGTGGGCATGCTGGGTGATTTCGAGCAGCTCGACCCGGGCAGCTACGCCCAATACCGGCAGGTGTATCCCAAGCTCGATCAGATCGAGCGCCTGGGGCGCTCAAGCCAAAGCTTTAGCGTGGAAGAAGCCATTGCCCTGCAGCCGCAGTTGGCGATCTTTAGCCTGCGCGGCCATGGCCCTGATGTGAAAGACACCGCTACTTTGCAGCGGCTAAGTAAAGCCGGCGTGACGGTGGTGTACGTGGATTTCACCAAAGATCCGCTCAAAAACACCGAGGCTAGTATCAGGGTATTGGGCCAGGTGCTCGGTAAACAAAAGGCCGCGGAGCAATACCTCGAGTTTTATCGCAGCGAAATGGCCAAAGTGAGCGCGGGCCTCGCTAAGGTGAAACGTAAAACGCCGATGTTCCTGGAAAGTCGCGTTGGGCTGGGCAATAGCTGCTGCGAAACGCTCACGCACGGCATGCTTGGTACCTTTGTTAGCGCTGCGGGCGGTGCCAATATCGCCGACCCGCTGGTGCCGGGCGCACACGGCACGGTTAGCCTCGAATTTTTGCTGCAAAGCCAGCCCGAAGTGTATATCGGCACCGGCATTGGCAACCCGATTACCGCCCGTGATCGCAATAACCCCCGCATTGCGCTGGGCGCCGGCATTGATCGCGCTACCGCGCAGGCCAGCTTGCGCCATGCGCTCACGCGGCCGGGCTTTGCCCAGCTCAAAGCCGTGCAAACGGGCCGTGCGTATGCGATTTCGCATCACTTTAATTACAGCGCCGCCAATGTCGTGGCGGTGCAAGTGCTGGCCAAATGGCTGTATCCGGCCGAATTTGCCCAGCTGAACCCACAGGCCACCTTGCAAACCTTCTTCCAGCGCTTCCAGCCAGTGCCACTGGCCGGCACCTACTGGATTGAGGCCGGCCAATGAAGGCGGAAACTGCCCAAATCGCTGCGGCTGCCTCCAGTACGGGGGCCGGTGCGGGGGAGTTAGCCCGCCTGTATCGGCGGCAAAATCACTGGCGCTGGCTCTGCCTGCTAGGGCTGGGCGCGGCTTTGTTGCTCAGTTTGGCGGCCGATCTGGCCACCGGCAGCGCGCGCTATCCGCTGGCCACCGTGCTGGCGGGGCTGTTTGACCCCAGCGGGCTGGATGCCAGCTTGCGCGTGGTGATTTTTGATGTGCGCCTACCTTATGCGCTGATGGCGCTGGTGGTGGGCGGCGCGCTGGGCTTGGGGGGCGCGCAGCTGCAAACCGTGCTGAATAACCCGCTGGCCAGCCCGTTTACGCTGGGCGTTGCGGCGGCGGCCACCTTGGGCGCCTCGCTGGTGATCGTGTTTGAGCATCATTTGCCGCTGGTGCTGCCGCATGAAATCTTGCTGCCGGTGGGGGCTTTTGTGCTGGCGTTGGGGTCCACCGGGCTGATCTTGCTGCTCAGCCGCGCGCATGGTGGCGGTAGCGATACGCTGGTGCTGTTTGGGATTGCGCTGTTGTTCGCGCTGGAAGCCTTGGTGTGGCTGCTGCAATTTCTGGCCGATGCCAATGCGCTGGAGCAGATTGTGTTCTGGTCGATGGGCAATCTGGGCCGCGCTACGCTCACTCATGTGCTGATTGTGGCGGTAGCGCTGCTGTTGGGGCTGATTAGCGCGATGCGCCGTGCCTGGGCGCTAACGCTATTGCGCAGCGGCCCGCTGCAGGCGGCGAGCCTGGGGGTGCAGGTGGATAAGCTTAGCTGGCGGGTGCTGTTGGAGGTGAGTCTGCTCACCGCCGTGGCGCTGGCTTTTGTGGGCACCATTGGCTTTGTGGGGCTGGTGGGGCCGCACATCGCTCGCCTCTTGGTTGGCGAGCAGCATCGCTACTTTTTGCCGGCCAGTGTGCTGTGTGGCGCGCTGATGCTGTCGCTGGCGTCGCTGGCCAGCAAGGCGCTGGTGCCGGGCTTGGTGATCCCGATCGGCATCGTTACCGCGCTGGTCGGCGTGCCGGTATTGATTGCGCTGATTTTACGGCGGAGGGCCTAGGGTATGAGTCTGCAGATCAATGATTTACAGGTGATCCGGGGGCATACCCGCATTATTGATGGTTTGGATCTGGCGCCCTTGCCAGCTGGTAGTGTTACCACGCTGATCGGCCCCAATGGCGCGGGCAAATCCACGCTGATTCACGCCATTGCGGGCCTCTTGCCCGCCCGCGGGCAGCTGAGCCTGCATGGCCAGCCGCTGGCCGCGCTGAGCCCGGTGGCGCGCAGCCGGCTGGTGGGCTTATTGCCGCAAACCCTGCCGCAAGCGGCAGGGCTGACGGTGTATGAGTTGCTGCTGGGCGGTTTGCTCACCGGTGGCCTGAGCCGGGCCGAAGCCGAAGCGCGCATCGAGCATTATCTGGCCAGTTTGCAGCTCACCCCGCTGGCCATGCGGCCACTGGCCACTTTGTCGGGTGGACAACGGCAAATGGTGGCGCTGGCGCAATTGCTGGCGCGCCAGCCGGCTTTGCTGTTGCTGGATGAGCCCAATAGCGCGCTGGATTTGCACTGGCAGCTGGCGTTGGTGGAGGCGATCCGCAACGACGCCCGCGAGCGCGGCAGCATTGCGCTCTTGGCGCTGCATGATCTGAATCTGGCGCTGCGCTGCTGCGAGCGTCTGATTGTGCTGGATGGCGGCCAGTGTGTGGCCGATGGCCCGCCGCTCTCGGTGCTGAGCCCCGCGCTGCTGGCGCAGGTGTATGGCATTCATGGCCGGGTGGAAGCTTGCTCGCAAGGCCGGCCGATTTTTGTGCTCGACCAATTGGTTCGCGCCTAACTAAAGGATAAATACCCCATGACCGTAATTACCTCTAGCCAAGTTAATACCGAGCTTGGCAAGCAATACCTATTTAAACTCTGTAAACATTTCGCCCGCAAGATCCCGGTGGAGTTTAGCGAAACAGAGGGCGTAGCCCAATTTGGCCAGCCCGAACGCCCGCTGGGGCAGGTGGAATTTAACGCCGACGCCGAGCACCTGCGCTTTACCGTGCGGGCCACCGATGAAGCCGCCGCCCGCCAGTTGCAGGCGGTGGTGGAAAGCCACCTGCAACTGATGCGCAAAGCCGAAAACCCGGCGCTGGATTGGCAGCCCGTGGCGGGGTAAAGCGGGCGATGGGCTTGCTTGAGCTTATTTGAGTAGCAGCGCTTTATTCAGGCGTTTGAATTGGCCGGCATAGAGCGAGTCGTTAAACTGCAAGGTAAAGCTATCGGCTTCTACTTTGGTAATGCGGATCGGTAGCTGGCGATATGCCCGCCAAATCAGTACCAATAGCACCCCGGGCAATAAAGTTATGATCAGCATACCGATCGAGGTGCCGGGCCCATTACTGCTTTGGCCAAATAAGCTCAGCAAGCCGCCAATCAATAGAACAGGCCCGAGCAATAAAGACAGCGGGCCGAGAATAAATGCCATCCAGCGCAGCACGCTCACGCCAAGAGTTTTGCGGGTGAGCAAATTGGCAAATGATAAGCCTTTGGCATGCTCAGCGCAGACAGGGTAATTGAGTTCGAGCAACTCGCCGGTCATGGTGACGCCATTAAAGCCTGCGATACGCCCACCGCTCGCGTTGGCGGCGGTGAGGGTGTCTTCGCTGCGGCAGCGCGCGCAGCACCGTGGCCATTGCACTTCGCCCGTGTTGAGAATTTTGTACTTTTGCCCCATTTCCCGCTCCCTGTTTGCGTTTTGTGTAAGCGCAAACTGTGCCTGATGAGGCTGGTGGCGTCGATGGTGGGCGCTCAGGCCGCGAAGAATGCGCTCAAAACTACAACAGTCATTCTTCGGGCTGACAGATCAAGAAACTGACATTACCAATTCAACGGCAGGCCCTTGATGGTTTCCAGCAGCTGTTGCGCCACTTGCTGATGATCGGCGAGGTTGGGGTGCCACTGGCAGGCGGTGAGCTGCATCGGGTCGAGGTCAAGGTAGTGCAGGCGGGTATTGCCCGCTGCTTGCTCGGCCGCGAGCACGGCTTGCACGTTCGGGCGTTGCTGGTCATCCGGCCAGAGTTTCATCGCCAGCATAATGATCTGCGGCTGGCCGTAGCGGCTGTTCAGCTCTTTGATCAGCTGGCGATAGGCGGCTTGAAAATCAGTGGCGCGTTGGGCGGTGCTGCGCTTTTCACCCGGGTTGACCGGGGTAGAAAAATCGTTAATCCCCAGCCCAATCACCACCAGCTGTGGTTTCCAGCCGGTTTCGGCTGGGCTGCCCGGCGTGCTGCCAGGCTCGGTGTGCAGGCGGCGGGCGTAGAAGGTGCGGAAATCCCGATCGGGCAGATTGCCATTCCAGTTGCGAATCAGCCCCATGCCCGACATGGCATTGGTTTGCCATTGTGCGTTCAGGCTGCGGGCGACTTTGACCGCAAAGCCTTGGGTAATGTCCGTGCCCGCGGCAATGGCGCTGTCGGGGCAATCGCGGCGGGTGGTGAGATTGGCCAGCGCAGCGGTGAATGAGTCGCCAATAAATTCGATTTGCCGGCTGGGCGCCGCCGGTGCCGGCAGCCATTGACCTTGCTCCAGCGTAAAGCCATACACCTGGCCGACGTATTCGGGCGTTTCATTGCGGCGAATCAGCGCCACCGTGTGCTCACCAGCGGGTAAATCGCGCAGCCATACCGTGCGTTTGCCGCGAGCGGGCTCGATTTGCAGCTTGGGCTGGCCGTCGATTTCCACTACGTAATAGCTCGACTCGTCTTTCAGCACCACGCCCACCGCGCTGCCTTTAAAGCGCGCACTCAGCGTCACGCCGGGCCAGGTGGTTTGATAGGCATCACCGTTTTTTTGCCAGCGGCCGGCGAGGGTATAGCTGGGGGTGTCGGGATTCGTTGGCGTCGCGGCTGGGGCTGCCTGAGTATGCAGGGCCAGGCTGCTGAGCGCGGCCAGCGCGAGGGCGCGAGTGGGGTGCATGGGTCATCCTCCTTGGTATTGTGCATCGATTGTACGGCGCGGGAGGAGGCACGTCCTTGTCGGAATCTGGCTTAGGATTTGTCCGAATCTTGCCTTGGCGATTTGGCGGCGTGCGACGAGTGACGCTTGGCAAATCTCTAAAGGGGTATATGCGTGTAGGCTTTGTCAGGAAAAGCTTGTGGGGTAATACCCAAATGAGTATGCCCCGGCGGGGCCGGGGCATCAGCGGTGACGAGCGCCAAGGGGCGAATCAGAATAAATCAAATACCAGCACTTCGGCTTGCTGCCCGTGTTGCAAGCTCAGCTGTGCTTCCTGCGTGAGCATGGCCGCATCACCGGCCTGCAAGACCACGCCATTTACTTCCAGCTGGCCGCGCGCCACGTGTACATATTGCTTGCGCCCGGCGGGCAGCGCTTGTACCAGCGCTTCATCGCCATCAAATAGGCCGACATACAGACGTACATCCTGATGAATCAGCACCGAGTCTTGTTCGGCATCGGGGCTGGCCACCAGCCGCAGCTGGCCGCGTTTTTCCGCTTCGGCAAAGATCTTTTCTTCGTATGAAGGGGCAATGCCTTTCACGCCCGGCATAATCCAGATCTGCAGCAGATGCGTCTCTTCGCTCTGGCTGGGGTTGAATTCACTGTGGCGCACGCCGGTGCCGGCGCTCATGCGCTGCACATTGCCCGGGCGGATAATCGAGCCATTGCCCATGCTATCGCGGTGCTCGATCGCCCCGGCCAGCACATAGGTAATGATTTCCATATCCTGATGCGGATGCATACCAAAGCCCATGCCGGGGGCGATGCGGTCATCGTTGATCACCCGCAAAGCGCCAAAATGCATATGCGCCGGATCATAGTATTCGGCAAACGAGAAGCTGAAGTGTGAATCCAGCCAGCCGTGGTTGGCATGGCCGCGTTCGTCCGCTTTGCGTAGGGTAATCATCGTGAGCTCCTTCAATTCATTTGAATGGTGTATGCCATAATAAGCTTGCCCTTAGGCCATTGATAGCCAAAAGATCTGCCCAAATCATTCAAAAAATCGGAATAAGCCCCATGCTGCGTTTAAGTCTGGAAGCCCTCGAAATTCTCGATGCGATTGCCCGCCGTGGCAGCTTTGCCGCCGCTGCCGAGGAAGTTCACCGCGTACCGTCTGCCGTCACCTATATGGTGCGCAAGCTCGAAGACGATATGGGCGTGCAGATTTTTGATCGCAGCGGCCATCGCGCCCAGCTCACGGCTGCCGGGCAAGAGCTGCTCAACGAAGGTCGGCATTTGCTGCGCGCCGCCAATGAGCTGGAATGCCGGATCAAACGTGTGGCCACCGGTTGGGAAACCGAGCTGGGCATCGCCGTGGATACTATTATTCCGCTGGAGCTGCTGTACCCGCTGCTGCGCGAGTTTGATGCGCTGCAATCGGGCACCCGCATCCGATTTTTGCATGAAGCACTGGGCGGTACCTGGGAAGCGCTGCTGGATCGGCGCGCCGATATTGTGATTGGCGCCATCGCGCAAGGGCCGGCGGGTGGCGGGTATTCCACCCATGTGCTGGGCGATTTTCGCTCGGTCTTTGTGATTTCGCCGCAGCATCCGCTGGCCGAGAGCCCAGAGCCGCTGGCTCCGCAAACCATTATGCAGCACCGCGCGGTGGTGATACCCGATAGCGCCCGCCAGCTCACTAAACATTCCTTCAATATTTTATCCGGGCAGGAAATGCTGCACGTGCCCGATATGCGGCAAAAAACCCTCGCCCAAGTCGCCGCCTTGGGCTGCGGCTATTTACCGCTGGCCTGGGCCAAACCGTTTCTGGCCAGTGGCGAGCTCATCACCAAAGCCGTAGCCGAAGTACAGCCGCATGTGCGGCTCTGCCACGCCTGGCGCAGCCAAGACGCCGGCCAAGCGCTGAAATGGTGGGTTGATGCCCTCACCAGCGATCAGACAATTCGGCAGTGGTTGCAGGCGGGCTGATGGCTTCGTCGGTTCAAGCTTGCCAGCAGGCCATGTCCTAATTATTCGTGCAGACTATCCGCCGCTACATACACCCAGGCTTCACCACCGGTGCTCAGTGTTGCGGCGACGCGGCGGTAGGCGTCGACTTCGTAGCGGTCGGCGTGGGCGAGCTCGGCGTCGCTGATCTCAAATACGGTGCCACTCACTTGGGCGGCGGGGTCGCCGGTGTAGCGCACAATCGGGTGGTGAGTTTTGCCGCTGGTGCGGACAACTTCTGGATCATCAATCGCCACCATAGTCTGGCTGTAGCCCACAATCGCGCTGGCTTGGCCGCTGAGTATTCGGCCAAAGGTGGCCAGCTGCACATTCTCTTGCTGCAAAGTGCCATAGGAAAATAGTCGGGGCATATTGGGCTCGCTCTCGGTAGGGTGAAGCCAATTTAGCTTTGGTCGCAAGAAGCAACAAGTGACAGTCGGCAGGGGTACAGTTTTGGCGCTATTGCCTAGGGGTATAAGCAAAGAGCCATTGCATGGCAATGGCTCTGGCGCAATACATGTGCGGGTATGTCGGGTACTGTTTAGTGCGATGGGTGGCTGACCGAGTGCAGTAGTTTGTCGGTGTAGGCCAGCGCCGCGGCGGAGATCAGGAAGGCCAGATGGATAATCACCTGCCATTTCATTTGTGATTCGGGCAGCTGGCCGGCATTGATAAAGGTTTGCAGCAGGTGAATCGACGAAATACTGATAATCGCCATGCTGAGTTTAACTTTCAGTACGGTGGCGTTCACATGATCGAGCCACTCGGGCTGATCGGGGTGGCGATCGATACGCAGACGGGAAACGAACGTCTCGTAGCCGCCGACGGTGACCATCAGCAGCAGATTGGCAATCATCACCACATCAATCAGGCCCAGCACGGCCAACATAATCTGGGTTTCGCTCAGCGAGCCGAGATTGAGCATCATGCTGGTGAGGCCGGCCAGAAATTTGTAGGCATACACCCCTTGCACCACGATCAGGCCCAGATAGATCGGCAATTGCAGCCAGCGGCTGCCAAAAATAATTTTGCCCAGCAGCGGGGTGGCTTGATTGGTTTCTTGTTCTTGCATGCAAGGCGTCCTCGTGATTCTGATTGCGGCCCGTATTGTCGCCTTTGGCGGCGGCTGGCGGCAAGCGCAGGCAGAAAAAAACCCCTGCCTTAGCAGGGGTCAGGCTGCGGACAAAATGGGGGAACAATCTTTTTCAAGTCTCGGCCAAGCCGAGCCTAGGAAATAAAGGCGTGTAACCTGCAGCCTTGATGTTCTATTCCCACCCCTCCCGGCCCCTCCTTGAGGGGCGCCTCGCTTCGCGAGTGGGGTTTGTCATCAATCTGAACCCCTGCCTTAGCAGGGGTTGTTGGGTGAGGCAGCTTATTTGCTGGCTTCAACCTGGATGCGCAGTGTGACTTCATCACCCACGGCTGGCACATAGGCTTTCATGCCAAAGTCGCTGCGTTTGATGGTGGCCACCGCATCTGCACCGCAAGCTGGTTTTTTGCTCATTGGGTGTGGCGCGCATTTGAAGTTAGTGACGTTTAGGGTCAGTGGCTTGGTCACGCCCAGCAGGGTGAAATCACCGCTCACGCTCACCAGCTTGTCGCCTTCAAATTTGAAGTTATTGCTTTTGAAGGTCATGGCTGGGAATTTGCTCACGTTGAAGAAGTCTTCGCCCTTCAGGTGGTTGTCACGCGCTTCCCAACCGGTGCGCAGGCTAGCGGCATCAATGCTGATGTCGGCGCTGCCGGTTTTTTTTGCGGTATCCAGAGTGATAGTACCGCTGGTTTTTTCGAAATTACCGCGCTGAGTTGAGTAGCCCAGGTGGTTGATTTCAAAGCTGGCATAGGTGTGTGATGGGTCGATTTTATAGGTATCGGCCGCTTGTGCACCAATAGCTGCTACCGACAGTACAGACGCCAAAATCAGTTGTTTCATGAGTAATACTCCTAGTGGGTATGAGTTGAAATGCTTTTATTTGCCTGCTTTACCGGTCAATACCAGCTTATATTTCACGGCAACTTCGTTTGCTACCGTGCCGGTGTCGGCCCAGGCGCCATCACCGAGTTTGTAATTCAGTCGCAGTAGCGGCACATTGCCTTCCAGTACCAATTCAGCGCCTTGCTGTTTGGCGGTCATCTGGCCGACCACTTCTTTGGTAATGCCTTTGATGTTTAAAGTACCTTTGGTTTCAAATTTACCCCCGCCCAGCGCTTTGACGCTGGTGGCGGTAAAGGTGGCTTTCGGGTTGGTTGCCACATCAAACCAGGCTTTCTTTTTCGCCTCGGCATTGCCATCCGGGCCGCCGACATCAATGCTATTGAGGTCAACGATGATCTGCGCTTTGGCCGTTTCCGGTTTGGCCGGGTCAAAATCCACCGTGGCGGTGTAAGCCTTGAACAGGCCTTCTGTGGGCGTGTTCATCTGGCTAAAGGTAAAGCCCAGACGGCTTTTGGCCGGCACCAAGGTTTGTGCGGCGTGGGCGCCGAGAGTGGTCATCAGCAGGGTGGCTAACAGGGTAGCGCGTACAAGCATGGGTTTTCTCCAGTGGGGCTGGGGTAGGCCAGCCAATCAAGTTAAATCCGGTCGCTGAGTCTGGCCGAATTGAGTCTAAATCTCGTTTAAAGTTCAGTTTCTGGCCATGGGCCAGCTCACACTGCCTGCACCGTGCAGGTGTGGTGAGGTTTATTTCCGACGCAGGAAGGGCAGCATCCGCGCCAAAGTGCCGTCTTTCTCGATTACGTGGTGTTTGATGGCGCCTGCGGCATGCAGGCCGATCAACACCAGTAAACCGTTGGCCAGTAATTCGTGGACTTCACGCAGGGTGTGGCCTAGTTCTTCATTTTTTCCCACCAGATCAGGCAATTGCACTACGCCAAACAGCAACACCGGGTAGCCTTTGGCCGAGCTAAGCATCCAGCCCAGTAGCGGAATCGCCGCCATCAACAGATACAGCAGGTGATGCACGCCAATGGCGATCTTGCGTTGCAGCGGGTCGGTGGCTGGATCAATCTCGGGTGCACCGCGCACCAGTTTCACGATCAGACGCACCACAAATAGCGCCAGTACGGTAATACCCACCCATTTATGCCAGGCAATCAGCTGTAATTTCAGCTTGAAGGTATCGGGCGCCAGCGGGGTATTGCCAAATTGCCAGATCAGAATAAATGCGGCCAGAATCAGGGCCGCCACCAGCCAGTGCAGGCCGATTTGCAGCGCGCTGTATTGGGCGGGAGCAGGTTTTTTCATGAAAAGTCCTTGTTCAGTTATTCTGAATACGCATTGCATCATAGTGGGCGTGCTAAGTGATTGATAGCGAAATTACTTGTATTGACTATTCAAAAAAATTGAACGTCTTTTGTGCTTCTACAGGATGTACTGTATTTGTCCGCCCAGTGCACAGTGAAAACCAGTAGAATTACGCCCGGATGAAACATCTAGCCTTGGGGAGAAAGATGGAAGATATAGAAAAATTCATCGGCGGTTTCCGCCGCTTCCAGCATAAGTACTTTGGCGAACACCAGACCTTATTTGATGAGCTAAAGCAGGGCCAAAACCCAAAGACACTGCTGATCGGTTGCTCTGATTCGCGGGTCGATCCGGCGCTGTTGATGGATTGTGATCCGGGCGATCTATTTGTGGTGCGCAATGTGGCCAACCTGGTGCCACCGTATGAAGTTGATGGCGCGTTTCACGGGGTATCGTCGGCGATTGAATATGCGGTCGAGCATCTGGAAGTCAGCAAGATTATTATCTTGGGGCATTCGGCCTGCGGCGGGATTCGCGCGCTGATGCAAGAGCCCGAATCGAAAACCGAAGCCAATTTTGTCGGCCGCTGGGTGCAAATCGCCGAGCAGGCGCGCGAACATGTGCGCCGCGAGTTGGCGCATAAAGATGAAGAGCGGCAGATTCGGGCCTGTGAAATGGCGGCGATTATTGTTTCGCTGGATAATCTGATGACGTTCCCGTTTATTGCCAAACGGGTTGAGGCGGGCAAGCTAAGCTTGCTGGGCTGGTACTTCGATATTCAGCAAGGCGCGCTGTTTGATTTTAACCAGGAAACCAATGCCTTTGGCCCGCTGGTAACGTCGTTATCGCCGGCCCTTTAAAGCGGCCTCTTAAAGCAATACCACACAGTAAAAACCTGCCGGAAGGCAGGTTTTTTTTTCTTATTTTTTACCGAGCCAGCCCTCGATCTTGCCAACGATCTCGGGGTCATCCGGTTCGGTCATCGAACTAAAAGCAGTTACGGTTTTGCCATCGGGGGCGATCAGGTATTTGTAGAAATTCCATTTCGGCGTGGTACCCGATGTTTTGCTGAGCTGCTGATACAGCGGATTGGCGCTTTTGCCCCAGACGCTGGTTTTTTCCATCATCGGAAACTCGACCAGATAGGTGAGTTTGCAAAAATCGCCAATTTCCGCGTTGGTTTCGAGTTCTTGCTTAAAGTCATTGGAGGGAAAACCGATCACCAGCAAACCACGACCCTTATATTGGTCGTAGAGCTTTTCCAGCTTGGTGAACTGTTTGGTAAAACCGCATTTACTGGCCGTATTCACGACCAGAATGGGCTTGCCAGCATAGGCGCACAGATCAAACGGCTGGCCTTGCAGGGTTTTAAACTGGTGATTGAGCAAAGGGCTGCAGGCAGCCCAAGCCGAGCTGGTCATCACACTGAAACTAACAGCAAGCAAAAAGCGGCGCATCGGTTATTCTCCATGGCGGTGGCCTAGAGATTAAACATCTTCCGCAGCTGGCTGGCAACGCCATGTTGTTCATTGCTGCCGATCACGGGCAGGTTCGGATGGGCGGCTTTGAGTTTGGGGCTGGCATTCGCCATCACAAAGCCCTGGCCGGCGACGGCCAGCATTTCGATATCGTTTTGCCCATCGCCGAAAGCGCAGCAATGCTCGGCATCAATGCCTAGGCGGGCCAGTACGGCGGTGAGGGCGTGGCCTTTGGATACAGTCGGAGCCATGACTTCGAGGCAATCATGCGCCGAAAAGGTGATATATACCTCATCGCCGTAGCGCGCCAGAATGCGGCTTTCGATCTCGGTGAGCGCCTGATGTTCGCCAATGTAGAGAATCTTGGCGATGCCTTCGCCGCTGTGCGCCGCCAGATTGCAGACCTGATAGCCAAAGCCGGAGTCTTTGTAATACACCCCAACCAGCTCTTCACACTCGCGCTCAACCAGCCAGCCCTCATCCACATAGGCATTCAGCAAAGAGCCACTGGAAACATCGGGCTGCATCAGTGCGCGCGCCAGCTCAGGTTCGATATTTTCAGCATAAATTTCGCAATCTTCCGGATCATGAACCCGTGCGCCATTTGAGGTGATCAAATGGGCCGGTACGCCCAGCGCAGCGCGAATGCCGCGCACATCGAGAAAATGGCGGCCAGTAGCAATCGTAATGGCGTAACCCTGTGCGGCCAGCGTTTGCAGGGTCTCGGCGGTAAAGGCATCCACTTTGTGCTCTTTGTCGAGCAAAGTGCCATCAAGATCACTTACTATCATCGTCCGCATTGCCAGCTCCGTCGGTGGGGAAATCAAGCCGTTATTTTACGCTAGGCCATGGGGGCTTGGCCTTCGTAATAATGCCAATCGGGTTTTGCTGTATAGACCGGTAAGCTGCCGGCCGCAGAGCCGCTGCGGTTTCACGGTACAATGCCGCGCAACAAGGAGTGG
This sequence comes from Chitinibacter sp. ZOR0017, assembly GCF_000799095.1. Taxonomy (NCBI): domain Bacteria; kingdom Pseudomonadati; phylum Pseudomonadota; class Betaproteobacteria; order Neisseriales; family Chitinibacteraceae; genus Chitinibacter; species Chitinibacter sp. ZOR0017. Next base: position 119,002 of record NZ_JTLG01000023.1, on the reverse strand, counting down.
CAAATGCAACGATGTGATGTGGTGGTTTTGGGGGCCGGGGCGGCCGGAATGATGTGTGCAGCAACGGCTGGGCAGCGTGGGCGCAGTGTGGTGCTGATCGATCATAGTCTCAAGCTGGCCGAAAAGATCCGCATCTCGGGTGGTGGGCGCTGTAATTTTACCAATCTCAATATCAGCCCTGAATGCTATCTCTCGAATAACCCGCATTTTGTGAAATCGGCGCTGAAGCAATTTACCCAGCATGATTTCATTGCGCTGATGTACAAACACGGGCTGAGTTTTCAAGAGAAAACCCTGGGCCAGCTTTTTTGTGATCAGCACTCGCAAGGGGTGATTGATTTACTGAAAACCGAAGTCGATGCCGGTGGCGCCCAGTGGCGGCAGGGGAGCCGGATTGTGGCTGTGGCGGGGCATCCTGACGGTGGTTTTGTGGTGCAGACAGAGCGCGATGACCAGTCGGAAAGCTGGCAGTGCGAATCCCTCGTGGTGGCGACCGGCGGCTTATCCATCCCGCAAATCGGTGCTACCCCGATTGGCTATGAGATTGCCAAGCAGTTTGGTCTGCGCATCGTGCCGCAGGCGGCTGCGCTGGTGCCGCTGACTTTTCAGGCCGAAGATTTATGGACCGAGCTGGCTGGCGTGGCGATTGAAGACGCGATTGTGGCGTGCGGCCGACAGCAGTTTCGCGAGGCAATTTTGTTTACGCATAAAGGTGTCTCCGGCCCGGCGATTTTGCAAATTTCCAGCTATTGGCAGCCGGGCGAGAGCCTGGTGATCGATCTCTTGCCGAGCGTGCAGTTGGCCGATATTTGGCCGACGGCCAATCGTGAGGCTTTGCTGAGTACGATCTTGGCAGAATGGCTGCCTAAGCGTTTCTTGCAGGTATGGCTGCAGAAATACGGTGAAATAAAGCCTCTCAAGCAATACTCACCCAAGGTATTGCAGCAAATAGCCGATGATCTGCACCACTGGGAAGTCAAACCCTCAGGTACACAAGGCTATAAAAAAGCCGAGGTGACGCGAGGTGGGGTGGATACAGATGAGCTGCAATCCAAAACCATGATGGCGCGCCAAGTGCCGGGCTTATTCTTCATTGGCGAGGTGGTGGATGTAACCGGCTGGCTGGGCGGATACAATTTTCAGTGGGCCTGGTCATCAGGATATGTTGCAGGACTGCACGTTTAGGTCTAAATTAATACTACGGCAACAAAAGAGGAGTTCGTGGTTTTCCGCAAGGACGTTATTGTTGACTGCTGTACTTACAGAGGAGATGAATTTGCAGATCTGTAATCGCAGTTTAGGTAGCTCGCCTCTAGGCAAATCCTGATCATCCGTGATCTCGTTCTACCGGCAACGGCCCGCAGGCTGACATGATTCAAGCCTGAAGCAATGAATGCCGACCGGTAACGAAACGAAACCCGTTTCGTTGTTCTTTATGTGCTCTTTAGCTGGCCCGATTGTTTAGGCAACATCGTGTTGTCAGGCTAGGTGGCTGCAATCCATGTGGGCAATCTGCCCCGCAGCCCGTGCCAAGGGTAGTGAGTTGTAAGATAGGAAGCAGGTAGTACGCAGTAGTAGGTGCCGTACGCAGTTGAAGTTTCCGATCGGGCAGACCACCTTGGCTGGTGGATTGGGATATGGGTATCCCCTCACCAACCTGCAGAGTACAAAAAAGCGAGGCTTTGGCCTCGCTTTTTTCATATCTACCGCTCTACTGAAGTGGCTTATTTCAGCCCTAATACATCCTGCATATCATAATGACCGCTGGTTTTGCTGGCCAAAAAACGTGCCGCGCGCAAGCTGCCTTGCGCATAGATGGTGCGGTTGCTGGCTTTGTGAGTGATTTCTACGCGCTCACCGGCGCCGGCAAAGACCACCGTGTGGTCGCCAATCACATCGCCGCCGCGTAAGGTGGCAAAGCCGATGGTGCCATCTTTGCGCTCGCCGGTAATCCCTTCGCGTGACCACACGGCAATGTCTTTCAGGGCTTTATCCCAAGCGCGCGTCACCGCCTCACCCATGGCAATCGCGGTGCCTGATGGGGCGTCAACTTTGTGTTTGTGGTGCATTTCCACGATTTCAACGTCGTAGCCCTGGTTCAATACCCCTGCCGCAACTTCGAGGAGCTTGAAGACCAGATTAACCCCCACGCTCATATTGTAGGCCGACACAATCGCGATCTGGCTCGCCGCAGCCGCGATAGCAGCACGGCCGGCTTCGTCAAAACCGGTGGTGCCAATAATCATGTTCACGCCGAATTGCTGACAAGCCGCGAGATGCGCCAAGGTGGCTTCCGGGCGGGTGAAATCAATGATCACATCCGCACCTTGCAGGGCGGCCAGATCGGCGGTGATGGTGATGCCGCTGGTTTGGCCCAGAAAGGCGGTGGCGTCTTGGCCGATGCTTTCGCTGCCCGCGCGATCTAGGGCGGTATGCAATTGGGCATCAGGTGCATTCACGACGGCTTCGATCAGCATGCGGCCCATGCGGCCAGAAGCACCGGCAATGGCGATTTTCATCGTCATTTAGAATCCTTTATCAATCAGAGGTTTGACTTCGACTTGCTTGCTGTCTGGCGCACCGGGATTCACCTTGCTGCGCATCAGCTGATCATCGCTGACCACGGCGCTGGCTCGCACGCGCGCTTCTTTGCGGGCGGCCGGCTCAGGCAGTACTTCACCTTCCCAACGGGCCACCATATTATTTTCAAAGATGATCGAGAAACGCTTGTTCACTTTCACATCACCGCTTTTTTCATCGCGATAGATGTATTCCCAGCGGTCTTGATGGAAAGGATCGACCAACAGCGGGGTGCCGAGCAGGAAGCGAACCTGACTTTGCGTCATGCCGACTTTCAGATTTTCCAGCTGATCCATGGTGATCTGATTGCCTTGTGGAATATCCAGCTTGTAGGGCGTGAGAAAATTGACCACGCTGCAGCCGCCCAGGAAGAGGCTGCTCAGGAGGAGTGCAGTAGAAATTCTAGCCTTCATGCGTTTGCGCTTCACTGTATGGATCGGTGCGCGGCACCGCGAAACGCTATATGATAACCCTATTGCGCCAACACCGCACAGTGACACACGGGAAAAAATAACCATGAGCAAAGCCGCAGAATTGAAAGGGATGGGGCTGAAAGCCACCGGTCCGCGCCTGAAAATCCTGAATTTGTTTGAAACCAGTACCGAACGCCATCTGACGGCCGAAGATGTCTATCGCATGCTGATCGCCGAAGAAATCGATGTCGGTCTGGCCACCGTGTATCGCGTACTAACCCAATTCGAACAAGCCGGCATCCTGGTGCGCCATCATTTCGAAACCGGTAAATCGGTGTTTGAATTAAATCACGGCGAACACCATGACCATCTGGTGTGTGTGAAATGCGGCAAGGTTGAAGAATTTTACGATCCGGAAATCGAAGCTCGGCAAGATGCAATTGCCGAAAAACATGGCTTCCAGATTCAGGAACACGAGATGTATCTGTACGGCACCTGCGGCGATTGCCAGAGCAAGAGTAAAAAATAAACGATGATCCCGTGGCTGGATCATCGGCTGGAATTTCCGCCCCTGAGTCAGGCCTTGCCCGAGCCCAATGGGCTACTGGCTGCCGGTGGCGATTTAAGCCCGAACCGCATACTTGCCGCGTACCAACGCGGCATTTTTCCTTGGTTTATGCCGGGCGAGCCGATCTTGTGGTGGTCGCCCAACCCGCGCATGGTGCTGTATCCGGCCGAGCTGCATGTGCATCGTTCGCTTGATAAAGTGATTCGGAATAAAGCCTATCGGGTTACCTTTGATACGGCCTTTCACTTGGTGATGTCGGCGTGTGCCGAGCCGCGCGCGGGTCAGCCGGGCACGTGGATTTCGGCCGAAATGCTAGCGGCCTACACCGCCTTGCATGAGGCCGGTTTTGCCCACAGCATCGAATGCTGGATCGATGGTGAGCTGGCTGGCGGCCTGTATGGCATGGCCATCGGCAAAATGTTCTATGGTGAATCCATGTTCGCCCGCCGGCCCGATGCTTCAAAAATCGCCTTTGTGCATCTGGTGCGCTGGCTGGACGCACAAGGCTACGGCCTGATCGACTGTCAGATGTATACCGACCATTTGGCCCGTTTTGGCGCCCGCGAAATCCCCCGTGCGCAGTTTATGGCCAGTCTGGAGCGCCTGACCGCCCAGTATGTCGATCCCGGTCCGTGGTCGTACGATCACCAGGCCAGCGGCGCTGGCCCCGCGTAGGAAGCCACCATGAACGACACCTTTCGCAAACACACGGTGCAGCTGCAGTTTTACGCTACGGCGCCGTACCCCTGTAGCTATTTGCCCAATGAGTTGGCGCGCTCGCAGGTGGCGGTGCCCTCGGACCTGATCGATAGCGGTGTGTATAGCCAGCTGGTGGAGCAGGGCTTTCGCCGTAGCGGGCAATTTGTATATCGCCCCTGGTGTGATACCTGTAGCGCCTGTGTGCCGGTGCGATTACCGGTGGCAGATTTTCAACCTAGCCGCACTCAGCGGCGAGTGGCGCAGCGCAATCAGTCGCTGAAAGTGCGGCTGATTGAGCTTACTTTTCGCGAAGAGCATTTCCAGCTGTACCAGCGCTATCAGCGTCAGCGTCATCCGGGCGGGGGGATGGATCAGGACAACCGCGAGCAGTACGAGAGCTTTCTGCTGCGCAGCAATGTCTCAAGCGTGCTGGCCGAGTTTTTGCAGGATGGCGAAGTCTGTATGGTGAGCTTGATCGACCAGCTCGATGATGGGCTGTCCTCGGTGTACACCTTTTTCGAGCCTGATTGGCCGCAGCGCAGCTTAGGGGTGTACAACATTCTGTGGCAGATAGGCCTGGCGAAGCAGTTGGGGTTGCCCTATGTGTATCTGGGCTACTGGATCGATGGCTGTCGTAAGATGACTTACAAAACCCAATACCAGCCGATTGAAGGGCGGGTGAATGGGGTATGGCAACGCCTTGAGGGTATTGCCAGCTAGGCCTTGATTTAAAATAGCCTGCTGGCAATACATGGCGGGGTATAGCTTAATCTTTCAGCTTATTCGCCCACGCCGCCAGTGCGGCCAATTGCTGGCGGATATTTTCCTGCACTTTCTCATCCAGCACATTGCCATCCGCATCAAAGCCACCGGCAAAGGCATTGGCAAACACTTCCGGTTTATTCAGCGGATGCAAATCCACAAACACGCACACTTGGCGCAGATGATATTGCATACGCGAGGTACCCATGCCGCCGCCCGCGCCCATCAAGGCCACGGCTTTGCCGCCCAAAATGGCATTGCCTTCGGCGCGCGAGGCCCAGTCAATGGCGTTTTTCAGCGCTGGCGCGAGTGAATAGTTGTATTCGGGGCCAGCAAAAATATACGCGTCCGCTGCCTGCATTTGCTGCATTAGTTGCTGCACGGCGGCTGGCATCGGCGTGAGATCGGCGTTGTAAAACGGAATGGCCGACAGATCCGCGATTTCGATCTCCATGCCGGCTGGCGCATGGGCTTGGGCATAACGCAGCATGCCTTTATTGGCCGATTTTTCACGCAAACTACCGCAGATGGCGAGCACTTTCATGGTGGATATCCTGCTGTGGGGGAAAAGCTTAGCTTAGCCAATTCGGGTGACAGTACCAAGTCGGCTGCGCCTAGGCTGGCGCTGCGGCGAGCTGCGCGAGTAACCATTCCGGCGCGTCCAGTGGCAGATCGTGCCCAGCAGTGGGGTGGCTGCGCAGCGGGCAGCCCCAAGCCTGCGCCAGCACACTGGCGCAGCGGGGATCAACCAGTTGATCGGCCAGCCCCTGAATAATCTGTAGCGGTACCGCTGGTGCCTGGTGGGCCGGGCGAAACCGGGCGGCCGCCCAGAGCTGGCGCAGGACATTGGCCCGGCTCACCGGCGCTTCGCGCGCCCAGGCTTGCCAAGCGGCTAGCACGGCGGGCTCGGCGCGTTGGCTAGTAAGGGCCAGGATGGTGGCTTCGCGCGCTGCCGGGCTTTGCCCCAGCAAGCCAAGCAGACGCGGCCAGTTAGCCAGGCGCAGGCGTTGCCACGGCGGGCTGTAGCCGCGCAAGCTGGGGTTGATTAAGGTGCAATCGATAAAATCCGCTGGCCGCTGTTGGGCCCAGGCGCAGGCCACCATGGCGCCCAGCGAAATAGCCACTACCCGGTATGGCCCGCTAGCCCCTTGCTGGATCAGAGTTTGCTGCAGATACCCTGCCATCTCTTCAATGCGCAGCAAGCTACGCTGCTGGTAATGCTGGCCACAGCCGGGCCAATCGGGGCAGATGATGCGATCGTGTGGGTAGCGCGCTTGCAAGCGCGCCGGCCAATCGCCCCAGTGGCGCGCTTCGCGCATCAGGCCGCGCAATAACACCCAAGTGTTGCTCATGGCCGGTAATCCCAATATTGATAAGCGCGGGCCGCCAGCTCATGGCGCTGCTCACCGCGCGGCAGCCAATACGCATGATCATGCACGGCGCGAATTAAAAACTCGAATAAAACCAGATGCTTGCGCAAAACGCGCTGCTGCCGGTGCGGCACAATCGGGTTGAATAAACCCAGCAGCGATAACAGCTGGCGAGGATTTTTTTTGATCCATAACCAAGAGCCCAGTTCCAGCGTGAGCGGTAAAAACTGGCGCTGTCCGTGGCTGGCGTGTTGTAAATACAGGTAGTCCCAGATGTCGCCATGGGTGGTGTATTGGCGCGCCTGTGGCTCGATTAGATAGGGGTGATAGGGGTAGCTGTGCTGAAATAGCTCGGCCAGCGCATACACCTCGGGCAGCGCAGGCCAGGGCTGGCGGGTGTGAGCGTAGGGAAACCACAGCCGGTCGCGCAGGCCAAAGCCCGAATGGCAATCCAGCGCCAGACTAAACGGGCTACAGAGCAATTCGCGCTCTACCAGTTGGCACAATGCCTGGTTTTCCGCCGCCAGCGCGGCACCGGCCGGGCCACGATACCAGGGTAGATGGCGGCTCAGGCGCTGGCCGCCGACCAGCCAGGCCGGGCGTTGCGCGGCATCGAGTGGCGCATTGCGCATCAGATCGATTCCGGCGGGATTACACCGCCAGCCGCGCAGCATCCCGCCGGGATTGATCAGCGGCATAAACACCAAGCGCATGCGTTCCAATTTATGCTGCAGGCTGCTATCCCAATGCAGGCGCACCAGAATGCTGCGCAGCAGCGCCAGCACAATCTGGCAGCCAATGCGCTCCAGCCCATGCACGCCGCCAAAAAAGCCCAGCACTGGCGCTTCGGGGGCCGGATTGCCTAGCACCAGCGCATACAAAGGCCAATTTTCCTCGCCCACCGTGGCCAGTGTATGCACACGGGCGCTGGCGGGCGCTTGGTCGAGCAAGTCTTCCAGAGTTTCCAGTTCGGGTAGGCGGGGCATGGTCGGGGTCGTGGATGCAATCGCTCCACTATAGGCAGCGCTGGCCCTGCTTATGTTACAAGCCGCGCTATAAAGGAAATGACTGATTGAGCTGCCGAGAAGGCTACGGCTCAATCCAGGTTCGCTGACAGACGGAAGGATGGCATGACGGTACATGTTTCGGTATTGCAGGGGGCCAATGGCATGGCGCTGGGGTGTTTGGCGCTGAGCGCACCCGAGCGGATCAACGCCCAGAATCTGGCCATGGTGCGGCAAATGGCGGCGGCACTTAGTGCTTGGCAAGATGCTGACGACATCGCGGCGATTGTCATCATTGGCGCGGGTGAACGCGGCTTTTGCGCCGGTGGCGATCTTAAAGCCCTGTATCAGGCCATGACCGAGCCAGGCCAGCTGGCGGCAGGTGATGATTTTTTCCGTGAAGAATATTTGCTGTGCCACCGCTTGCGGCATTACCCCAAGCCGGTGTTGGCCTGGGGGCACGGCATTATCATGGGCGGGGGCTGGGGCGTGTTTGCTGCGGCTAGCCACCGCGTGGTCACGCCGGGTACGCGCCTAGCTATGCCGGAAACCGGGATTGGCCTGTTTCCGGATGTCTCGGCCAGCTGGTGGCTGCCCCGACTGGGCGACGGGCCAAGCTTGGGCCGCGTCTTGGGGCTGACAGGCGTTCCGATTCAGGCTGCTGATGCGCTGGTAGTCGGGGCCGCGCAATATCTGTTGCCGGCGGCAGATCGTCATGCCGTGCTCACCGCGCTTGCAACGCTGCCGTGGCAAGCGGCGGCGGCGGAAAATCATGCGCTACTGAGTGATTTTTTGCAGCACTGGCCGCAGGCAGAAGGCGCGCAGGCCTTGGATGCCGTCACTTGGGCAGCGCTACATAGCGCTACGGCGGCCGATGATCTTAGCGTCGTGCTGGCTGCCATTGCCACGTGGGCGGCCAGCGATAGCCCCTGGTGCCGGCATGCGGCGCAGCGGCTGGCGCAAGCTTCGCCCACCTCGGTGTGGCTGAGCTGGACTTTGCAGCAACGCGCCGCGCAGCAAACTTTGACGCAAACCGTGGCGCTGGAAACCTCGCTCGCGGCGGCGGCGCTGCGCTATGGGGATTTTCAGGCAGGGATTTATAGCACCCTGTATGCCCGGGGCGAGGCCCCGCGCTGGCAGGTGGCCGCGCCCTTTAGCGAGCCGGATGCCACGACTGCGGCGCAGTTTGCCGCATTGTGGGCAGAAAATACTTGCATGGCTTGAAACTTTTTCGCCTTTGCCGCATCTTAGCTGCAACGCGGCAAACCGCGAATAATTTATGGAGAGTTATCATGCACTACAATCCGGCCACTTACGGTAGCACGACCAGTGTTGCCGAGCGCAATCAAGTCTTGCGCAATACGTATTTCCTGTTGGCGCTGTCGATGCTGCCGACCGCCGCGGGCGCGATCTTCGGGATCTCGATCAAATTCGCGATGAGCCCGATGTTTGGCCTGCTGCTGTTTTTGGGTGTGAGCTTCGGTGCGTTCTACGCGATTGAAAAAACCAAACATTCCGCTGCTGGTGTCGGCATTTTGCTGGCCTGGACTGGCTTTATGGGTCTGTGGCTGAGCCAGATCCTGCAAGTGGCGCTGAAATTTAGCAATGGCGCTGAGATGATTGGCCTGGCCGCTGTCGGTACTGGCGCGATCTTCTTCACCTTGGCATCAATTGCGACCGTGACCAAAAAGGATTTCTCTTTCATGGGTAAATTCCTGCTGGTGGGCGCGGTAGTGCTGATGCTGGCGGCGATTGCCAATGTGTTCTTCGCGATTCCTGCCCTGTCGCTGACGATCTCTGCGGTGGCTGTGCTGCTGTTCTCGGCCTTCATCCTGTATGACGTAAGCCGCATTGTGAACGGTGGTGAAACCAACTACATCACCGCCACACTGAGCCTGTATCTAAACATTTACAATGTGTTCGTGAGCTTGCTGAATCTGCTGATGGCCTTCACCGGCAGCAGCCGCGACTAAGCACAGTTAGCCCAAAAAAGCCGCCCGCTGGGCGGCTTTTTTATTGGGTATTGCCATGAAATCTTTTAATTGATTGGCTTGCAAGGCAATACTGGCCATAGGTATCTTGCGGGTTGGCCTTGGCTGGGTAGCCGAAACAGTAGGCGCTGCGCTACTGCTGGTGGCCTGGCTGAATTCGTTAAGCCTTGAAACTGCACGCCGGTTGCGCTGGCGATTTTTGTCTTTCTCGAGCAGGGTAGACGTGAAAAAGCCCCCGCAAGCGGGGGACCAGGCTGCTGACAAAGTGGAAGCCACGATTTTCAAGTCTCGGCAAAGCCGAGCCTAGGAAATAAGGGCTTGAATCTGCAGCCTTGATGTTTTATTCCCACCCCTCCCGTCCCCTCCTTGAGGGGAGCCTCGCTTTGCGAGTGGGGTTTGTCATCAATCTGAGCCCCCGCAAGCGGGGGCTAGTTCAATGCAATCAGATTGAACGATGTTGTGCGCTTAGGCCTTGCTCAGTTGCATTACACCATCGCGTGCGCTAACGGCAATCGTGTCTTTCGGGCCAAATTCGCCGGCCAGAATCCGTTTCGCCAGTACGTTTTCCAGCTCGCTTTGAATCGCCCGTTTCAGTGGTCGCGCGCCGTACACCGGGTCAAACCCTGCCTCGGCGATCAAGTCCAGCGCACTGTCGGCAACCTCCAGGCCGATTTCCAGCTGCGCCAGCCTGCCAAGCAGTTTTTGCAGCTGAATCTGCGCAATATGGCGAATATGCGCTTGCTGCAAGCCATGGAACACCACCACCTCATCAATCCGGTTGACAAACTCGGGCCGGAAATGGGTTTTTACCTCAGCCATAACCGCCAGCTTGATCACCTGATAATCCGAATCGGCCAGGCGCTGAATATGCTCGCTGCCGAGGTTGGAAGTCATCACGACCACGGTGTTTCTAAAATCGACCGTGCGGCCTTGGCCATCGGTGAGGCGGCCGTCATCCAGTACTTGCAACAGGATATTAAATACATCCGGATGCGCTTTTTCGACTTCATCGAGCAAGATCACGCTATATGGTTTGCGGCGCACCAGCTCGGTTAAATAGCCGCCTTCTTCATAGCCCACGTAGCCCGGAGGCGCCCCGATTAGGCGGGCCACCGAGTGTTTTTCCATAAATTCGCTCATATCCACGCGAATCAGGTGTTCTTCCGAATCAAACAAAAATTCGGCCAGCGTTTTGCACAGCTCGGTTTTACCCACCCCGGTCGGGCCAAGGAACAGGAAAGAGCCATAGGGCCGGTTCGGGTCACCCAGCCCCGCGCGCGAGCGGCGAATGGCATCGGCCACTAGTCGCACGGCTTCATCTTGGCCGACCACGCGCTGATGCAGGACGTCTTCCATTTGCAGCAGTTTTTCACGTTCGCCTTGCAGCATTTTGCTGACCGGAATGCCGGTGGCGCGGCTGACCACTTCGGCGATTTCTTCGGCGCCCACCTGGGTGCGCAAGAGCTTATTGCTGCTGCCGCTGGTTTCCGAGGCTTCGGCGGCTTTGAGCTTGGCTTCCAGCTGCGGCAGCTGGCCGTATTGCAGCTCGGACACGCGCTGCCATTCGCCAGCGCGTTTCAGGCTGTCCATCTGGTTTTTCAGACGCTCGATTTCTTCGCGGATGGCCTGACTGCCCAGCACGCTGGCTTTTTCGGCTTTCCAGATTTCTTCCAGATCGGAATACTCCACCTCCAGCTTGCTGATTTCGTCTTCGATCAGCGCCAGGCGTTTTTGGCTGGCTTCGTCTTTTTCGCGTTTCACAGCTTCGCGTTCGATTTTCAGCTGGATAAGCCGGCGATCGAGTTTGTCCATCACCTCGGGCTTGCTGTCGATTTCCATTTTGATCTTCGCCGCGGCTTCGTCGATCAGATCAATGGCCTTATCCGGTAGGAAGCGATCGGTAATGTAGCGGTGGCTAAGCTCTGCCGCCGCCACAATCGCCGGGTCGGTGATATCCACACCGTGGTGGATTTCGTATTTTTCCTGCAAGCCGCGCAAAATGGCGATGGTGTCTTCCACGCTAGGCTCACCCACCAGAACTTTCTGGAAGCGGCGCTCCAGCGCGGCGTCTTTTTCGACGTATTTGCGGTATTCATCCAGGGTAGTGGCGCCGATACAATGCAGCTCACCGCGCGCCAGGGCTGGTTTGAGCATATTGCCGGCATCCATCGCGCCCTCGGCTTTGCCAGCGCCCACCATGGTGTGTAGCTCATCGATAAAGATGATGTTATTGCCTTCATCTTTGGCCAATTCATTCAGGACGGCTTTCAAGCGCTCTTCAAATTCACCCCGGTATTTGGCGCCAGCCAGCAGCGCCGCTAGGTCCAGTGCCAATACCCGCTTGTGTTTCAGTGAATCAGGCACTTCGCCATTCACGATCCGCTGCGCCAGCCCTTCGACAATGGCGGTTTTACCCACGCCGGGCTCACCGATCAGTACGGGGTTGTTTTTGCTGCGGCGCTGCAAAACCTGAATTGCACGGCGAATTTCATCATCACGGCCGATGACCGGATCCAGCTTGCCGGCGCGGGCGCGCTCGGTGAGATCTAGGCAATATTTGCTCAGGGCTTCGCGCTGTTGTTCGGCGTCGGCGCTGTTGACACTTTCGCCACCCCGCACGGCCTCTACCGCCGCCAGAATGGCTTCCTTGCTGCCACCCTGTTCTTTGAGTAGCCGCCCGGTTTCGCTTTTATCGTCCGCCAGTGCCAATAAAAAGAGATCGCTGGAAATAAACTGATCGCCCCGTTGTAGCGCGGCTTTATCGGTGGCATTGAGTAGCCGGCCTAGCTCTTTGCCCACGGCTAGCTCCTCTTGCCCTTGTACTTTAGGTAGCCGTTTCACTGCGGCATCCAGGGCCGTGCGCAAAGGTTGTACATTCACCCCCGCGCGGGCCAGCAGGGCGGCGGCCCCCGAGTCGGCATCATTCAGTAAGGCCAGCAGCAAATGCTGTGGCTCGATAAATGGGTTGTCATTGGCATTGGCCATGCTTTGCGCATCGGCCAGCGCCTGCTGAAATTTGGTTGTGAGTTTGTCGATTCGCATGATGTCACCTGCAGGCCCGAAGGCCCTCCTTGGATTAGGGTTGTTAATCCCTAGATGATTGCCGGTTTTTTGAAAATCAAGAGCCCATCGAACTGTGCGCTGCTGGCCGCGGCTGGCGTAAGGGGGGAGGGGGCTTTTGCAGAACGAAAAAAAGCCAGCCCGTAGGCTGGCTAGCTCGGCGCAGGGCCAATTTATTGCTGAGCTTGTGCAGGCTCAGCCACGAAGATTTCCACGCGGCGGTTTTGGGCGCGACCGGCCACGGTACTGTTATCCGCCACTGGCTCGTAAGAACCACGGCCTTCAATGCGCATGCGGCCACCGGCTACGCCACGCTGCAGCAGATATTCCTGCACCGCGCCGGCCCGGTTGACCGACAGCGGATTATTGATGGCATCGCTACCGGTATTGTCGGTGTGGCCCACAATGCGGACTTGCGTCACGGCATTCTGGTTCAGCGTTTGGCCGAGTTTATCCAGAATCGGGCGCATGTTCGGTTTGATCGAGTATTTGCCGGTATCAAACGAGAAGTCGCTAGGCACATCCAGCTTCAGCTCGTTATTTGGGGTTTTGGTGACTTCAATACCGGTGTTTTTGGTCGCTTCTTCCATTTCTTTGCGCTGTTTTTCCATGTGCGCAGACCAAGCATAACCACCAATCGCACCAATCGCTGCGCCAATGGCTGCATCGCGGCCAGTGTGGCTGCCTTTAGAAGCTTTACTAATCACCGCGCCGGCGGCTGCACCGCCGAGGGCACCGATCATCGCCCCTTGCTGTTCAGGCGTCAGGTTGGCGCAACCACTGAGGGCGACGCTAGCGGCGATTACGGCGGTCAGGATTTTCTGTTTCATCTTGCAGCTCCTTGTCGTTAATGTGCGGAATGTACCCAAAGTTTATGAATTTATCTGTAACTAATTGGCATATTCGGTGTGAACTAGCCGGCTAGGCAGCAAATACGCGGTCGCGCCCCGCGGCTTTGGCCTGATAGAGATGTAGATCGGCGCGCTTGAGTAAGCTCGCGCTGTCTTCGCCGGCTTGGCGGCAGGCGGCGCCGATACTACAGCTCATACGGGCCGGGCCATCGCCGAGCTGTGCCCAGGCAAATTGGGCCAGTTGCAGCCGGATTCGTTCCGCCACATTGCTGGCCGCGGCGAGTGGTGCACCGGGTAGCAGCACGCAAAACTCTTCGCCCCCATAGCGCGCTACAAATTCTCCTTGCCGGCAGGCGCGCACAATGAGCTGGGCCGCCGCTTGCAGCACTTTATCGCCCATCTGGTGCGAAAACTGGTCATTCACCGCTTTGAAGTGATCAAGATCGATCATCAGCAGGCTGAAATCTTGCTGCTGCAAATCGGCCAGCTCAAATTCGCGCACAATGCGCTGATCGAGCGCGCGGCGGTTAAACACACCGGTAAGGGCGTCGGTTTCGGCCTTCTGGGTTAGCTGGGCGATTAAATCCTGGTGTTTGCGCAGGCGGCTGGTGAGCTCGACGTTTTCTTCTTGTGAGGTAGCGAGTTCCAGTTGCGCTTCGTATTGCCGGAGCTTTTTCAATACCCGCGATGATGGCGCCATTTTGCCGCTTTCGCGCTGCGCTTGCAGGCTGAGCTGGGTATAAGTTTGCATATGCGTTAGCGCCGCCAGATAGTTGCCCCGGTCTTTATGGATTTGATATTGCAGCTCATGGCATTGGCGTAAAAATAGGCTCGATTGCAAGGCGCTCGCCAATGCCTCGCTGCGGATCAGATGCGTGAGCGCACGCTCATCATCGCCGGCTTGGTGCCAGACCTTGCCGCTTTCCAGCTCGGCCAAGGCCAGCCCCCAGCTAAAATCCGCTTCCGTCGCCAGCTCAATGGCCCGCTCGAAGTGTAATTGCGCGGCCGGATAAAGCTCGCTACCGGCCAGTGTCATGCCAAAGTACAGCTCGATTTCACAGGTGCTGCGCTTGGGGTGACGCGCCCATGGCAGGTATTGGCGGGCGACTTCCAGCGTGGCGGCGGCTTTGCCAAATTCGCACAGCTTGATCAGATCGACCGCCAGACACACATAGGCTTCGCAGCTGGATTGATGGTTGGGCAGGCTGCAGACAATATCCACGGTGGCCAGATGGTGGTTTTTGGCATTGTGAAAGTCGTGCAGGCCAAAATAGGTTTTGCCCACACCTAAGTGGGCCAGCATGATGGCATTGCGATCACGGGTTTTGAGCCCCAGCTCGAAACAGGCCATCCAGGTCTGCATGGCTTTATCGACATTGCCCTGCACCAGATACAGGCTGGCCAAGGCATCTAGCCCGTAATCAAGCGCAAAATACTGTTTCTGGCGGCGACCATACAGGGTGGCGCGGGTAAGCAGGGGTTCGGCGGCGGCGTATTGCCAGGTATTGGCCAAGGCAATGCCATGTAGCAGCATCAATACTTGCCGCTCGCTGATGCTGCTGGCGGCTTTGCGCCGCGCGGGTAGCTCGGGCAGCAGGCTATACGGCTGGTGGATGGCTTGCTGCAACAGCGCTTTGTATTCAGGCCAAGGTGCCATCTTCGCCTCCGCTGGCTGGCCATTCCCACAGAGTGCTGAGCGGCTCGACGGTATAGTGGGTGGTATCAAAGAGCACCGTTTGTAACGTTAGGCTCAGCGGGTAGGGGCTTAAGGCCTGCTGCAGGCTCTCGGGCAGCTCTTGCTGCCAATCGCCTTCGCCCACCGGGTGCAGCAAAAAGCCAAAGCCTGGCAATCGGTAGATTTTTTGCGTGGCCGCCAGCACTTCGTGCGTGAGTAAATGATGCAGCTTTTGCAGTAATAAATCGGTACGCAAGGGGCCCAGTTGCTCGTTCAGCTGCCCTAGTGCATTTATGCGCAGCAAACAGGCCGGCAAGCGCTGCGCCGGATACACCTGCGCCAGCTGCGCTGGTAAATAGGCCTGTGTGACCGGGTCGAGCGTGGCCTTGGCTTGCAGCGTGGCTTCTAGGCGCTGGATTTTCTGCTCTAGCCCTCGCACCAGCTGGCGCTGTTTGATCTGGGCTAGCTGGTGCTCCAGCGTGCGCAATTGGCGCTGATGTTTTTCCTGATTTTTCAGCACAAACAGCTGTTCATTGCGCAGCGCAAAGTGGTGGTAGGCCTCTTGGGCGGCGAGCGCTGCAGCATAATTTTCGGCTTCAACATGAATATCGCGGATATGGCCGCAGATTTTTTGCTGCAGTAAACCCTGATCAAACAGCGACGCGGTAAACACTGCCGTTTCCAGCTGACCGATGGCGGTGTTATAGCGCTGCTGGCTGGCATGCAGCTGGGCAAGCTGGATACGATTCTGCGTTTGCCCCCACAAGAAATTAAATTGCTGATTGATTTGCAGTGAAATATTCAGCTGTTCCAGCGCGGCATTAAAGCGCTGCTGCTGCAAGAGCACCACGCCCTGATAGTGATGCAAGCTGGCTTTTTGCGCCGGATCGACTTCTTGGCGGTGATAGAGCTTGGCCCAGCAATCTTGCAGGATTTTCTCGGCTTCCGCGGTGTAACACTCGTTGCAATACAGCGAAAGCAGGTAATTCGCGGCTTTAAGCTCGATCTCGAATTCTGCACTGCGCAGCGCAAAATCATAGGCATGCTCGTAACAGGTTAGCGCCTGATCATGTTTACCCTGCACCTGAAAATAATTGCCCACGCCCAAATAGGCCTGCGCCACGATGTCCGGGTCTTGCTCGCCGTCGGTCAGTTGCAACACTTCAAGTTGAGTGTCGAGCGCCGGCAAAAAGCGATCCAGCGCCAGCTGGATTTGCGCCTGCATGAGCAAAGCGCGCAGATACAGGGTGGCGTGCTGATCCATCCAGCGTAGCGCCTGGCGGATATGCCGCTGCGCCGTGGCAAAATCATTCACTCCCCAGCTGGCCCAGGCGATCAAATAGTGGGTATGTGCGCACACGCCTTGATCTGCGGGGTGTTCACGCAGATACATCAGTAGTAGTGGCAGGGCGGTATGACTATGCCCATGCTGAATCTGATCGGTAAACGCTTGTAATTGCGCGTTTACATCCTCGTGCGGCATGCCTGTGAACTCCGGCGCTCGGGGCGCAGTAGGGGTTTTCAGATTAGTCGATTCGTCATCAAACCGCAGTTGGGGGAAGGCGGTAGCGCAGTTTAACGGCGCAATGTCGTTGATTTGCCAAGAAAATGTCATTTTTTGTTCTTTTTTGTGTCGTCGAACTGTCACTGCGATGCCGTACAACTATGCCCAATTCACTGTGGAGCGAGTGCGATGCGGATTACTGTCATTGGATCGGGCTATGTGGGGCTGGTTACCGGGGCCTGTTTGGCCGAATACGGTAACGAGGTGGTGTGTTTGGATCTGGATGAGGCCAAGGTCGCCCAGCTGCAGGCGGGCGGGGTGCCGATTTATGAGCCGGGGCTGGATGCGCTGATCAGCCGCAATGTTGCGGCCAACCGTTTGCGCTTTACCAGTGATATCGCCGAATCGGTAGCGCATGGCACCATTCAATTTATCGCCGTTGGCACGCCACCGGATGAAGACGGCTCGGCCGATCTGCAATATGTATTGGCTGCCGCCAGCAATATTGGCCAGCACATGAATGAATACAAAGTCATCGTGAATAAATCCACCGTGCCGGTGGGCACCGCTGATCTGGTGCGCGAGGCGATTCAGCTGCAGCTGGATTTACGCGGCAAGCGCAGCAGTTTTAGCGTGGTATCCAACCCCGAATTTTTGAAAGAGGGCGCCGCGATTGACGACTTTATGCGCCCCGACCGGATCGTGATCGGCACCGATGACGAAACCGCCAAAGACCTGATGCAGTCGATTTACGCGCCGCTGGTGCGCAATCACGACCGGATTTTGGCGATGGATATCCGCTCGGCCGAGCTCACCAAATACGCCGCCAATGCCATGCTGGCCACGCGCATTTCCTTTATGAACGAGCTGGCCAATCTGGCTGAAGTGCTAGGCGCCGACATCGAATGGGTGCGTAAAGGCATCGGTTCTGATCCGCGCATTGGCTACCACTTTTTGTATCCGGGCGTGGGCTATGGCGGCTCGTGTTTCCCGAAAGATGTGCAAGCGCTGCAGCGCACTGCCAGCCAGCATGGGCGCACGCTGAATATTCTTGCGGCTGTGGATGAAACCAATGCCCGGCAAAAAACAGTGCTGCTGGAGAAAATCCTGGCCCATTTTGGCCCTGATCTGCGCGGCCGGCATTTTGCACTGTGGGGGCTGGCCTTTAAGCCCGAAACCGATGATTTGCGCGAAGCCCCGAGCATGGTGCTGATCGAAGCCTTGCTGGCGCGTGGCGCCACGCTGTGCGCGCATGATCCGGTTGCCAATGATAAAGCCCGCGAACTTTTAGCCGGTTGCGCCGGCATCCGCTTTAGCGATTTGCCGCTCGATGCGCTGCCACAGGCGGATGCACTGATTATCGTGACCGAGTGGAAAGCCTTTCGCAGCCCTGATTTTCCGGCGATTAAGGCCGCGCTGCGCACGCCGATTATTTTCGATGGCCGCAATCTCTACGAGCCTAAACGCCTGCGCGCCGAGGGGCTGAGCTATTTCCCGATCGGGCGCGAGCAAATTAATCTGGGCACCTTTGCGGCCCCGGTGGTATTGGCTGAGCCTGCGAGCGCCGATCAGTCGCTGGTGGTGGCCGACTAGGCGTCAAAAACGACCTTTAACGCACTTTTCTTACAAGCGCAGCGCCGGCTTACGCTACACTCCGCAACCTGTATGCGGGTGGAATAAGGGGCGGGCGATGCGTGAGAGAAGCAAGTGCTGGGCGAGTGGGCGATCTGCTAGGGTCGGGCTAACCACGCTGGTGCTGCTCGCAGGTCTGAGCGGCGTGACGCTCGCTGCGCCAGCCGGACGCAGTCATAGCGCCAGCGCCCAAGCCACCCCAGCCGCCAGCCCCTTGCCCACGCTCACGCAGCAAGAAGCGGCTGATCCGTGGCAGGCGGCGTTGCAATATTGTCGCGCCGCCCGGCAGGGCGAGCTGGAGGCGCAATACCGGCTCGGCATGCTGTATGCCTTTGGCCTTGGGGTGCCGGCTGATCGCACTGCGGCAGCCAGCCTGTTTGCCGTGGCGGCGGCGCAGGGGCATCAGCAAGCGCAAGATATGCTCGAAACCGTGGCATTTCGCGGCGAACAATTACCTCCCTGCGTTTTAGCCGATGTCGCGCCGGCCAAAGCGCCCGTGGCGCCGGTGCCGGCCAGTCAGGTGGCGCTGAGCCAGACGCAAAAGAAAACCGCCCGCATCATTAGCCAGCTTGCCCGCTGGTATGGGGTCGACCCCGATTTTGCGCTCAGCATTGCCTTGGTGGAATCACAGCTGCGCCCCGATGCCATTTCGCCCAAGCAGGCGATGGGCGTGATGCAGCTCATCCCCGATACCGCTGAACGTTTTCAGGTGCAAGATGTATTTAATGTCAGCCAGAACGTCAAAGGTGGCATACGCTATTTGCGCGTGTTGCTCGACCGCTATCAAGGGCGGATTGATCTGGTATCGGCCGCATATAACGCAGGCGAGGGCACGGTGGATCGCTATCGCGGCGTACCGCCGTATCCGGAAACCCGCCAATATGTGAACAAGATTCAGCGCCTGTATCCGCCGGCGATTCATCGCCCCGATCAATATCGCTACAGCGCCAGCGCCAAGCTCAAACGCTGGCAATAAGCTACACTCGCGCTTTGGTTGGCGGATGTGAAAGCGGTGAAGGATTGGGCGATTTTCTGTCGGGTGGTGGATAACTACGGCGATATTGGCGTGTGTTGGCGGCTAGCGCGGCAGCTGTCGGCTGAATTTGGCCTGAATGTCACACTCTGGGTGGATGATCTGGCCAGCTTTGCCCGCATCCGCCCAGAAATCGCCCCCCAGCTGGACACACAAATGCTTGAAGGCGTGCAGGTACGCCATTGGCCAGCCGAGCTCAGCCCCTCGCAGGCCGGCTCCGCTGCTGCCGTGGTGATCGAAGCTTTTGCCTGCGAGCTGCCAGCCGCCTATCTGGCCGCCATGCGCGCGCGGCCCACGCCGCCGGTGTGGCTGAATCTGGAATACCTTAGCGCCGAGGACTGGGTGGCCGGTTGTCACTGCCTGCCTTCCCCGCAGCAGGGCATGGCGAAATATTTCTTTTTTCCCGGCTTTACCGCCCAAACCGGCGGCTTGCCCAGCGAAGCGCAGCAGCGGAGCGCACAGGCGGCATGGAACGACACCGCCGCGCGCCGCTGGCTGGCGCCGTATGTGGGCGCGCAGGCGCTACCGGATGATGCGCTGCTGGTGTCGCTGTTTGCCTACGAGCCAGCTGCACTCAATCCTTGGTTAGCCAGCCTAATTACTGCCCCACAGGCTACGGTGTTGTTGGTGCCTGAAGGGAGGGTATCGGCGGCAATAGATTATCAGGGTTTGGGTTTAGAGCAACACCCAGATGGGGTATATCGGCAAGGCCAGCTGTGGCTCTGCCCGCTACCCATGCTCAGCCAAGATGATTACGACCGGCTATTGTGGAGCTGCGATGTCAATTTTGTGCGTGGCGAAGATTCGTTCGTGCGCGCGCAATGGGCTGCCAAGCCGCTGATCTGGCATATCTATCCGCAAGACGAAGGCGCGCACCTGGAAAAACTGGCCGCGTTTCTGGCGCTGTATCTGGCCCAGCTACCGCCCGCCGCGCGCGCTGCGGTGCAAGGAATGATGGACGGCTGGAATACCGATGGCGATCTGGCCACTGCCTGGGGCGCCTATCGTGCGCAATACCCGACTTTGGCCGAACATGCACGCCAATGGCAGCAAAGTTTGCGCCAACTGGGTGATCTTGCGACGAATCTGGTCAGATTCGTTGAATCCAAGGTAAAATAGCGGGATTTTTCAATTTTCAACATCGATTTTTTCGCGAAATCGTTCAATCAAACGCAGGTAATCGCAATGGCAATCAAAACCGCACACGAAGTACGCGCTGGTAACGTGATCATGGTCGACGGCCAACCTTGGGTTGTGCAAAAAACCGAATTTTCAAAATCAGGCCGCAATGCTTCGGTGGTGAAAATGAAGTCTAAAGGTCTGTTGTCAGGCCAAGGCTCAGAAGTGGTTTACAAATCAGATGACAAACTGGACGTGGTTGTTCTGGACCGTCTGGCTTGTACTTACAGCTACTTTGCTGATCCAATGTACGTCTTCATGGACGAAGAATTCAACCAGTACGAAGTTGAAGCTGAAAACCTCGGCGACACCCTCGGCCTGATCGTTGACGGCATGGAAGACAAATGTGAAGTGACTTTCTACGAAGGCAAAGCCATCTCTGTAGAGCTGCCAACCGTTGTTGTGCGCGAAGTGGAATACACCGAGCCAGCCGTACGTGGCGACACTTCAGGCAAAGTAATGAAGCCAGCCAAACTGAAAGGCTCTGATCTGGAACTGCCAGTAGCAGCCTTTATCGAAATCGGCGACAAAATCGAGATCGACACCCGCACACTGGAATTCAAAAAACGCGCCTAAGCGTTTTTTGCTAAGCCCAAAAAAGCCACCGCAAGGTGGCTTTTTTTATGGCAATGTTTGGGCTATCAACTACCGAATTTGAAAAGGACCACAACATGCGTCTGTTTGGGGGCTTTAGCCTGGGCACCGTGATCGCCGTTGCGCTCTCTTGGAGCGCCAACCATTCCATCCTCTGGGCCATCGTGCATGGCTTTTTGAGCTGGCTGTATGTGATTTATTATTTTCTATTTCGTTGATTGTGCGAAGTGATGAAGTGTGTTGCGCTAGGGTTTACTTGGCGAGTAATCGGCTGAGATTGGATAGTTAAAATAATCCAGTTAGTCACGAAAATACCAATGGAGGGCATTGCACGAGGTTTGAAAATCGTCTACCAGTACGTTGAGCATTCTTCGATTTCAGATTTCGAATGCGACGTTAAAATTCGCGAAGAAATCGCCTATAAGTGCTCTCTTGCGCCCGATCAAAAAGTACTGATTAGAGAAAGTGGCTTAGTTGATGAATTTTTACGTTGGTGAATGAATTGTGCCAGAGCTCGACTGAATGCGGATCTTACTTTCAAACTCTAGATTTAGTGATTGTTGGCTGCTAGTAGTGTATTTGATTTTTTCTATTTTTTTGTGTGGTTTGAAATAAAGGTAGTGTCTTGAGGAAAATTGAGATTTTAAGCTGATCATTAGGTGGTTGCGTAAGGTTCGAAATTTGCAATAAGGCCTGGGGGAATCCAGCTACGAAAATTCACTCATTTGTCCATAAGAAATTTGTACAAAACAAAAAGGGCGTAGCCAGATTTGGCCGTCTTGATGGATTTTGACCGTTCTAATAGTAAAGTAAGATACTATGGTTCGCCAGCAAAAAATAGTAATAGTCAGGGCCTTATGGGCTGCAGTTATTCGTATATGGGCTTTGACATCCATGCCACGGCCTTGATCGAAGTTTGAATGTCTAGAAAGCGTTAGGCGACTCAAGTAAAGGGTTGGTAAATGTCTGTAAACAATAATGATCCAATTAAAGAAGAAAAAAAATCAGAGTTTGATATTGGTAAGAAAGATGTTTTCGCTTGGGTGGGTGGTACTGGGCTGGTTCTTCTTATTTTATATTCTGTTCAGAGCGCTTCTGAAGGAGGCTCGAATTTTTATCCGGGAATTTTATTTGTTCTGCTTATATTGCTACCAATATTGATTTTTATTGTTGTTGGCGCAGCAGCAACAAAGGTAGTCGAGCCTGAGAATTATTCCCAGTACTTTTCAAAAATTTGCGAGCCTGCCATTGTAGTTGGGTGTGTTGTGATCCTTTTTTTTGTTTTTCAGCAGGGAGTAAGGGGGGGAGGCGCTGCAAGGGAAATAAAAGAGGCTCAGGCAATCAAGCCAGGTGGTGTTCAATTTGTCGCCCTTTCAAAAGATGGGCTCCCTGAGGATCAAATTGATGCGCGTTGGAGCTTTCAACTGAAAAGCATGAATAAGATGGCGGCCGCCGAATCGGAGTTGTTTGAAATTGATTACGATGGATACAAACTAACGGAAAATAATAAATTAATTGCTGATGCGTACGGATATTCAGGGGTGGGGTTAACCAAAAGTTTGTTCATTCCTCAAACAGATTACACTGCAATCGAGCCTTTGGTTCGTATTGATGGTGGTGGCGAAAAAGCAAACCCTCCAAATGCCTGGTTGTGGCCACGGCAGGTAAATACATTGGTCTACGTTTATAAAGACCACATTGAAACAGCGCCATTTGTTAGTCATCTTGATGAAACACAGGAAATTCACGCTACTCTAGTGAAATTAAGCAATTTTACTGGCAAAGATCTCATGCGGATAAAGGTAAATGGATGGAGTTTGCCCTATCAAGATATCCTTCGTTCTCGGCGTTGCGACAGCGTAGAGGCGCACTACATTCCGACAATAATAGGTCAGAATCTTTTACTTGAATGGCAGGTGGACGGTGATGAAAAATGGTATTCATTAGCCAGCAATACACTGCCTGCAGAACCTAAGGTGCCGAATGGTAAATTTAGAAGGTCGCAAGGAATCGAAGTATTGCTTGGGCCAGATAAAACGATGGCTGTTCGTCGAAAGGTGATGTTTGATGAAAAAGAAAAAGAATATTTGACTACTCCAAATGAGGTGTTTGGCCAAGAACTGCCATCGTTTGCACAGTTCAAGCAGGACTTCATTGGATGCATCCCAAAAATCAAAGGTTGGCCTCAGGACATTGCGCTCTTTAACCTTACCACTAGAACTCTGAAGGATGCAGACGGAATATTTGGCACCATCCTTGCCAATGAACGCAAACGCCTGCATGCAGAAGCCATTACCAAGGTATTTGAGCAGTCATTCATTGGGTATAAGTTAAAGCCTCAGCTTCAAGTGGAGCTGCAAGACAAGGACCCCACAATTAAACCTAGAAAGATAACTATCCCTCAACCTGATTATACGAAAATCAAGCAGTTTCTTGCACAGTATCCCAATGTATTGACCACGGATGATTTTCGGTTGGAGGTATTTGTTTATCCTGAAAGTGTGGAGAGTGCATTTGTATTTAGCCGAATTGGCCAGCTAAAAGATGAGGCGTTCGTTGACTTACATCTGGTTAATCGCACAGGTCGAACAATAACGCGGCTACAAATCAATGGTCTGGAAATCGCAGTTAGAGAGGGGTATGGATCGCAATATGGTTTCTTGTGCGGAGATCAACCATGGTTTTTTTCAGTGCCAGCCATGAGAGATACTAATCTCGTACGGTGGCAATATGCAGGGAGTCGGGAGTGGCATAGCGCCAATGTTGTTGCACAATATTCAACGGGCGAAACAAGGCAATCAAAATCAAGTGTTTTTTTACCCTGGCTTTATTTAAAAGCCGATGCCCAACTATTGCATGTGATTAAGTACGGGGTTGATGAGAACGGGTATTTAGACTGTAAAAAAAATGATTGCGCTGTAATTAATCCGAAATACCAAGAAGTGAAGGGTTTTTTGCTAAATGCGAAAAAATGTATTTATGAAAAAAATGACAATATGTAATTCGAATCAGGTTGAAGTTGAATCTGCCTTGGTTTTGTATTCCGGTATCTTCTTCCTTCGAGGTGCTGGAGCTGCCTCATTAGGTGCTTTGCGGTAGCTCACTTGCGTAATCAGCCATTCATCTAATGCTGGATGAGTGTTGCTAGTAGGCCGAATTCATCTCATCACATCTTGCATGCTTCTGCCTGAGAATCCCCATCACTCAGCGGGCCTCGCCATCCACCAAGCCCAATTCCAGCGCGATTAAGTGCAAGCGTAAATCAAATTCGTATTGCAGATAATGGGGCTCCATATGCTGGCAGAGCTGGTAAAAGGCTTTGTCGTGGGCTTTGACTTTCAGGTGGGCTAGCTCGTGTACCACGATCATGCGCAAAAATTCGGGCGCGGTGGCGCGAAAGAGTGTGGCGATGCGGATTTCATTTTTGCTTTTGAGCTTATTGCCCTGCACCCGGGCAATCTGGGTGTTGAGCCCCAGCGCGTGCTGCACAGTATTGAGCTTGCCATCGTATTGCACCTTGGCCAGCGGTGGGGCATTGCGCAGATAGTCGTTTTTAAGCGCGCTGGCGTACTCATACAGCGCTTTATCGGTCTGAATCTGGTGGCGGGCCGGGTATTTGCGGGCCAGATGCGGGGCTAACTGTTGTTTTTCGATCAGGCCGACTACTTGTTCCTGCAGGGGGGCGGGGTAGTGGGCGATGTATTTCAGGGCGCTATTCATGCCCGTATTTTACCACAGCCAGCGGCTTACCTTCCTGCTGTCATGGTAGATACACGCCTGGGTATATCCTGCTAAATCAATCATTTTAATCATTAGGGGCTTATACCCTTGGTGCGCTTTGCCACTAATCGGGGCTGCGGCGCTGCGAGCATGCCGGCGCGCTTGAGCTTGGCGGCGGCGATACATGATTTTCGCATTAGGGATGTAGTTTATATTGCGGCACTACATTCGTTGATATAAATCAATCCTGCTTGCTGATTACGGTTTAGCATGGCTTCACAACATACCTAAACCGAATTAGCTGGTTAATGGAGGCGGTAATGGCGAAGGTTCTGGTCGTAGGCAGTATCAATATGGATTTGGTGGCGCAGGTAGGTCAGTACCCGCGCTTGGGCGAAACGCTGCTGGGCTCGCATTTTGCGACTTATCACGGTGGCAAAGGGGCGAATCAGGCGGTGGCCGCCGCAAGGCTGGGGGCGCAAGTTACCATGCTGGGCCGCGTGGGTGATGATGCGTTTGGGCAGCAATTGCTGGCGGGCTTGCAAGCCGAGGGGGTGGATACCCGCTGGGTATTGCCCACCGCCAATAGTGCCAGCGGCATCGCGCTGATTACGCTGGCGGGCAGTGATAACGCCATTATCGTGGTGCCCGGCGCCAATGCTTTGCTCACACCGGCTGATATTGTGGCCGCTGAGGCTGAGTTTGCTGCGGCCGATGTGATTGTGGCGCAGCTGGAAACGCCGCTGGCCACCATTGAGCAAGTGGCCGCGCTGGCTCGCAAATGGGGCAAACCCTTGCTGCTGAATCCCGCCCCGGCGCAGCCCTTGTCGGCCGAATTGCTGGCGCAGGTGAGCTTATTAACCCCGAATGAATTTGAGCTGGGCGTGGTGTTTGAGCGCCCCGAGGCCGAATGGCAAGCCGTGCTGGCCAGCCAGCCTGGCCGGATTTTGATGACGGCGGGCGCTGCCGGCGTGTGGTTCACCACGCCAGAGGGCGAGCTGCAGCAGCAAACCAGCTTCCCGGTCGAGGCGGTAGATACCACCGGCGCGGGCGATACCTTTAATGGTGCCTTGGCCGCGTTTTGGGCGCAGGGCTTGCCTGCGGCCGCCCGGCTAGCTTGTGCCGCCGCGGCTTTGTCGGTCACCCGCGCAGGGGCGCAGGGCGGCATGCCTACACTGGCGCAGCTGCAGGCCTTTCTGGCCGCACAAGGAGGCGCAGCATGAAAAAGCATGGACATTTAAATCGCGATATTAGCCGCGTGCTGGCCAGTATGGGGCACACCGATTGCGTGGTGATTGCCGACTGTGGCTTGCCGATTCCGCCGGGGGTGGAATGCATTGATCTGGCGGTGACACTGGGCGCACCGAGCTATTTCGCCACGCTGGACAGCATTTTGGCCGATTTTCAGGTGGAGCGCGCGGTATTGGCCAGCGAGTGCCAGAGCGCTAATCCCGCGGTGGCGGCGCAGGCCGCAAGCATGGCGGCAGAGGGCGTGCAGGTGGACTATGTGCCGCATAGCGAGTTTAAGCGGCTCAGCCAGCAGGCCAAGGCGATTATCCGCACCGGCGAAGCCAGCCCCTACGCCAATATCGTGCTGTATTCGGGCGTGATCTTCTAGGAGGCGGGCCATGTTGATCAAGATGCAAGGCATCAGCAAAGCCTTCGGCCCGGTGAAAGTGCTGGAAGGCGTGGATTTCGCGCTGGAACGCGGTGAGATTCACGCGCTGATGGGCGAAAACGGCGCAGGTAAATCCACGCTGATGAAGATTTTATGTGGGGTGTATCAGGCTGACAGCGGCAGTATTGCTGTTGATGGCAAGGATACCCCCATCCGTAACACCAGCGATGCCGAGCGGCAGGGCATCGCGATTATTCACCAAGAGCTGAATCTGATTCCGCAGCTCTCGGTGATGGAAAACATGTTTCTGGGCCGCGAGCCACGCCGCTTTGGCGTGATTGATAGCCGGCAATTGCGGCGCCAATGTCTGGAATACCTGCAGCTGTTGGGCATTGATAACCTCGACCCGGATGCCGAGGCTGGCAGCCTATCGATTGGCCAGCAGCAAATGGTGGAAATCGCCAAGGCACTGTCGCTCAATGCCCAAGTGCTGATTATGGATGAGCCCACTGCGGCGCTGTCCGAGCGGGAAACCGAGCGGCTGTTTAGCATCATTGCCGATTTGAAAGCGCGCGGCGTGGGCATTGTGTATGTCTCGCACCGGATGGAAGAGATTTTCCGCGTTTGCGACAAAATTTCAGTGCTGCGCGATGGCCAGTTTGTGGGCGAGCGGGTGATTGCCCATACCAGCTTTGACGAGATCGTGCGCCTGATGGTGGGGCGCGAAATCGGTGATCGCTTTCCGGCGCGCAAGGCCGAGCTGGGCGAGATTCGCCTGCAGGTGCGCAATCTGGCTGATGCCAGCATCAGCGGCATCGAGTTTGCGGTGCGGGCGGGCGAAGTGCTGGGCATCGCCGGTCTGATGGGCTCGGGGCGTAGCGAGATTTTGCGCACGATTTTTGGCCTGAACCGGCGCCTGGCCGGCGAGATTGAGCTCGATGGCCAGCCGCTGCAGGCCAGTGCGCCCCATCAGGCCATTGCCGCCGGGATCGGCTTTGTGACCGAAGATCGCAAAGGGCAGGGCTTGGTGCTGGGAATGTCAGTGCGGGAAAACGCCACACTGGCCAATCTGGGCCACTACGCCCGCTGGGGAGTAATCAACTCGGCGCAGCAGCTGGCGGCCGTGCAGCGCGAAATCGAGCGCATGCATATCCGCACCCGCGATGCCGAGCTGGAAGTTAAAGCACTTTCCGGTGGTAACCAGCAAAAGGTGGTGTTTGCCAAATGGCTGGGGATTGCGCCCAAGGTGCTGCTGCTCGATGAGCCCACCCGAGGGGTCGATGTGGGTGGCAAGGCCGAAATCTATCAAATTATCAATGAATTGGCTCAGTCTGGTGTGGCGATCGTGATGGTGTCATCCGAGTTGCCCGAGGTACTGGCGATGAGTGATCGCGTGCTGGTAATGCACCAAGGACGTCAGGCCGGGATCTTTACCCAGCCCGATGCGGAAACGGTGATGACTGCAGCGACAGGAGGTTTGCAATGAACGTACAACAGAAAGCAACACTACAAAAACTCGGGCCATTTCTGGCGCTCCTGGTGCTGGCGGCGGGACTGGCCATCACCAGCCCCGATTTTCTCACCCTAGGCAATTTGCTGAATGTGTTCCGGCAGGTATCGATCAATGCGCTGATCGCTTTTGGCATGACGCTAGTGATTTTGCTGGGCGGGATTGATCTGTCGGTGGGCTCGATTCTGGCGCTGTCGTCGGTGCTGACCGCGCTGATGATCAGCCACGGCATTGATCCGGTGGCCGCTACTGGGCTTGGCGTATTGGCTGGCGCCGGCATGGGGATGGTGAATGGCTTGGTGATTAGTAAAGGCAAGGTTGCGCCCTTTATTGCCACGCTGGGCACGATGACCATTTTGCGCGGTTTGGCACTGGTGTTCTCCGAAGGTCGTCCGATTACCGGGCTGGATAGCGACTTTTTCGCCATGTTGGGTGGCGGCTATGTGGCGGGGCTGATTCCGGTGCCAGTGGTGATCATGGTGGTGATGTTTGGCGTGTTCTGGTTTGTGCTTAAACGTACCGTATTTGGCCGCCATGTGTATGCCGTGGGTGGCAATGAAGAAGCCGCCGGTCTTTCGGGTATCAAAACCGGTCAGATCAAGGTGTGGGTGTACACCCTCTCCGGCGCCATGGCCGCCACGGCCGGCATGATTCTGACTTCACGGCTGAATTCGGCCCAACCGACTGCCGGTACGGGCTATGAGCTGGATGCGATTGCCGCGGTGGTACTGGGCGGCACCAGCCTGACCGGTGGCCGTGGCTGGATCTTCGGCACGCTGGTCGGCGCTTTGCTGATAGGGATTTTGAATAACGGCTTGAATCTGCTGGGCGTGTCGTCCTTCTACCAGCAGGTGATCAAGGGTGTGGTGATTCTGCTGGCGGTCTTGCTCGACCGAGCTGGCAAGAAGTAGTGCGGTAGTTCAGTAAAAAACCAACTGCCGGCCCATCGCCGGAGACCGGCAGATTTTCTTCTCTGATTGGAGTCAGCTATGAAACGCGTACTTACCCCTTTACTGCTCGGTTTGTTGGCCACTGCTTTGGTGGCGTGCTCGAAACAGGGCCCCGAAACCCAAGCCGCGAGCGAGCCCGCTGCCGCCAGCAGCCAGCTGAGCGTGGGCTTGGCGATCTCAACCCAAAATAACCCATTCTTTGTCGCGCTGCGTGATGGCGCCGATGCCGAAGCCAAAGCGCAGGGCGTGAAACTGATTACGGTGGATGCGCAGGATGATTCGGCCAAACAGATCGCCAATATCGAAGATCTGATCCAGAAAAAAGTGCAAGTCATTTTGATTAACCCTGCTGATTCGGCTGCCGTGGCCGGCGTAGTAAAAGAAGCGCTGAACGCCGGCATTAAGGTGGTGTCGCTCGATCGCAGCGTGAATGGCGCAGAAGTGAATGCCCACATCGCTTCCGACAATGTCGCTGGCGGCAAAATGGCCGCAGAATTTTTGCTGGAGAAAATCGGTGGCAAAGGCAATATCGTTGAGCTGGAAGGGATTCCCGGCTCATCTGCGGCCCGCGAGCGTGGCCAGGGTTTCCACAGCGTGGTGGATGGCAAGCCTGAGCTGAAACTGGCGGCTAAACAGGCGGCAGATTTTGATCGCGCCAAAGGGCTGTCGGTGATGGAGAACATCTTGCAAGGCAATAAAGACATCAAAGGCGTCTTTGCCCACAATGACGAAATGGCTTTAGGTGCGCTGAAAGCGCTGGAAGCCGCCGGCAAAAAAGACGTGATCGTGGTGGGCTTTGATGCCACGGCCGATGCGGTTGCTGCGGTTAAAGCTGGGCAAATGGCGGCCACCGTGCAACAAAAACCTGAGCTGATCGGTAAAATGGGCGTGGATACGGCCGTGAAACTGAGCAAAGGCGAAGCCGTGGACAAATTTATCCCGGTACCGCTGGATCTGGTGAAGCAATAATCCGCCGGGCCTGTGCCCTTGATTGTGACCTTGGCCGAGACCCACCCTGTTGGGGCTCGGCCCTTGTGTTTGGAGTTGTGATGACGGCCTATCAGCGCCTCACCATTGCCGATATTGCGGCGCTAGCCGGGGTGTCGAAAACGACGGCTAGCATGATTTTAAATGGCCGCGCCGAGCAATACCGCATTGCGCCAGCTACTGTGGCCCGCGTGCAGCAGGTGGCCGCGGAGCATCATTTTCAGCCCTCGGCTTCGGCACGGCTACTGCGCTCGCGCCGCAGTGGCACGCTGGGCTTGGTGATTCCCGAATTAACCAACTTTGCCCACGCCATGTTGGCACAAACGCTGGAACCCCTGTGCCGCGATGCCGGTTTTCAGCTTTTTGTGGTGAGCAGCAACGATGACGCCGAGATGGAAGTCAAAGCGGTAGAGCAACTGCTGGCGCGGCAGGTGGATGGCTTGCTGCTGGTGCCTTGCACCAATCAGGCCAAGCTCTATACCAAGTGGGCCAAGCGTTTGCCGCTGGTGCTGCTGGATCGGCGCGTGATCGATAGCCCTTTGCCGTTTGTGGTGAGCGATGCGCAAACGCCGGTTTGCGAGCTGATTAGCCAGACTTTGGCGCAAGGGGTGAACGAGATTGCCTATTTTGGCGGGCAAAAGGATTTGTCGCCCAGCATTGATCGTCTGGCCGGCTTTCATCAGGCCTGGCAAGCGGCGGGCAAAACCGCTGATGCGGCGCTGATTTATCACCGTGATTATCAGCAGCACAGTGGTCTGGAAATGATGCAGGAATGCTATGCCCAGCTGGGGCGGTATCCGCAGGCGATTTTTACCGCCTCGATTTCGCTGCTGGAAGGGGTGCTGGAATTTATGAATCAGCACGATCACTTTCGCACTGCACCGCGGTATTTAATGAGCTTTGATGATCATCGCTTGCTCGATTGCCTACCGCGGCCGATCAATGCGGTGGTGCAAGACAGCGCCGGCCTGGCCGCCCAAGGCCTGGCCCGCATTCAGGCGCTGCTGGCGGGGGAGCCGGTGAGCGCAGCTTGGGTGCCGGCGCACATCAATTGGCGCCAGCCCTATCCGCTACCGGCTTAAGCCTTAGCCGGCAAAGCCACTCAATACAATCTTGCCTCGGGCCTGCCCGCTTTCCAGTAGGGCATGGGCGCGGCGCAAATTGGCGGCATTGATCAGCCCGAAATGCTCGCCCACTGTGGGCTTGAGCTGGCCCGCATCCACCAGCTGCGCCACCTGATTAAGCAGCGCTTGCTGGGCAGCCATATCGGCGGTTTGATACAGCGAGCGGGTAAACATCAGCTCCCAATGCAGAGCAATGCTTTTACGTTTCAGCAGACGGATATCCAGTAAGGTGGCCGGGTCATCAATCAGGCCGAAATGCCCTTGCGGCGCCAAGATCTCGACGATTTGCGCGTAGTGCTCGTCGGTATGGGTTAGGCACACCACATGGCTAACATGTGCAAAGCCCAGTTCAGCCAGCTGTGGCGCCAGAGGCTGGCTGTGATCAATTACATGATGCGCGCCAGCCGCGAGCACCCATTCTTGCGTGCTGGCTCGCGAGGCGGTGCCAATCACGGTGAAGTTAGTCAGCTGTCGCGCCAGCTGCACCATGATCGAGCCTACGCCCCCGGCCGCGCCAATAATCAGCAGCTGCCCGGGGCTTGGGTCATCCCGGCGCAATTGCAGGCGATCAAACAGCATTTCCCACGCGGTGATGGCGGTGAGGGGCAGCGAGGCGGCGGTGGCAAAATCCAGCGAGTGCGGCATGTGGCCCACCAGCCGCTCATCCACCAGCTGATACTCGGCGTAACTGCCGGCGCGCTGCAAATCTCCGGCATGCCAAACCCGATCGCCGGGGCGAAAGCCTACGACGTCGGGGCCTACGGCTTCAACAATCCCGCTGGCATCCCAGCCGAGCGTGACCCATTCGCCCGCGGCTGCGGAGCGATTGGCGCGCACTTTGGTATCGACCGGATTAACGGCAATCGCCTGAACGGCAACCAAAATATCGCGCCCTTGCGGCGTGGGGGTCGGCAGCTCGATATCGAGCAAAGCCGCGGGGTGATCAATGGGGTGTGGGGTTTGGTAAGCAACTGCACGCATGATGAATTCCTTAGTTATTTAATCTGTAAAGCCGTATCGCCTTTAGCCACGTGGGCCCAGGCCTAAGCGGCCGCGCCAGCATAGGCGGGGTAATCGGTGTAGCCACGGGCATCACCGCCAAATAGTGTGCTGGGGTCAAACTGGGCCAGTGGCCAGCCATTGGCAAAGCGGGCGGGTAAATCAGGGTTGGCAATAAATGGCCGGCCAAAGGCCACTAAATCGGCCCAGCCTGCTTGTAGTAACGATTCGGCCTGCGCTGCGGTATAGCGGCCGGCGCAAATCAGGCGCCCATGAAATTGTTCGCGCAGCTGGCGCCGGAAATGCTCGGGAATACTTGGCGCATCATCCCAATCGGCCTCCGATAAATGC
Organism: Chitinibacter sp. ZOR0017; assembly: GCF_000799095.1. Taxonomy (NCBI): domain Bacteria; kingdom Pseudomonadati; phylum Pseudomonadota; class Betaproteobacteria; order Neisseriales; family Chitinibacteraceae; genus Chitinibacter; species Chitinibacter sp. ZOR0017. The sequence goes on along the minus strand of NZ_JTLG01000023.1, from coordinate 86,828 downwards.
AGATAGGCGATATTCAGCGCATCCAGCGCCGTGGCGGCCGCCAGAATCGTGGGAATAATGTCCGGGCAGGCCATACCGCGGGCGGTGATGTAAGGCGCCAGCCGTACCCCCACGCGCTCGGCGCCAATGGCTGCGCTGATGGCTTGGGTTACTTCCAGCAAAAGCCGCAAGCGATTGGCCTGACTGCCACCATAGGCGTCGGTGCGCTGATTGGCGGTGGTGCGTAAAAACTGATCCAGTAGATAGCCATTGGCGGCGTGGATTTCCACGCCGTCAAAGCCGGCGGCCATGGCGTTCCGCGCAGCCTGCACATAATCGGCGATCAGGCCGGGGATTTCCTCTAGCGTTAGCGCCCGTGGGGTGGGGCAATCCACCATCCGGCCCTGGCCGTGCTCGTCCGCTAGCCAGATTTGGGCTTGCGGGTTAATCGCCGAGGGCGCTACCGGCAGGCCGCCATTTTGAAAGGCCGCATGTGACATTCGCCCGACGTGCCACAGTTGCAGAAAAATCTTGCTGCCAGCTTGATGCACGGTATCGGTCACCAGGCGCCAGCCTGCAATCTGTTCCGGCGTATAGATCCCGGGGGTATAGCTATAGCCCTGACCTTGCGCCGAGATCTGGCTGGCTTCGGTGATCAGCAAGCCGGCGCTAGCGCGCTGCGCGTAATACTCGGCCATCAGGGCATTTGGCACATCACCGGGCTGGCTGGTGCGGCAGCGGGTCATTGGCGCTAAGACCAGACGGTTGTTGAGCGGCAGCGGCCCAAGGGCGGTGGGGCTAAGCAGGGTAGGGTACATGGCCAATCTCGCGTAGGTTTGTCTGGCCATCATCATCCGTCGGCCATGATTTTCAATCAATCACAAGCTTGTATAATCAATTTCAATATTTATTTGAAAATACGTCGATGAAATTTCTGCGCGAACTTGAGTTATTACTCTGCACGGCCGCAGCTGGTAGTTTGTCGCAAGCGGCGCGGCAGCTGGATTTATCGCCCGCGGTGGCGAGCGCCATGCTCAAACGGCTGGAAGCCGAGCTGGGCGTGCCCTTGCTCACACGATCGACCCGCCATTTGCGGCTCACCCCGGCGGGCGAGTTATTTTTGGGGCATGCGCGCCAGGCGGTGGAAGAAATCCGCGCGGGCCAACTGGCCCTGCAGGTCGGTCAGCAGCAAATCGCCGGGGTGTTGCAGCTGTCGGTGCCTTCGGATTTAGGCCGCAATGTGTTGCTGCCCTGGCTGGATGAATTTCTGGCGCGGCATCCGGCGGTTGAGCTGCGCCTTGAGCTCACTGACCGGCTTACGAATATTTATCGCAGCCCGGTGGATGTGGCGATACGCTATGGCGAGCCGGCGGATTCGGGCTTGGTGGCGCTGCCGCTGGCCGCGCACAACCGCCGGGTGCTGTGCGCCGCGCCAGCCTATGTGGCCGCCCATGGCACACCGGCCAGCCCAGCTGAGATCAGCGCGCATGCCTGTTTGAGCTTTCAGCTGGGCGAGCAAACCCACCCGCGCTGGCGGTTTTACCGAGGCACAGAAAGCGCGCAAGTGCAGATCGCCGCGCAGCGCTTTTCGGCCGATGGCGATGTGGTCCGCCGCTGGGCCTTGGCCGGGCATGGTCTAGCCTATAAATCATGGCTAGATGTGGCGGCCGATATAGCCGCCGGGCGCCTGCTGCCGCTGTTGACTGACTGGCAAGGGGAATTGGCGCCGCTGTATTTAGTCTGCGCCGATCGCCGCCAGCTTAGCCCGCTGGTGCAGGCATTGCGCCAGCATTTGCAAAGCTGCTGCGCTGCATATGCTGGGGTATAGAGTTACAGGTATTGATAATTAATGGTCTAGGGGCAATACCTATGCAGAGTATTTGGCTGCGTTTCATTGCTGGTGCACTCGGCCTATGCCTGCTAGCCAGTGCCGCCGGTGCCGCCAATACCGGTAGCGAGCTGGAGTTGCAGCTCGAGCATGCGGGCCAGACTCGCTATTACCGCGTGCATTTACCACCCCAGCTGAAGTCTGGACAGCCTTTGCCACTGGTAGTGGCGCTGCATGGCGGTGGTGGGCATCGCGGCATTATGGCCGACCCGCGCTGGTATGGTCTAAGCCCCAAAGCCGATCAGGCCGGCTTTATAGTGGCGTATCCCAATGGGCTAAGTCGCTGGCCGGGTGGGCAGTTTGCCACCTGGAATGCCGGAAATTGTTGTGGCGCTGCTCGTGATCAGGCGGTGGATGATGTCGGCTTTATCCGCGCCATGGTTGCTGCCATCGCCCAGCGCTGGCCGGTGGATCGCCAGCGGGTGTTTGCCACCGGGATGTCCAATGGCGCGATGCTGGCTTATCGGCTGGCTTGCGAAGCCCCCGATGTCTTTCGCGCCATTGCTGCCATTGCTGGCACGGACAACACCCGCAGCTGCCCGCCCGGCCGCGCGGTATCGGTATTACATATTCATGCGCTGGATGATGAACGGGTGTTGTTCAATGGCGGCGCGGGCCGGCAGGACGGTTTGCGCGAACAAGTCACCGATTTTACCTCGGTGCCCGCAACCCTTACCCGCTGGACTCAGCGTCTAGCCTGTCCAGAGCAAGGGCGAGTGGTGTTACAACAAGCTGGCGCGCAATGCACTCAATACGCACCGTGCCAGTCCGGCTCCGAAGTGCAATTGTGTACCACAGCCACGGGTGGCCACAGCTGGCCAGGCGGGCAAAGCCCCAGAAAAGGCAAAGCCGATCCCAGTCAGGCCATTTCAGCTACGGATTTATTGTGGGCGTTTTTCCAGCGGCAGAGCGAGCACTGAAGAGCGCAGGCGAGCTAGCGTAAAAAGTATTTGGGGGAGATAGCTAGGCAGATTGCAGTTCAACTACAATAGGCTATTGGAAATTCTGGCGCGTCCAGCAGGAATCGAACCTGCGACCTTCAGCTTCGGAAACTGACACTCTATCCAACTGAGCTATGGACGCTTTTAGGAAGGCGCAGATAATAACTGCTTTATTGCTGTGCGTCTAGCGCCGCAAAACCTTGCGCACCTTGTGGTGATAGGGATTAGCGGTATAATTGCACAGTCTAGAAGCTGACTTAAGCTCGATTATTAACGATTGATACAAGGGATGACAGCATGAGCGGTTCCAACGCAACTGCGTCTAAGGGCGTTGCTGGTTTGGTAGTGGCGGCTTTGATCGGCCTGCCATTGGTAGTGTATTTGCTGATCAAATTGTTTACATCTGGGATGTCAACCAATCTGAGCAGCTCAACCATGACTGCCGAAGCGGTGTCTGCCCGCCTGCAGCCAGTGGGAGCTGTCAAAGTTGTTGAAGGCGGCGCGCCAGGTTCGCGCAGCGGTAAAGCGGTTTACGAAGCGGTCTGTATCTCCTGTCACGGTGCCGGTTTGGCCGGTGCGCCGAAATTTGGCGATGCAGGTGCTTGGAGCGCACGGATTGCGCAAGGTTTTGAAACTTTGGCCAAACACGCCATCGGTGGCTTTAACGCGATGCCAGCCAAAGGTGGTGCGGCTGATCTGACCGACGACGAAGTGAAACGTGCAGTGGCCTTTATGGGTAACGCGGCTGGCGGCAAATTTGAAGAGCCTAAAGTTGCAGGTGCTGCGGCGGGTGGTGCGGTTGATCCAAACACCAAAGGTAAAGAAATTTACTCTAGCGTATGTGTGGCCTGTCACCAGTCAGGTGCTGCTGGCGCACCAAAATTTGGCGATAAAGCGGCTTGGGCGCCACGCCTGAAAGATGGCGTTGATGCGGCTGTCGCTTTGGGTATCAAAGGGATTAACGCTATGCCACCGAAAGGCGGCTACTCTGGCTCGGATGAAGAATTCAAAGCCGCTGCACTGTACATGATCAACAACTCAAAATAAGCCTTGAGTTGCTGCCATAAAAAAACGCCGCTCCTGCGGCGTTTTTTATTATCTGCACCAAATGGCGGCCAACCTTACTCACTGGTTTGGGCTTTGCTCAGATAGCGAGGGCGATCGATATGATTGCCGCGCAGCAAGGCACAGTGATAACTCAGCAACTGCAAAGCCAGCGCGTACAGAATGGGGGCGGTTTCCGCCGCTGCTTTGGGCAGCTGCAGGCAATAAAAACCCTCACCCGAGCTGAGTTTGGCATCGCTTAAAATAAAAATCATGCCGTGCCGGGCACGCACTTCCTGCAGGTTGGCGAGCATTTTATCGGACAGATTATCCCAGGGCAGGCAGGCAATCACCGGTACCACGCGGTTAATCAGTGTAACGGGGCCGTGTTTGAGTTCGCCGCCCGGGTAGCCTTCGGCGTGCTGGTAGGCAATTTCTTTGAGCTTTTGGGCTCCTTCTAGCGCAATCGGCCAGTGCAACTGGCGGCCAGTAATAAATAGATTGTCAGTGCGGTGCAGCAGTTGCGCCCATTCCTTAATTTTAGGTTCCAGCTGCAAGGTGTGTTGCGCCAACGCGCCCAAGCCGCGCAAGGCCTGTTCGGCCTGACGGACATCGCGTCCCAGTCCGCGCGCCAAGGCGAGCGCCAGGCTATAGAGCACCACCAGCTGGCTGCTAAAGGTTTTGGTCGAGGTCGCGCCTGCTTCGGGGCCGGCAAATTGTGGCAAGCCTTGGCTAGCCAGCCGCATCAGCCGGCTAAACGGATTATTGCTGATCGCAATCGTATGCTGATGCCCGCTTTGAATCGCCAGCTGCAGTGCCGCCAAGGTATCGGCGGTTTCCCCAGATTGCGATAAGGCCACCACCAGGGTGTCGGGCTCGAAAGGGCTAAGCTTACTGCGGTATTCGCTGGCTAGCTCATAGCGTGCGGGCAGGCCGGCGATGGCTTCAAACCACTGGCTCGCCAGCATGGCGGCATGGTGGCTGGAGCCACTGGCCAGCAGCAATACTCGCCGATAAGCATGGCCGCGCGCGAGTTGATTCAGTAGCTGGCTCAGTTGCTGGGTGTGGGCATGGTGCGCCAGCTCGGCCAACAGCAGTGGCTGTTGCTGCATATCGGCCTGCATGTGGTGTAAATATTGCCCCACCGCATGCGCCGCCTGTGGCGCTCGTTTGCAGGCCTGCCCATCGGCTTGCCAGATCGTGAGCGTGAGCGGCGTGAGTTCGGCGCATTCGCCGGCCATCAGTAATTGCATTGTCGCCGCGAGCTCGCGCAGTGGTGCGGGCTCGCTGGCCAGCAATTGCCCTTCGGGATGTTGGGCCAGATAAAGCTCAGGGCCCAGTGTGATGGCAATTAAGGTATCAGGCTGATCTTTGCTGGCTACCAGCAAGGCCAAATGACCTTCCAGCTCGGTTGCGACTTGCTGCACGGCCAGGCGCAGGTCACGCAAGGTGCGCAAATGCCAGTCGATCAGCGCGGCCAGCAGCCATTCGGTTGGCGCGTTGCTGGTGTCGTAACCCAGCGCTTCGAGCTTATCCAAAATGGCCAGCCGGTTATCCAGCTGGCCCAATAAGACAATCAGCAGCCGATCGCGAAAGAGGGTGGGTGGGCGGTCTTGCGGGAAAATGCTCAAGAGCCCCATTGCGACGGTGCTATCGGCATCGGTAGTGCCCAGCCCGCTGTGTTGTTGCACCCGCTCGGCATTGAGCGCCCCCCAGCCCAGGGTGTATTCCGGCGTCGGGATTTTGTGTAGGCGTTTGAGCAGGGGTTGCGCGGCATGGTGGGCGACGGCGCCAAAGATGAACTTGATCATGGCCAGCAAGCAGAAATGGGGTGTTTTCATCCTAGCTGCTGGCCTGCCGCTCTGCCAGCGGTCGGCAGCAATGCCGCAATCCAGCGCTGCATTTAGCCCAGAACAAGCCCAAAGCGGTTGGCTGAGGTAGAATAACGCGCTTGCAATTTTCTGCCGGGCCCTTGGATGAGCAAACTCCAGCGCCAGGCAGCCCACCGATCGAGAGACTGAATGGCAAAAGCGGCGAAAACCCAGTTACCCGAACATTACGAAGCCGGCGTGGCCGAGCTGGATCAGCTGATTAGCCAGCTGGAAAGCGGCCAGCTGCCGCTGGAGCAAAGCCTGGCCGCCTATCAGCGCGGCATCGAATTGCTGCGCTTTTGCGAAGGCAAGCTGGCCGCGGCCGAGCAGCAAATCAAGGTGCTGGAAGCGGGGGAACTCAAACCGCTGGATGAGCAAGGAGCATAAGCATGGCCGCAAACGATTTCAAAGCCTGGATGGGCGATGTGCAGGCGCAGATGGAAAGCGCGCTGAGCATCTTTTTACCAGCCAGCACCCAGCTGCCTGAGCGCCTGCACGATGCAATGCGCTATAGCGTGCTCGATGGCGGCAAACGGGTGCGCCCGCTGCTGACTTTTGCGGCCGGCCATTTGGTGAATGCCCCCGCCGAGCGGCTGCAGGCGGCGGCGGCCGCGGTCGAAATGATTCATGCTTATTCGCTGGTGCACGATGATATGCCGGCGATGGATAACGATGTGCTGCGGCGTGGTAAACCTACCGTGCACGTGGCCTTTGGTGAAGCCACTGCTTTGCTGGCCGGTGATGCGCTGCAAGCGGCGGCTTTTGATGTGCTGAGCGAGCGGCAGCTGGCCGATTCGCCGGCCGATCAGCTGAAAATGGTGCACCTGCTGGCCCGCGCGGCTGGCAGCTTGGGTATGTGCGGCGGGCAGGGCATTGATCTGTATAGTGTGGGCCAAGCACTGACGCTGCCCGAGCTGGAACGGATGCATATTTTGAAAACCGGCGCGCTGATTCGCGCGGCGGTGTTGCTGGGCTCGTATTGCGGCCAGCCGCTGAGCGAAGCCGAGCGCCATGGTCTTGATCATTTTGCTAAATGCATTGGTCTGGCTTTCCAGGTGGTAGACGATATCCTCGATTGCGAGGCAGATTCGGCGACCTTGGGCAAAACGGCCGGTAAAGATGCCGCCAATAACAAACCCACCTACGTGGCCCTGCTGGGCATGAAGGGGGCGAAAGACAAAGCTGCGGAGCTGAAACAGGCCGCGTTCGATGCATTGCTGCCGTTTGGCGAGCGTGCGCAATACTTGCATGCCCTGGCTGGGTATATTGTTGACCGCAAATATTAATCAAGCCTAGAAGTAAATACCCCTTGGGGCTGAATAAAATGACTTACCCAATTCTCGATCAAATTGATAGCCCGGCTGATGTGCGCGCCCTTGCGCGCGAGCAATTACCGCAGCTGGCGCAAGATGTGCGGCAGTTTCTGCTCGATTCGGTCAGCCGCACCGGCGGGCACTTTGCCTCCAATCTCGGCGCGGTCGAGCTGACTGTGGCGCTGCATTATGTGTTTGATACGCCGCATGACCGCTTGGTGTGGGATGTGGGGCATCAAAGCTATCCGCATAAAATCCTCACTGGCCGCAAAAACCGCATGCACACCATGCGGCAAAAAGGCGGCTTGGCGGGCTTTCCCAAGCGCGATGAATCGGAATACGACACCTTTGGCGTTGGCCATTCTTCCACCTCGATTGGTGCGGCGCTGGGCATGGCCGAAGCCGCTTTGCTCAAGGGCGAAAAGCGCAAAGCCATTGCCGTGATTGGCGATGGCGCCATGACGGCCGGGCAGGCGATTGAGGCGCTGTTTAACGCGGGCCACCGTGATTTGACCGATCTGTTGGTGATCTTGAACGACAACGAAATGTCGATCTCACCGAATGTGGGCGCGTTTAATAATTATCTGGCCAAGCTGCTATCCGGCAAGTTTTACAACGGCATTCGCCAGGCTTCGGGCAAAGTGCTCGAAGCGATGCCACCGCTCAAAGAGCTGGCCAAACGCGGCGAAGAAAGCGTGAAGGGCTTTTTAACCCCGGGCACGCTGTTTGAAGAAATCGGCTTTAACTATATCGGCCCGATCGATGGCCACGATATGGAAACCCTGGTGGCCACGCTGTCGAATATTCGCCAGCTCAAAGGCCCGCAATTTCTGCATGTGGTGACCAAAAAAGGCAATGGCTACAAACTCGCCGTGGCCGACCCGGTGAAATACCACGCGGTCACGCCATTTACCCCGGCCGATGGCATGGCCGGCAGCAAAGGCGGTGGCAAACCGACCTTTACCCAGATTTTTGGCGACTGGCTGTGTGATATGGCCGCGCAAGATGACAAGCTGGTGGGCATTACCCCAGCCATGCGCGAAGGCTCGGGGCTGGTGCGTTTTCATCAGGAATACCCAAGCCGCTACTTTGATGTGGGCATTGCCGAGCAGCATGCGGTGACGTTTGCGGGTGGCCTCGCCTGTGAAGGGCTCAAGCCCGTGGTGGCGATTTACTCGACCTTCCTGCAGCGCGCCTACGATCAGCTGGTGCATGATGTCGCGCTGCAAAATCTGGATGTGACCTTTGCGATTGATCGCGCGGGCCTGGTTGGCGCCGATGGCCCAACCCACGCCGGTAGTTTTGATTTGTCTTACCTGCGCTGTATTCCGAATGTGGCGATTTTGGCGCCGGGCGACGAAAACGAATGCCGGCAAATGCTCTACACCGCGTATCAACACCCCGGCCCTGCCTGTGTGCGCTATCCGCGTGGCAACGGTATGGGTGTCGCTGTCGAGTCTGAAATGCGCGCCTTGCCGTGGGGTAAAGGTGAAGTGCGCCGGCAAGCTGGGCCGAGCGCCGCGCGGAAAGTCGCGATTCTGGCCTTCGGCACCGTGCTGGAAGCCGCCTTGCAAGCCGGCGAGCAGTTGGATGCCACGGTAGTGAATATGCGCTTTATCAAGCCGCTGGATACCGAGCTGATCAATACCCTGCTGGCCAGCCATGATCTGTTGGTCACAGTGGAAGACAACGCGATCATGGGTGGTGCTGGTAGCGCAGTGCTGGAAGCCATGATGGCAGCCGGCCAGTGCAAGCCGGTGTTGCAGCTGGGCTTGCCCGATAGCTATGTGGAGCATGGCGAGCAAAAACAAATGTTGGCCGAATGTGGGCTGGATGCCGATGGGATTGCCACCGCCATTCGCGCGCGCCTCGCTGTCTAAGCGATCAACTGCCGCAGTTGCACCGCAAGCAAAAAGCCAGACCTGAGTCTGGCTTTTTCTTTGTGCGGCAGGGTATGCCTCTACAAGCTAATTAATGAAAGGAGTCTGAGTGTATACCCTCTTAGAGCTTCCAGGCGATACCGGTGCGGAAAGCTGGTTTGCCTTGTAGGGCATGGCCAACGCCGACATTGATTTGTGCGCCGGCCTGATTCACATGCACCACGCTAATCCCCACCGCGCTTTGCCCGTCATAATGGCCGAAACCCACGCTGATGCTGGTTTCGCCCGGCGCCACGCTCATCTGTGGCGTGCTGGCCATGCTGGCGGCAATGCCGCGAGCCGCCATTTTGCGCACATAGTCGGTGTAATTGACCGATTCTTGAAATTTCTGGTCGACGTATTGCGGGCTGAGCGAATCAAAATTCAACTCGGCTAGCGCTTCGTCCACATAGCCTTTGGTGGCGGCGTCGCTCGCTTCGAGCGGGCGGGCAACCTGGGTGATGCGGCGTTCCTGCCCGCTGCTGCCGACCGAGACGGTATTGTCGGCCGTGGTGCGCGAGCCAGCCCCCAGTGCGACGGCATTGCGGTGGGTGGCTTGGGCATTGCTACCGATGGCAATGCTGTCGGTGGCGCCAGCCAGGCTGCGTTCTCCCAAGGCCAGGCTGCGGCTTTGGCTAGCTTGGCTTTCGCTGCCCAGCGCCATACTACGCTCGCCACTGGCGCTACTTTGCGCCCCCAGCGCTACGCTGCGCACGCCGCTGGCCTGACTTTCACTTCCAAGCGCCACACTGCGCTCTGCCGTGGCTTGGCTGGCATAACCATAAGCCGCCGCTTGTTGCTGGCTAGCACGGCTCTGGCTGCCGCTGGCGAGGGCGGCGCTGCCAATCGCTTGGCTATCACGGCCCAGCGCTAAGCTGGCCTCGCCATCGGTCTGACTCCGTTGCCCCAGCGCCAGGCTGCCATTGGCGTTGGCACTACTGCCCGCGCCCAGTGCCACGGCGCCTTCCCCCGCGGCATTGCTATTGGCACCAGCGGCCACGGCCTGCTCACCGCCGGCGGTGCTGCCTGAGCCCAAGGCGGCCGCCATCGAGCCATCGGCGCTGGCTTCGCTTCCCAGGGCCACACTGCTGGCACCATCTGCACTGCTTAAATTGCCCACGGCCACGGCATTGCCGCCGTCCGCACTGGCCGACTCGCCCAGCGCCATGGCTGCATCACCGCTGGCATAGGCATCGTTGCCGGCGGCGAAGCTGCCGCGACCAGAAGCCGTGCCACCAATCGCAATCGCATAATTGCTGCTGGCCTCGCTGTCCTTACCAACGGCAATGCTTTTCAGCCCGCTGGCGAGGGTTTTGCTGCCCACCGCGGTGCTACCCAGCCCGCTGGCCTGGCTGGTGCCGCCGATAGCCAGAGTGTCGTTGGCCGTGGCCTGACTGTCGTTCCCAAAGGCCGCGCTGAAATTGCCGCTGGCCACGCTGGACGTGCCGGCGGCGATGCTGGCTTCGCCACTGGCCTGACTAAAGCTACCGATGGCGCTACTGGCCGACCCGCTGGCCTGGCTGCCAAAACCATTGGCCGTGCTGGCTTCCGCGCTGGCGTTGCTGCTACCGCCAGTGGCGGTACTCCATTTGCCGCTGGCTTCACTATTGCTGCCTTGGGCGAGGGCATTTTCGCCGCTGGCTATGCTACTTACCCCCAGCGCCACGCTGCCTTCACCATTGGCTTGGCTATCCGCACCCAGCGCCTGGGCATAGTCGCCCGTCGCGCGGGCCGATGAGCCCACCGCCACGCTATTCCCCCCGCTGGCTTCACTAGTGGCGCCCAGCGCGGTGGCACTGTTGTTAGTGGCTTGCGCGCCATAGCCCACGGCCAGCGTGCGTTCCTGATTGGCCAGGCTACTGACCCCCACCGCCGTGGCCTGATCAGCGCTGGCTTCGCTCAGGCTGCCGACTGCCAGCGATTGATTGCTGCCGGCGGTATTGCCGCCCGCGAGTTCATCACCGGCGTATGCCGTCGGGGCGGCCAGCAAGCCGGCCAAGAGCAGTGGAGTGAGGTGCAGCGTGCGTAATTGAAACGGGGGCATGTTGAATTCCTTGTCTGTAGGGCTTCGCCTTTAGTGATGGTGTGGTGGCGAAATCGGGGCGGATTGTCGGTCGGGCGGAGGGCGAGGCGGAATACGCAAATTTGCGTAATTACGGGGTGAGCGCGGCCTAAACCGCTGCAATTACGCAAATATGCGTATTCATCTGCCCGCATCCGCTCGCCACAATGGCCGGCATCAAGACAAAGGAGTGCAACGATGTTGGGAGAACTATGGCGTTGGCTAGTGGCGCTACTGGATTGGCGCGGTTGGTGGCGTTTGCTAACCGGGCAGGCGGTGGTCGATGTGGTGTTTATCAGCAATCTGCGTGATGAAGCCGAGCGGCAGCGGTTTTTTGGGCGCTGGCGGCCGCGCTGTGGGCACGCCAATGGCCCGCGGCTGTATTTGGGCGGCATCGCCGGGCGCATTCGCGGCATTGATGTCACCGCGGAAGAAATGCTGAGTAAAGAAGGGCGCAAACGGGCGCAGCAGCTGTTTATTGCGGCCTGTGAATGGGCCGAGCAGCGCGGGGCCAAAGTGATTTTGCTGGCGGCTTCCACCAAGCGCTTATTCGGGCGCGATGGCCGGGCCTTAAAAGCGCGTTTTCCGAATCTGCTGTTTACCATTGGCGATAATGGCACCGCCACCATGCTGTGGGCCGATATGCAGCGCGCCCTGAGCGCTGCCCAGCTGGGCACCGAGGCGCGGGTGCTGGTGATCGGGCCGTATGGCATTCTGGGCGAAATGGCGACCCGGCAGCTGTTGCAGGCGGGGTATGAGGTGGTGGGCTATGGCGCGAACGCGACGGCCTTGGCCGAACTGGCCGAGCGTTATCCAATCGCCACGCATACCGAGCTTGCCGATGTGGGCGCGGTGGATGCGGTGATTGCCTGCACCCACAGCGCCGCCGCAAAGCTCGATGCTGCACGGGTGGCGCAGCTCTCTCGCCCGGGGCGGCGGCTCTTGGTGGTGGATGTGGCGGAGCCCGCCAATCTGGATGTCAGCGCCTATGCCGCTTGCCGCGCCCAAGTGGTGCGTCAGGATGCGGGTAATGCCTACAGCCGCCGCCTGCAGTATGTGCTGGGGCCATTCTCATGGCGGATGCTGATGTTATCGCGCGGGGTGATGTTTGGCTGTTTTGCCGAAGCCATGGCGCTGTATCGGGCGATTCATCAGGCGGGCGAAGCGCAACTGGGCGAGGTAGATTGGTTTGTGGTGGATAAAGCCCGCATGCAAACCGTGGCCACAGCCCTTGCCGCCGCGCAGGTGGAGTTACCCACACCGCGCTGCTTTGGCGCCCCGGTTAGCAGTTTTGCGCTGGGGGCCGCGGCAGCACAATACTAAACACGGTGCCGCGCGGGCCGGAAGCCAGTTGCAACCGATAGCCCGATTGGGCGCACAGGGTTTGCACAATATACAGCCCCAGCCCATAGCCCTGATGTTCGGCCGAGCGACGGCCACTTTGGGTAAAGGGCTGCAACAGGCGGGCCTGGTCGGCGGGATGAATGCCCGGCCCGCTATCCCACACCTGCAGCAACAGTTGACCGGCTTGCCGGCGCAGCCCAAACACCACGCCCCCTTGCTCGGTGTAGCGCAGCGCATTGACCAATAAATTATCCAGCAGCCGGTTTAGGACCGTAGCCGAGGCGGGGTAACTCAGTCGCGTAGCCACATAGCGCAGACGCAAGCCTTTGGCCGCCGCGGTGGGCAAATGGCGCTGGTAGGCGGCGATCAGTACGTCATCCAGCGCCAACTGGCCGGAGTGGCCAGCCGCATGCTGCTGGCGGGCATCTTGTAGCAATTCTTGCAGCAGATCTTCGGTGTAGCGCAGCGCCTCGGCGATATGCTGGCCAATGCCGGCGGTGCCGGCTTGGGCTTGCAGAGCCGGAATCGCCAGCCGGATCGCCGCCAGCGGTTGCGAAAGATCATGCCCGGCGGCGGCAAGCTCAAGCTGCTGTTGCTGCTGGCGCTGCTGCAGCGCCAGTTTATCGGCCTCGGCTTGCGCTAGTTGCTCGGCCTCCAGCAGTCGTGCTTCCAGCTGGCGGGCGTGACTACGCTGCAGGCTGTGCATGCGCCAGCCCAGCGCGGCGGCAAAACACAGCGCTTCCAGTAAATAGCCCAGCGGCGGAAACACACAAAAAGGTAGGCCATGCAGCACGCCCATAATGCTGAGACCAAACAACACATTCACAAACAGCAGCAGGCAGGTGGTGCCGGCCAGATACCAGCCCGCTGCGGGTAGGCGTTGTCGCCAGGCCAGCCAGCCGGCGAGCAAGGGTAGGGGCAGATGCAGCAGCGCGGTGGGCATCAGCAAAGCCAGGCTACCGGTGAACTGATAGACGGTGGCGCTCAAGAGTGCGGCGGCCATTACCAGCAAATAGGCCTGCCACAGCCGCGGCGCGCGGCGGCGCAGATCAAAGAGATTGATGGTAAACGCTGCATGGCTGCAATGGATCGCCGCCTGTAGCCACATCGGGAAGCCCTGATTCCACAGCCCCGCATTGGGCCACAGCCATGGAAATAAAAAGCCGCCAATCTGCAGCAAAAACACAATCGCCAAGCCCACCGTCATGGCGTAGTACAAATACGCGGGTTGCTGCTCGATGTGGTAATGCAGCACGGCCAACAGCAGCAAGGCCAGCAAGGCGCCGATTACCAAGCCGGTAAATAGATTGCTGCGCGCCAGCTGCTCGGCATACTCCGTAGGGGTAACTAGCTGTAGGCTAAGCGGGGTATCGGCATGCACGCGATACCTCAATAAATAAACTTGAGGCTGCGTACTGGGCGAAATCGGTAAGGCTAGCAGGCGGCTGGGCCAGGGGCGGGCGGCATACGGGCTATCTGGGTGTAATTGCAGTAGCGGGCGGGCCGCTGGGCCTTCGCCTTGATACAAAGTGAGCGCTTCAATATCGGGCACGCCCAATGTTAATAGCCGCGTCTGCGGGCTGGCGGCGATCTCGAGTCGTACCCAGCGTTCGCGCTCGCCGGCATCGGCGCGCACCCAGCCAGCTTGCCAGCGTGCGGCCATGCTGGGTACGCCCTCGGGGCTATCGGCCAGCATCTGATAAGGCACCGCACTAGCGGCCAAGGCTGGCTTGGCAAGCAGCGGCAAAGCCATGACAATGCTGAGCATGATCAAGCGAGCGATGTGAAATAGATCGATGCGGATACTCATTGCGGATGACCACGCCCTTTTCCGGAGCGGATTGAAATTATTACTGGGGCAACAGCCGGATTATCGCATTGTTGGCGAAGCCGCGAGTGCTGGCGAGCTGCGGCAGCTCTTGGCGCAACAGCCGGCCGAGCTGGTGCTGATGGATTACCAGATGCCGGGCGAAGACAGCGCGGCGGTATTGTCGTGGCTTAAGCAGCGCTATCCGGCCACCAAGATCTTGATGCTCACCGGCGTACAAGCCGGCGCCGTACTGGCGCAACTGGTGCAGGCGGGCGCCGATGGCGTGGTGCTTAAAGACGGTGAGGCCAGCGAATTACTGCACGCCATGGCCCAGGTGCTGGCTGGTGTTCACTATGTGAGCCCGGCAGTGGCGGCGCGGATTAATCAGGCCAACGCGCTGCAGCTCACCCCGCGCGAATTTCAGATCTTGCAGGCCATTGCCGCTGGGCAATCCAGCCAGGAAATCGCCGCGCGCTTGTTGATTTCGGCGCGCACGGTGGATAAACATCGCGAAAATCTGCTGGCGAAATTTCAGGTCAGCAATGCCATGCAGCTGGTGCAGCAAGCACGGCAGGCGCAGCTCTTGGCCGATTAGGGCGCGGCCCGCGGCGGCGTTGTTACGCCAATGCCACTAAGCAAACTGATAGTGTTTGCGCAGCGGGGCGGTGATTTGCCAGGTGCAGCGCATCCCCGCCGGAAAAGTCGCCAAGTCGCCGGCGCTAATGGTAACTGGCTCGCCCCCTTGCGGCGTGACCACTACTTCGCCTTCCAGTAAATAGCAGGTTTCGCTGGCGTCGTAAGTCCAGGGAAAAGTGGCAATGCCTTTTTCCAAGATCGGCCAGCGGGCCAGACCCAGCTCGGCCTGCCGGGCGGCGCTGATTTGACGTTCCAGTTGAATACGCGACATGGCAAAACTCCCAATTCAATGCGCCGATTGTACCGCCGCCGCTAGTCGATTCGGGTGAAATTTTCGCTTGTCAGCCCTTGCAGTTTTTTAGATAATGAGAACAATTATTAACAAGGTTCTCACTTCAATGATCGTTTGCGTGTGCAACAATGTCAGTGATAAAGCCATCAAACGGGCGGTCGAGCACGATGGCGTTCGCACCTACATCCAGCTGCAACGGGCTACCCAAGCCGGCACTTGCTGTGGCAAATGTTGTAGCTGCGCCAAACAGGTGCTGAAAGAGGCCGTCGATCATTACGAAGAGAAAATGCTGGCCGATCTGCAAGATCTGGCCTTTGCCTAAATACACCATCTGGGTATGTGCTGGCAGGCTGGTTGAAATATCGCCTAGCGTTATATACCCCGATAATGACAAAAGCCCGAGCATGCTCGGGCTTTTGTTTGGTCTGCAGTCAGCCGTAGCTGGCCCAGCCTACGCGGTAGGCACCGCTGCCACTTAGCTCGCCTGCGATTGCAGGTAGTTGGGCAGGCCCAGCGCTTTGATCAGGCGCAGCTGCTGTTCCAGCCAGTGCGCGTGATCTTGCTCGGTGTCGTCCAGCAAGGTGAGCAGCATGTCGCGGGTCACATAATCTTGCTCGGTTTCACAGATGGCCATCACTTTTTTCAGTGCGGCGGCCACTTCGTATTCGGTTTGCAGATCCAGCTCCAGCATTTCCGGCACATCTTTGCCCACCCGCAGCGGGGTGCGTGCCGCAACATTGGGCGTGCCTTCCAGGAATAAAATCCGGGCGATCAGCAGTGTGGCATGGCCGATTTCATCCTGACGCTCGTGATCAATGCGCTCGTAGAGCTTGCTATAGCCCCAGTTGTGATACATCTGGCTGTGGACGAAATATTGATCGACCGAGGTGAGTTCGGCGGCCAGCAGCTCAGAGAGGCCGGCGAGGACTTTTGCGCTTCCTTGCATGATGATGCTCCTGTCGTGGGCGGCTTAGTCGCCGAAAGCCTGCGATTGCAGATAATTGGCCAAGGTCATTTCCTTGATCAGGGTTTGCTGGGTTTCCAGCCAGTCGACGTATTCTTCGACTTCTTCCAGAATCTCGGTCAACAGATCGCGGCTGACATAATCCTGCGCGGTTTCACAGGTTTGCACCGCGCTGCGCAGGCTGGCCAGAAAACCGGTATACAGCTGCAAATCACAGCCCAGCATTTCCTGCACGTCTTCACCGATCAAGAGCTTGCCCAGATCTTGCAGATTAGGCAGCCCTTCAAGGAACAAAATCCGCTCGATCAGTTTATCCGAGCGTTTCATGGCGTCGATCGACTCGTGGTAGACCTTGTCGTTCAGGCCTTTGAAACCCCAGTTTTTGTAAATCCGGGCGTGCAGGAAGGTTTGGTTGATGGCAATCAGCTCATTGCCGAGAATGCCATTCAACGCCTTGATGACTTGTTTATCGCCTTGCATCGTGTTCTCCTTGCTGGCTGGGCCAGTCTGACGGTGAGACAGGGTGGTCAACCTGCCAATTGAATAAAAGTGTACGCTTTTAGTCGGGAATTTCAATTGAAAATTTCAATGCAAGTAATTGAATAGAAATGTAAATCGAAACATAAATACAAATAATTCTCGCTAATTCAGTGAATTGGTGATTTTTCTGGCTCGCCGCCATTCTGCAATAAAAAGCCCGTAAAATGGTGTAGATGAATTTTTGAGGAGTAAACCCGTGATTGTCAGTGCCGAACAAATTGCTTTTGCCCACCAACTGGCCGAGGCCAGCGCCGCCGTGATTCGCCCGTATTACCGCAGCGGCTTGGCGATTGATGACAAAAGCGATAGCAGCCCGGTGACGCAAGCGGATCGCGAGGCCGAGCTGGCCATGCGCGCGCTGATCAATCAGCTGCGCCCGCAAGACGGTATTATTGGCGAAGAATTTGGCGCCGAACGCGATGATGCCGATTGGGTGTGGGTGCTGGATCCTGTTGATGGTACCAAGGCCTTTATCACTGGCCGGCCGATGTTTGTGACCTTGATTGGCCTCTTGTATCGCGGCCAGCCGGTGCTGGGCGTGATCAACCAGCCCATCGCCAACGAGCGCTGGGTGGGCGTGGTGGGACAGGGGTGCACGTTGAATGATCAGCCGATCAGCGTGAGCGATATTCGCGATTTTAGCCGTGCCCGTGTTGGCACCACCGGCCCGCAGTATTTTAGCGACAGTGGCCGCGCCGCCTTTATGCAATTGCAGCAAGGCGGGCGCTTTACCGTGTATGGTGGCGATGGCTATCAATATGCGCTGGTGGCCACGGGCGGCCTGGAGCTGGTGGTGGAAGAGGGCCTGAAACTGCACGATTTCGCCGCAGTTGCCCCCGTAGTGATTGCCGCCGGCGGCCTGATGACCGACTGGCAAGGCCAGCCGCTCACCCGCAGCAGCAGCGGTCGCGTGATCGCCGCCGCTACCCCCGAGGTGTATCAGGCTGCACTGCAGGCTATGCAGGCCGCCTAAGCCTATACCCCTGTTAAATTGGAGTACAGCATGTCGGTATTGATTGAAGTTGGCGAGTTACTCACCCTGCTAGACCAGCCGGATGTGGTCATCATCGATTGCCGGCATGATCTGGCCAACCCCGACGCAGGCCGCGCCGCCTATCTGGCCGGCCACCTGCCCGGGGCGCATTTTCTGGCGCTGGACGACGATCTATCCGGCCCCAAAACAGGCCGGAATGGCCGCCACCCTTTGCCGGCCGCGGCCACGCTGGCGTTAAAGCTCGGCGGCCTGGGGATTGGCCCGCGTACCCGCGTGATTGCCTATGACGCCAGCGGCGGACCATTTGCCGCCCGGCTATGGTGGCTGTTGCGCTGGCTGGGCCATGATCACGTGCAAGTGCTGAACGGGGGCTGGCCCGCCTGGCTGGCCGCCGACGGCACCGTACAGCAGAGCATTGCCGCGATTGCGCCGCAAACGTTCCCGCTGGCGCAGCGTAGCGATCTGGCGGTGAGCGCCGAGGCGGTGCTGGATAATCTGAGCCAGCCTCAGTTTCAAGTGGTGGATGCCCGCTCACCCGAGCGCTTTGTCGGCATTGGCGAAACGCTTGATCCGGTCGGTGGGCATATCCCGGGCGCCGCCAACCGCTTTTTTATGCATAACCTCAGCGACGGCCATTTCAAAAGCCCGGCGCAATTGCAGCAAGAATGGGGGGTATTGCTCGGTGAGCTAAGCCCTGCGCAGCTTGTGCACCAATGCGGTAGTGGGGTAACAGCCTGCCATAATCTGCTGGCGCTCGAATATGCCGGCCTCGGTGGTGGGCGGCTGTATCCGGGGTCGTGGAGCGAATGGTGTAGCGACCCAGCCCGGCCAGTTGAGTGCTAATGCCTTCGTGCAAAGGACGGTAACGCCCACCCATTCAAAAAGCGCACCACGGTGCGCTTTTTAATTGGTTATTGCTTCTCAGGGTCTGGTAGGCCTAGCTTTTGGCGCAATTGCCTGTCGTAATTACTTTGAAGCGCCCGTTTAGCTAGCGCTGCATTCGGGTATCCAGCACCAGACTCATGCTGTACTCGTTGCATAAAGGGAGCTACCTCGGCATCAGCAACAATATGTCGAGACGCTGGTGGCAGATCTGCTGCTGGTAGTGGTTGTTGCAGACTACGCATCGCGGTCAGCAGGGCTGCATCGGCTTGGGCTTGCAATTGCGCACGATAGGCCTCGGCATCGGTAATGGCTTTGCCGGTTTCTTCAAAATAGGTAGCCATTGCCAATTTCAGCCAACGGTCGTCGACCGTTTTGCGTGCAGCTTTAAACAAGACTTGCACTTCTTGCTCATTTAAAGGGCGGCCAGCCATGGCTTTTTCTAGCGTAAATAGATAACGGCTGTTGCTTAGCTGGGCAACGCCAAGGAAGCCACTGACCAGTAAGATGCCAGCCACCAAGACGCTGAGAGCGGTGCCTGGTGGTTCGCTGGGTGCACCATAAAGATTGTCATGCTCACTACCCGGCCAGACCGCTAATAGGAGAGGTAGCAACACGCTGCAGCACCAGCATATCGCATATTGTCCGTAGCTTAAATTGGCACCGTTGCGCAATAGATGCTGGCATGCCCCCATAATTAGTACGAATGTTGCGGCCCAGTATGCAGGCAAATTCAAGTCGTGCAGCCGCAGTGCGGCGCAGCGGAAATACTGCCAACCCGTCCAGAGCACCAGCGGCCCGATGAGCAAAAGCAGTAACCACCCCCCGCCAGTCTGTGGGGAAATGTTCATGCGGATTAACAGCGGTGGCAATAACAGAGCCGCAATAACGCAGGGGAGAAATGAGTAGATTAGATTGAGCGTGTAACGACGTCGCCCAAAGCGCCCCTCAAGATTAAGAGCTGTCCATGGCGGGGTGTAGCTCGGCTCGTCGAATGTAGGAGCTTGGTTTGTGGTGGCGGCAGGTTTACTTGGAGTCGGTAAGTTAGGAGTATCGGATACAACTGGCTCTGCGGTTGCTTCAGATGCTGTCGAATTGCTGATGGGCTCCATCAGAGTTAGCTCGGTGCGGATCGGGATTGCGCGCAGTTCAACCCCCATTTTTGCAAAGTGTTGAATGTACTGTGTGGCCTGATGAGCAGGTAACTCTTTTTTGATGACCGTAGGCGCTTGATTGAGGAGCTGTCTCGCTCGTGATTCGTCGATTTTAAACGCAGCAGCCAAGCTGCTTAGCGCCTGTTCGATAGTGGTTTCTGCCAGCAGGCGCCCGGTTAGCTCGATCGACACACTTTGCGTCATGTTATGCTCGGTAAGTAAATCTCCGGTTATTTTAATTTTTCACGAAATTTATTAGCCAGTTTTAATTTGAATTTGTGCAAGGTTTTCTGGCGCAGTTAGTTAGCACCAGCGCCGCACCTCTTGGCAATAGCGTGCAAATGGCGCACCAAATTTCGCCAACATGGCCCGTTCTTCGGGGATGATCTGAAAACGCTGCAGATACAGCACAAAGGCCGGCAAGAGCCCCAGCGCGGCCAGATTGGCTTGCCAATCGGCCCAGCCCGCTAGCATCAGCGCAAAGCCCAGATACATCGGATTACGGGTATGGCGGTACACGCCGCTGCGCACCAGCTGGCTGGCGGCGGCGGGTTGACGTGGATCGAAGGTGGTGCTGGCCTGCCTAAAAGCCTGCCCGCCGGCCAGTACCAGGGCCAAACCCAGCGCCAGCAGCAATAAGCCCACCGGGCCATTGAGTGGCAAGGCGATATTCAGCGCCGGGGTGGCCGCCGCCAAGGCCGCCATCAGCACGGCGGTGATGGCCAGCAAGGCCATGGGCATGATTTTCAGTTCGAGTGGGTGTGGCGATGGCTGCATCTATATACCCCTGCGTAGTATTGCCTGCGAGGCAATATCCTACTTGGCTTAGTGGCCAGTACTGTTAGAGAACACATTCATTACGATCACGCCACTGACAATCAGTGCAATGCCCAGCAGGGCGGCAAGATCAAGCTTTTGCCCGTAGAGCCACCAGCTGGCGACGGTGATCAGCACAATCCCGATCCCCGACCACAGCGCATAGGCAATGCCAACCGGGATTGTGCGCAAAGTCAGCGACAAACAATAAAACGCCACGCCGTAGCCGGCAATCACAATCAGCGAGGGGCCCAGTTTGCTAAAGCCTTCACTGGCTTTAAGGGCGCTGGTGGCGATGGTTTCGGCCACAATGGCCAGCAATAAAATCAGCCAGGGTTTCATTTCTATTCCTTCATCCAATCATCCCGGCGATTGTGCAGAGGCGAGCGGCAAATAGCCAGCGGCCTGTCGCCCATTGTCAAGAATTACCGCTGCGCGCGGCGCTAGGCTGGCGGGAAATTGATCTGATGCAGTGATGCACTGTAAATAATGCCATTGGTCATGAAATATTGATCCTGACCAAGCGCCGATCAGGGTTTCACAGTATAGAATGCCGCTCCATTTACCTGCTTTTGTCATAGGACGCGTCATGTCAGCCGCTCACCCGCTTGCCCAATCCACCCTTACCGTGACCGAAACCGCCGCCAATCCAGCGCCATTGGGCCTGATGGGCTTTGGCATGACCACGGTGCTGCTTAATCTGCATAACGCCGGTTTGTTCGAATTGAACGCCATGATTTTGGCGATGGGGATTTTCTACGGCGGCCTGGCGCAAGTGATTGCCGGTATTTTCGAATCGAAAAAGAACAATACCTTTGGCATGACGGCGTTTACCTCATACGGCATGTTCTGGCTGACGCTGGTGGCGCTGATTGTATTCCCACAGTGGGGTATTGCCCCAAAAACCAGTGAAACTGCGATGGGCTGGTATTTACTCGCCTGGGGTATCTTTACCGCATTCCTGTTTGTGGGCACGCTGCGGATGAATTTCATCACCCAGTTTATTTTCGGCTCACTGACCGTGCTGTTTTTCTTGCTGGCGATTGGTGATTTCACTGGCAGTGCAGCCATCAAAACCATCGCTGGCATTGAAGGCATTATCTGCGGTAGCGCGGCGATTTACTCGGCCATGGCGCAAGTGCTGAATGAAATCTACGGCCGCGAATTGCTGCCGATGGGTGGCAAGGCGCACTGAGATTGAGGGATTGGCTTGAGGCCAATTGTGGCCTCTAATCGCAGACCATAGCATTTTCACTTCCAATGATATGCCCGTCTGACCCTTAAAAAGCCCGCATTTGCGGGCTTTTTTGCACTACACGCGGACATTAATTGATTTTGGCCGGCTTAGACGTTTTGTTTTCGACGGCGAGCGGCAAAAAGGCCAATCAGGCCCAAGCCCATTAACGCATAGGTTTCTGGTTCTGGTACTGGTGCGGTCATTTGGACATTGACTTTGTCGATGCCCCAGGTGCCGCTACCAGGAATCGTTGAAAAGAAGAATGAAACCTGAGTTTGGGTGCTGGTTGCAATAAAGCTACCGGTGCTGGCAATCCAGTTAGTGGTCGTAGGAGCGCTTACCGAGTCCGCATAGCTGCCAAAGCCAAAACGCAAGGCATTGCCACTAATTTGATAGGCTTTACTCAGAAACGACAGGTCATATTTAGCGCCCACTACTGTGCTAATTACTTGTGATAGCGTCGCATAGCCATCGTTGTCATAGCCCCATGCATGTGCATCACCGGGTTGGGCACTAAAATACGTGCTGGTTTGGCACAGGTCAGCACCTGAGCAGCTCCAACCGCTAAGGCCATTGCTAAAGTCGCCATTGCTAATCAGATTCGCATGGGCGCCAGCAGCCGTGATGGCAAGAGCGATGGCCGTCATTGTTTTAATCATTTTCATCTCATTTCCAGAGTAAAGTTAAATAAAAACGCCAACCGAAGGTTGGCGTTTGCTTTATGTCAGGAAAAGGGACTGCTTACAATAAGCCATCATACAGCCTGTGATGCCAATCACCTTGTGATTGTGTTTATTTGCAATTAGGTAAAACACCTACTAGAGGTTTAGTTCAGCCGGTTCCAGCTTTTGGTGGCGCTATTAAAGAAGCCCGACTCGCGGTAGGCTTTTTCGATGATGCCTTTATCGCGCAGGCGATCCAGACCGATATTCAGCTGCTTGGCTACCAGTGCGCCATTGGGGTCGAGCCGGCTAACAAAGAAATGCCGGCTGCCTTGCAGGCCAACTTTCACATTGGTGATCGGCACTAATTTTTTGCCGCCTACATCCATGGATAAATCAGGCGTGGGCTGGAAGGGCGCCAGTACCACATCGGCGCGTTTTTTCACCAGCATGCCCACCATGGAATCCCAGCTTTGGGTTTTCAGCAGATTAGAAAACTTCAGGCTTTCCAGCGTGGCCACATCGGGCTTCCAACTATCGGCCACCACCGCGGTGAGCTTTTGCAGCTCCGGCAGCGTACGGGTGAGGCGGGCTTCTACATTATCGGCGGTGGTGTAAAAGCCGGCTTCAAATTCACCATTGCGAATCACCGGCTCAGACACGAACACCTTATCGCTAAGCGGTTTAAGATCGATCTGCCAGGCGCTATTGCCCCCCATGGTGACATTGCCGGTCATGATTTCTTTGATATAGCGATTGTAGGAATCGCTGCTGTTATCGACTTTCACCAGCTTAATTGGTAAGTCATTGCCGCCAGCTTTCAGCGCCTGCATCACCAAAACAATCTCGACCACATCGCGGCGCGAGCCTGGGCCGCCGTAGTTGCTGAGGGTGAGCGGATCGCGCTGGCCGATGAATTTTTGGTAATCGTTGTAGACATCCTGCTGGGTCAGGATGGTGATGGTTTTATCGTTGGCCCAAGCGGTACTGGTGGCTGCGGCGGTCAGGGTGAGCGCGCAGAGTAAACGTTGAAACAAGCGCATCATCAAATCCTCCTAGAATGGGCTGAACCCATCATGGCAAGTTGTAAGGCAAAAGGCAATCGCGATAAGCCTGTAGCCCGCAACTGCATAAAGCTGACAACATCCGGCGCGCCAATGTGCCGGAGGCTATGGGCTGAATAGAAATTAGCTATCAGGCAGATGAAAACTCTTGATTTGACGATCGTCGCCCAGATATCTACAGTGTTGCCGACTTTTACCGAACCCTTTTAGGAGTTTTAACATGGCTGTATTGGTTGCTAAGCAAGCCCCTGACTTCACCGCCGCTGCCGTTCTGGGCAATGGCCAGATCGTTGACAACTTCAACCTGAAAGAAGCCACCGCCGGCAAATACACGGCCATCTTCTTCTACCCACTGGACTTCACTTTCGTTTGCCCATCTGAGCTGATCGCTTTTGATCACCGTCTGGAAGAATTCAAAAAACGCAATGTGGAAGTGATCGGTGTATCGATCGACAGCCAATTCACTCACGCTGCATGGCGCAACACTCCAGTTGAGAAAGGCGGTATCGGCCAAGTGGGTTACACCCTAGTGGCTGACGTGAAGCACGAAATTTGCCAAGCTTATGATGTTGAGCTGGCCGATGCGGGCGTGGCATTGCGTGGTACTTTCCTGATCGACAAAAATGGCGTGGTACAACACCAAGTGGTGAACAATCTGCCACTGGGTCGTGATATCGACGAACTGCTGCGTGTGATCGACGCGCTGCAATTCACCGAAGAGCACGGCGAAGTGTGCCCAGCCGGCTGGAACAAAGGCAAAAAAGGTATGAAAGCCGACGCGGATGGCGTGGCTTCTTACCTGGCTGAAAACGCCGCTGCACTGTAATTGAAGCTCATCACTTCGCGCCATGCGCGAAGTGATCGCTCCGCCAAGCCCCGCCCAGCGGGGCTTTGTTGTATCTGCTTGGCCTTGCGGCAATCTGCCCGCCGCCGCGCATGCCGTATAATCTGGCTAACCAAAATGCCGCAGGAAAACTATGTCTCAACATGTGATTGCCCCACCACAAGCCGGCGTTAGCCCGCTGACTTGGTATCAATCGCTGGCCAGCCAGCCCGGCTTTATTGCCGACCAATCGCAAGCCGCCGCCATCGAGCGGCTGGAAGCGCTGTGGCAATCGCTGGTGGTGTTCAAGCAAAAGCGCAATCGCCTGTTTGGTAAAACCCTGCTGCCGATGCCCGATTTACCGCGCGGGCTGTATTTTTGGGGCGGTGTAGGGCGAGGCAAAAGTTTTTTGATGGATGCGTTTTATGCCGGCCTGCCGTATAAACGCAAAAAACGTCTGCATTTTCACCACTTTATGCAGGAAGTGCACCGCGATTTGCGCGCGCAGCAAGGCAGTGATGATCCGCTCACCAAAGTCGCCGATAAATGGGCCAAAGCCGTGCGCGTGCTGTGTTTTGACGAGTTTCACGTCTCCGACATTGCCGACGCAATGATTCTGGGGCGGCTGATGGAGCAACTATTTAACCGCGGCGTGGTGCTGGTAACGACGTCGAATTACCCGCCCGATGGGCTGTATCCGAACGGGCTGCAGCGCGCGAATTTCCTGCCCACCATCGAGCTACTGAAAAAGCGGCTGGATGTATTGAACGTCGATGGCGGGCAAGATTTCCGCTTGCGCACGCTTACCGCCGCGCGCACCTATCTGTATCCGCAAGATGCCGCCAGCGAGGCCGAGTTGGGCGAGCTGTTTGCCAAAATGGCAACCGGCCACGATCAAGATCCGCAGCTCACCCTTGAAGGCCGCAAGCTCAAAGCCCGCCGCCGCGCCGGTGGTGCCATCTGGTTTGATTTTGCCGTGCTGTGCGGCGATGGCCGTGGTCAGGCCGATTATCTGGCGCTGGCCCAGGAATATCACACCGTCTTTCTCACCGGCCTGCCCAAGCTCAAGCCGGAAAACAGCAATCTCGCCCGCCGCTTTACCTGGCTGGTGGATGTGTTTTACGACCACCGTGTTAAACTCATCATCGGCGCTGATGTGCCGGTGGATCAGGTGTATGTCGAGGGTCTGCAAGCCAGCGAATTCTTCCGCACCGCCAGCCGCCTGACCGAAATGCAATCGAAAGAATATCTCGCGCTGGCGCACCAAAGCGTCGAGCAAGCGCAAGCGGGCGTGATCGAGACCTAATCCTCGCCGGATTTAGCTGACTTCATGCTATGGTTTTGCTTTCACTACATCTGGAAGCAAGGCCATGGCCAAAGGTTATTGGATCGTCCGCCTCGACATCACTCAGCTCGAACCCTTTCAAGCCTATATCGCCGCCAACGGGCCAGCGCTAGCGCAATACGGTGCCAGGTATCTGGCTAGGGCCGGCCAATATCAATGCGTGGAAGGCAATACCCGTTCACGCAACACCATCGTCGAATTCCCCAGCTACCAAGCTGCACTCGATTGCTACCACTCCGTACCGTATCAAAACGCCAAAGCATTGCGCGACGGCGCGTGTGAAATTGATTTGGTGATTGTGGAAGGGTATGACGGGGTGCAGCCGAGGTAATTAGGGGTGCTAGATTAGTTGATTTTGAGCTTGAGATTTGAATTGATGATTAGAGTCGCAAATCACGATGACCTAGCCGGCGTGCTGCGCTTGTATCAAGAACTGCGCCCGCATGATCCGGCCTTGGCCGATGAGCTCGCGCAAGAACGCTGGGCGCAGATTATTGCCGATCCAAATACGCAGATTGTCGTGGCCGAGATCGATGGCGTGCTGGCCGCCACCTGCGCTTTAAGCATCAATCGCAGCATCGCCAATGGCGCTAGACCGTTTGGCATTATCGAGCATGTGATCACCGCCAGCGCCTATCGCCGCCGCGGTTTGAGCCGGCAAGTGCTGGAATTCGCGCTGGCTTTGGCGTGGCAGGCCGATTGCTACAAAGTAATGCTGCTATCGGGCGAGCAGCTGACTGCGGCGCATTCGGTATACGAGTCGGTGGGATTTAAAAGCGGAATTGAAAAAGGCTTTGTGATCAAACGCCCTTGAGCTTGACGACGGCACTTTAGTGCTTAGCCTTTCGCAACATGCGCTAGCAAACACCTTCGGCACTCAATACTTAGGCACACATCTTGCTGTATAGCTTACTCATAGCTGTGGCCATAGAGTGACCAATGCGCATCATCATCGACGACCTTACCCACCCCCAAGTTGCTGATTTATTGCAGGAACATCTGGCCGGTATGTATGCCAACTCGCCGGCGGAATGTGTGTTTGCACTGGATTTAGCCGCACTCAAAGCGCCAGAAATTACCTTTATGACCGCTTGGGAAGGCGAGGCTTTGCTCGGTTGTGGTGCATTCAAGCGGCTGGATGCCCAGCACGCCGAGCTTAAATCCATGCGCACCGCTGCGCGCTATGTGCGCCGCGGGGTGGGGCGGGCGTTGTTGCAGGCGCTAGAGGCTGAAGCCCGTGCGCAGGGCATTCAGCGTTTAAGCCTTGAAACCGGCACCACGCCGGCCTTTGCCCCTGCGCATCGGCTGTATGCGCAACAAGGCTATCAGCCCTGCGGGCCGTTTGCGCAGTACCAGCCCGACCCGTTTAGCCTGTTTATGAGCAAAAGCCTGCATACGCCGGTGATTTGAGGCTAATCGGGTCGGCGTTGGTCCGGGTAACACTTGGCTCGGCGCATTCTAATTTGATCTAGATGCAATGCACCGCATTCGGCTGCGAAGGCGCATGGCGGCCCGTGTATCATGGCGACTGCGCCCTGCCTGCCGGGGCGCGGATAACAGGGCGACCGGGTTTTCTCCCCGGCCACGCCAAGACAAAAGGGAATGCGATGAGTAATACAACACCAACTAGCAGCGCCACCTTGTCCGGCCCGGCGCTGGGCTTGCTGTGGTTTGGGGCCGCCGTGTCGCTGGCTGAAATCATGACGGGTACTTTGTTAGCCCCGCTGGGCTTTGCTGATGGCGTGAAAGCCATTTTGCTTGGCCATGTGATAGGCGGCGTGCTGTTCTGGCTGGCGGGCTATATCGGCGCCAAGACCGGTAAATCGGCGATGGAAACCGTCAAGCGCTCGTTTGGTCAGCGCGGCAGTATGCTGTTTTCGCTGGCCAATGTGGTGCAGCTGGTGGGCTGGACGGCGATTATGGTGTTTTCTGGCGCGGCAGCGGCGAATTTTCTAGTGCCGCAAGTGGGCAATGCCGGTTGGTCGCTGGTGATTGGGGCCTTGATTGCCTTGTGGATCGCGCTCGATTTGAAAAACATGTCGCGCCTGCAGTCGGTGACCGCCGTACTGCTGTTTTTGCTGACTATTTTACTCAGTGTGGTGGTGTTTCAGGCCGAGGCGGCGCAGCTGCCGGCTGCGGCGCAGCAGACCATGAGTTTTGGCATGGCAGTCGAGCTAGCGGTGGCCATGCCGCTATCGTGGTTGCCGCTGGTGAGCGATTACACCCGTTCGGCGCGCCACGCAGGGCGTGATACTACCTGGGCCACGCTGGCGTATTTTATTGGCAGCAGCTGGATGTTCATCATCGGCTTGGGCGCGGCGCTGTTTGCCGGCACTGGCGATGTGGCGGCGATTATGGCTAAGGCGGGTCTGGGCGTAGCGGCGATCTTGGTGGTGGTGTTTTCAACAGTGACCACCACTTTTCTGGATGCGGCCTCAGCGGGGATTTCGGCGGCCAGCATTAATCCAAAACTACCTGAGCGTGCCGCGGGCATTGCTGCCGTGGTGCTGGGCACTGCGCTGGCGCTGTGGGCGCCGGTGAATAGTTTTGAGAGTTTCCTGTTTTTGATTGGCTCGGTGTTTGCGCCGATGATTGCCATCATGGTGGCGGATTATTTTGTACTGAAACAGGATGCCTCGGCTCAGCTGGTGAGCTGGCCAAATCTGGCCTTGTGGCTGGCTGGGTTTGGTCTGTATCGCTATTCCATGAGCTGGGATCTACCCGTGGGCAACACTTTACCGGTGATGCTGATCGTGGCCAGCGTGGCTTGCCTTTGTGGCTGGCTGGGGCGCAAACGCGCCGCCCGAGCGGTAACGGCCTAAAGGCGTGCGCATGCAGATGCAAGCCTACACTGCGGTTGCAGGCCAATTGCAATTGGGCCTAGCGCCGCGCCCCGAGCCCGGCCCGGGGCAGTTGCTGGTGAAAGTGGCCGCGGCCGGGGTGAACCGGGCTGATCTGGTGCAGGTGGCGGGGTTGTATCCGCCCCCGCCGGGCGAATCCAGCATCATCGGTTTGGAAATCGCCGGCGAAGTGGTGGCGCTGGGGCCGCAGGTGCAGGGCTTTAGACCGGGGCAAGCGGTGTTTGGCTTGGTGGCTGGTGGTGCTTATGCAGAGTATTGCCTGCTAGATCAATCACTGGCTTGGTTGCAGCCCGATACTCTCAGTAGTATCCAGGCCGCCAGCTTGCCGGAGGTGTGGTTAACTGCGTGGTTAAATCTCTTCACGCTTGGGCAACTCCGCCCCGGGCAACGGGCGTTGATTCATGCCGGTGCCAGTGGCGTGGGGGCGGCGGCGATTCAACTGGCCAAGGCGCAAGGCGCGTGGGTGGCCGCGACGGCCAGCTCGCCTGCCAAGCTGGATTTCTGCCGCGGGCTGGGCGCCGATTGCGTGATCAATTATCGCGAGCAAGATTTTGCCGCGGAGCTCAAAGCCATGGGCGGGGTGGATCTGATTCTGGATCCGGTCGGCGGCAGCTATCTGGCCGGCAATCAGCGCTGTTTACGCCTTGATGGCCGGCTGATTGTGATTGGCCTTTTGGGCGGCGCCAGCGCGGAGCTGAATCTGGGGCAATTGCTGGTGAAACGCCAGCAGCTACTGGGCTCCACCCTGCGCAGCTTGCCCTTGGCGCGCAAAGCCGAGCTGGCCCAAGCCCTGGCGCGCGAGCTACTGCCGCAATGGGCAGATGGCCGCTTGCAGCTGAGTATTGATCGGGTGTTTGCCTGGCAGGATGCGCCCGCCGCGCATGCCTATCTGGCGCAAAACCAGAATCTGGGCAAAGTGGTGCTGAGCGTGGACTAGGCTGGCATTGGATAAACGAGCGCAACAATGAAAAAAGCCATGCCAGCCGGCATGGCTTTTTTGCTTGGGCGTGCGGCTTAGGCCGTAGAACGACCCAAAAGCTGGCGCTTTTGCCGCTCGAATAAGCCGCGACGGATCATTTCTAGCTGCATTACCGAGCGCAGGCGGCGGGCGGTTTGATACAGATAGCTGGCGGTTTTCGCCGTTTCCATCACTTTGCGGGCTTCGTCTTCGATGGCAATCAGTTCCAGTGCATCGAGCGTTTTGGGATTCATGTTGGCGCTCCGTTAGTTGACGACACGCTAAAGTATATGAAAACTATTCTCGCGTTTTTCCGTAAGCTGATAGATGGTTTGTTCTGGCGCCAAGCCGCTATTTCGCTCGATTTTTACCTTTCAACGACGTTTTTGCTGTCGAAGGGCTGACGCCGTTGATCGGCTGCTGGCTGGCCGACTGTACCGGCATGTGTAGTTGGCAAGCGCAAACTACCAAAAAGCACTGGTCTGCAAGTTCGGCGATGCTGTGACCTCTATGTGCTGGCGGTGCCCGCCACGGGCAGACGGGTGTTGGCCAGCTAAGACCATTCACCGCGCGCCTCAATTGCTGTGATGCGCTTCACTTGACCGCCTGGCGGCCTCTTCCAACTATCGTTGCTACGTACTTGATTGCTTGGTTTTTTTAGTCCGGTAATCGGGGTACGGTGCGCAGCGGAAAGCCTGCAGAAAGACGGGCGCTCCGCGCTTTTATTTTAAAAAGAATTAGGAAGAGACATGCAAACAAACCACACCGCACTGCGCCGCGCAGTGCTGGGCGCGCTCTTGGCTGCCCAATTCAGTACCCCGATTGCCGCCGCCGTACCAGGCTGGTCTAGCAGCAAAATTTCGATGGGTGGCGTGATTAACGGGGGCTCGGAGCTACCGCTGTTGCAGCAGCGCCCGGTCGATGCGCTGTTTAGCTATGCCGGGCAGGGCGGAGATGGCGATCGCGAGAGCATTCTGACCACTGATGTGAAGGTGGAACGGCTGATGCACTATATCCGCGCGATGGAAAGCAATCTGGCCGGGCAGACCTTCATGCCGACGATTGTGTTTTATACCGTGGATGGCAGCTCCAGCCACTACACCATCCAGCTCGATCTCAGTAATGACAGCAGCAAACATTATCTGCGCAATCACTACATTAATCTGATTAGCCTCTTGAAACAGCTGGAAGGCTACAAGGATGCCAAGCATCCGGTGCCGGCCACTTTGCTGCTCAATCCTGACTTTCTGGGTGAAATGCATAAATCCTGCCAGCCCGGCTATTGCCCAACGTCGTTTGATTACGCTGTACCGGTAGCCAGCGGCTTGACCGAGGCGTTTGATTATCTGGGCCTGAATAAAGCCGATATTCCGGCTGA
The DNA here is from genome assembly GCF_000799095.1 of Chitinibacter sp. ZOR0017. NCBI lineage: Bacteria > Pseudomonadati > Pseudomonadota > Betaproteobacteria > Neisseriales > Chitinibacteraceae > Chitinibacter > Chitinibacter sp. ZOR0017. Next base: position 56,051 of record NZ_JTLG01000023.1, on the reverse strand, counting down.
GTTTATGGCGGCTAACACCACCTTGCCCAATTACATTCGCTCTCTCAATTGGCTGGTGCGCAAGTTTGGCCCGAATATCCCGTATGGCTGGCATTACAACGTGTGGGCGGGTGATCAAACCGGCCACGGCTGGCTGCATCAGGCCAGCCAAAATTCGGCCTTGATCGCGCCACACGCCAAGGCGGTGAAAGATTTTCTCTACACCATGAAGGCCTACGGCAACCCCGAGGCGCAGCTCAATCCCGACTTTATCGCCTTTGATAAATGGGAGCGCGATGTCTTCTCGAAAATGGCGCTCAATGGCCTGCAGGGCGGTTATTTATACAATGCGCCCACCTATGGCGTGTACACCGAATACGTGAAGCAGGTGTCGCAATTGCTGGGCAATCAGCCAGTGATGCTGTGGCAAGTGCCAGGTGGGCATTTGCAAGTGAATGGCGATGTCGATACCCGCGGCGATCACGCTAGCTCCGATGCGACATATTTCCTGGGCGACGCCAATGTGGATTCGGCGGCGAGCAATCTGCAGGCCTATTACGGCAATCTGGCGATGCCGACTAATAGCTCTTATGTGCTTAATGGCGCCGTCACCGTAAAAGATTTCCTCAAATGCCCAAGCAGCGAAAGCGCATGCTGGCAAACCGGGCATTTGGCGCAGCTGAAAGCGGCAAATGTGTTTTCGGTGATCTGGGGTGGTGGCTCAACCACGTCGATTGCCGGCACCGATAATGTGGCCGACGATGGTGGCTGGTTGTGGAATCGACTCAAAGCGCTGGGGCTGAATAATGGCACCGGTAGCAGTGCGCCCATCCCTACCTTGCCACCGAAAGCCACCAATGCGCCGGGCGCTGGCTGCAATGCTTGGGAAGCCACTGCGGTGTATCAGGCTGGAGCCTGCGTGACTAAAGGCGGCCAGACCTATACCGCCATGTGGTATAGCCAGGGCAATGATCCAGCCACCGAGTCTGGCCCGGATGGTAGCGGTAAAGTCTGGCGCATTGTCGCCAGCGCCGCCACGGCCACACCTAGTGCGCAGCCCACCGCGACCCCAAGCGTGACGCCCGCGCCGACCGCGGTTCCCACTGCCGTGCCGACGGCTACACCAGCGCCCACCGCAGCCCCAACGGCGACGCCCACGGTGAAACCCAGCGCGACGCCAAGCCCGGACCCCACCGCCACCCCCACCGTGAAACCAACGGCCAGCCCGAGCCCTGCACCGACGGCAACACCGGGTAGTGGCGTCACCGTCTGCGCCCCCGCCTGGTCGGCCAGCACGCAATACAGCGTGGCGGGCACCGTGGTGTCGTTCGGCGGGCATAATTACCAATCCAAATGGTGGACGGTGAACGAAAACCCAAGCCAGAGCGGCACCTGGGGGGTATGGCAAGATCTGGGCGTTTGTCGCTAAATCTTGCGCGGAACCGCTGTTTAACCAAACCGCCCCTCGGGGCGGTTTTTTATTGGCCGTACTGATCAAGTTGGGCGGTAGCCAGGCAGGCTGCTAAGGTAAAGGCTCATTCGCAAACGGGGGAAGGCGATGTTTGATGGCAATCTGCCGCAATTGATGGCGGCCTACAATCAGTGGCAAAACCGGCAGGTGTATCAGGCCGCGGCACAGCTGAGCGAAGAGCAGCGGCAGGCCGATCGCGGGGCGTTTTTCCGCTCGGTACATGGCACGCTCGATCATCTGCTGTGGGGCGATTTAATCTGGCTGGGGCGCTTTACCGAGCAGACGCTGGTGACGCAGCCCTGTGGTGAGCTGCTCCATCCCGATTTTGCCAGCCTCAGCGCTGCGCGCGAGGTGCTGGATCAACAGCTGATCAGCTGGGCTGCCGGCCTGAGCGCCGAGTGGCTGGCCGAGCCGGTGACGTGGACGAGCCGGCTCTATCAATTTACCCAGACCGTGCCACGCTGGGTGCTGGTGCAGCATATGTTCAACCACCAAACCCATCATCGCGGGCAAGTGGGCACTTTATTGCAGCAGCTGGGGGTGGAGGTGGGGATTACCGATTTGCCGCTACTGGATATCTTGCAGCAAGGTCCGTCGCAGTAGCACGTGATTTATAGGGTATGGCCTGCAAGCGATTGTTGGGTAGGCTTTTAAGGCTAATACCCTACTGGGTATGTGGTGGGTAGGTTTAGCGCAGCTTATTCCAGTTGGCGATGGCTTCTTTCTTGCTGCTGCCTTGTTGGCTGATGGCGTTGCAATTGCCGTTTTTGCCAAACTTGCTGCACTGTACCCAGTAGCGATTCGAGCCTGCTTTCTGCGGTTCGGCCGGGGCACCGCATTTGGGGCAGGCTTGGGCGGAAGTGGTAGGCGTTGGGTTGGTAGGGCTTATGCTCATGGGCTGACTCACTGTCGAAGGTCGGCAAGGATAACGCGCCGGCCAGGAAAATGCATCTGTGCGCCAGCGGCTTTAGCATAGACGCCCCGCGCGCCAGAGGGGCGGCGGGGCGATCAGAGGTACTGCTGGATGAGCCGGGGGGGCTAAGTGGCCGGCTTAATGCACGGCTTGCAGCATTTCTTCGACGACTTTTTTCGCGTCGCCAAACACCATCATGGTTTTATCCATGTAAAACAGCTCATTATCCAGCCCGGCATAGCCGGCATTCATCGAGCGTTTGACCACCATCACGGTGCGCGCTTTGTAGGCATCCAGAATGGGCATGCCGTAAATCGCGCTGCTGGGGTCGTTTTTCGCCGCAGGGTTCACCACGTCGTTCGCGCCGATGACTAAAACAACATCCGCGCTGGAAAACTCGCTATTGATCTCTTCCATTTCCACGACTTTTTCATACGGTACTTCTGCCTCGGCCAAGAGCACATTCATATGCCCGGGCATGCGGCCCGCCACCGGGTGAATCGCGTAGCGCACATCCACGCCGCGCTCGGTAAGCAGATCAGTCAGCTCTTGCAGCGCATGCTGGGCGCGCGATACCGCCAAACCATAGCCAGGGATGATGATGACTTTTTCGGCGTTTTCCATCAAAAAGGCCGCATCATCGGCCGAGCCCGAGCGATAATTCTTCGCCCCGCCCGCCGCGCCATTGCCGGCGCTCACTTCGGCACCGAAACCACCGAGCAGCACCGAAATGATGGAACGGTTCATGGCTTTACACATGATGTAGGAAAGAATCGCCCCCGAGGCGCCCACGCAGGCGCCGGCGATAATCAGCACCGGGTTATCCAGCGTAAAGCCAATCCCGGCGGCGGCCCAGCCCGAATACGAATTCAGCATGGACACCACCACCGGCATATCCGCACCACCGATGGGCACAATCAGCAGTACCCCCAGTGCCAAGGCCACGGCCAGCATCATTAAAAACGCCGCCGCGCTGCCGGTGGCGTAATACACCAGCCCCAAGCCCAGCATGGTGAGCGCCAAGACCAGATTCAGCAGATGTTGGCCTTTGAAATTGAGCGCTTTGGCGCCAAAACGGCCAGAGAGCTTGCCATACGCTACCACCGAGGCGGTGAAGGTAATTGCGCCGATAAAGGCGCCGATAAACAGCTCGATTTGCTGCGCGCCACTGTGGCTGACGCCGGTGTGGAACACCGCCGCCACCGCAATCAGCACCGCCGAGAGCCCCACCAGCGAGTGCATGGCGGCAACTAGCTCTGGCATGGCCGTCATGGCCACGGTGCGGGCTTTGTAGGCGCCCACCAGGCCACCGGCGGCCATCGCGGCCAAAATCAGCCAGATGACCGGCTCATTGGCGACAAAAAAGGTGGTCAGAATGGCGATGGTCATCCCGACCATGCCATACAGATTGCCGCGCAGCGCGGTTTTGGGCGAAGAGAGGCCGCGCAGCGACAGAATAAACAGCACCGCCGCGACGAGGTATAACAGCGCAGTCAGATTAGCCATGCTCAGCGCTCCCCTTTTTTGCTTTTAAACATATCCAGCATGCGTTGGGTAACCAAAAAGCCGCCAAAGATATTGATGCTGGCGAGGAAAATCGCGATCGCGCCCAGCACGCTGGTGAGAGTGATCTGCTGGGCGTGGATATCCACCACCTGCAGCATGGCGCCCACCACGATAATGCCGGAAATCGCATTGGTGACCGCCATCAGCGGCGTATGCAGGGCGGGGGTGACATTCCATACCACGTGATAACCGACAAAAATCGCCAGCACGAAAATCGTGAGACTGGCGATGATGGGGTCGGGCCCGCTGGTGGCGGGCAGATGAGCTGCAGCAGATGCTGCCAGGGCTAGGCTTGACATGCGGACTCCTCAACTTCCTTGTTGTTATTCTGGGTATGGCTCTGCAGGGCAGGCGCAGCTTGGGCTGCAGCGAAATACACACTCTGGGCATGGGTGACCAGCGTGGCTTTCACGATGTCGTCATCCAGCTGAGGCGCATAGTGGCCGTCGGCATTCAGCAGCAGGCCAAGGAAAGTCAGTACATTGCGGGCAAACATCGCCGAGGCATCAGCCGGCATCAGCGCAGGCAGATTGGCTTGGCCGACGATGCTGACGCCGTTGACCGTGCGCACCACGTCTTGCGGGTGTGACAGCGGGCAATTGCCGCCGCCATTGGCGCCCAGACCCGCTGCCAGATCCACAATCACGCTGCCCTGACGCATGGCGGCCACGGTGTCGGCGCTGATCAGCTCAGGCGCGGGTTTGCCCGGAATCAGGGCGGTGGTGATGATGATGTCGGCCAGCGCCGCTTGCTGGGCAATCAGCGCCTGCTGGCGGGCCTGATAATCAGCCGACATTTCTTTGGCATAACCGCCGGTATGGGCAAAGGCGGCTTGTTCTTCAGCGGTGAGGGCTACTTCGATAAATTTGGCACCCAGCGATTCCACCTGTTCACGGGTAGCGGGGCGCACGTCAAAGACTTCCACAATCGCGCCCAAGCGTTTGGCAGTGGCAATGGCTTGCAAACCGGCCACGCCGGCGCCCAAAATCAGCACCCGCGCCGGTTTCACCGAGCCGGCGGCGGTCATAAACATCGGCATAAAGCGCGGGAAATACTGCGCCGCCAGCAGCACCGCGCGGTAGCCGGCAATATTGGCCTGGCTGGACAGTACATCCATGCTTTGGCCGCGGGTAATGCGCGGGATTAGCTCGAGCGCGTAGGTATCAATTTGCCGGGCCGCCAGTTGCGGCAGATGCTGAAAGCGATGGATGTGCAGCTGCGCAATCAAGACCGAGCCGGCGGCGTATTGATCAATCTCGTGGGTATCGGGCGCCGCGACTTTTAAAATAATGCCTTTGGCGGCATACAGAGTGGTGGTATCTGCGGCAATGCTGGCGCCGGCCAGCGAATAGGCTTCATCGGTCCAGCCGGCCGCCAGGCCCGCCTGACTTTGCACCAGCACCTGATGGCCCTGTTGCACCAGTTTTTTCACCGTATCGGGTGACGCCGCGACGCGGGTTTCGTCGCGCTGGATTTCTTTGGGAATCAAAAACAGCATCGGTGGAGTCCTTATGTGTGGCCGCCAGCGGACACCGGGGCCGCGCGCGGGGCGCCTTACCACTGCCTGCGCAGCGAGGTGAGGGTATTAAGCCGCAACTGTGGGCCCGTCCGTTTGACCCAGCGCAACCCCCGCCCGCCGCAGCAGCGGTGAATTTGCGCTAGCGCAAACTTTGCGCCGTTCATAGAAAATTCACACTAATGCTATTGAGAATAATTATCGTTTATATGATAATCATTCTCATCTGAACTGAAACTGACAAGGAAGCCGCAATGAACGCCTATCTGGTTGGTGCCGACGTCCTCGGCAATATCCCGCAAGTCCTGGCCGAGCACGGGATTAAAGTGCATAAACATGTGAGCGGCCGCAATGTGGCCCATCAGCGCAAACCGGCCAGCCTCAATGGCGCTGATTTGCTGATCCTGTTTACCGATTTTCTCAGCCACAACGTGATGAAAGCCTACCGCGAGCTGGCCAATGAAGAGAATGTGCGTTTCCTCGCCTGCCGTCGCTCGGTCTGTGCCTTGAGCCAGAGCCTGGAAAAACTCAATGAGGTAAAAGACTGCACGCAGTGCCCGAAGCGGAAAAAATGCAAATAAGCACAGCGGTTTGGCAGCGGTGTGTAGCCGGTGCGAACTGTGCTACAAAACCGACACTGCCGGATAAAAATTAAGGGAAAACCGCCGACTCCATTACCCTTTTGGGCATACCCACAAGGCTTGATTTGGAGGAGTTGTCGTGAAAAAGCTGTTATTACCTTTGTTGCTGGCCAGTGCCTTTGCCCACGCGGAAAACGTGGTGTTTGAGGATGATTTCAATACCGATCTTGCCAAATGGGTAGGTCAGGGTGGCGAAGATAAATCACCTATCTTTACTTCGATTCAGCCCGATCCATTAAACCCGGAAAACAAAGCCGCGCGCTTTGATAAACCGGTGAATATCGGCGATATTTTCAGCCGCCAGAAGTTTCCGGCCGGCAAATATAAGATCGTATTTGATTATCTGGGCATGTGCGGTAATAACTGCGGCGGTACGTTGGGGATTGATGATGGTCATCCTGGGCGCAAGGAGTATTGGATCGCCAGTACGGCCAATGGCTTTCCTAACCGCCTGAAAGACAGCAAAAAATGGGAACACTACGAGCTGGATTTTCGCGCGCGCTTTGATTTTCATATCAAGTGGGAACAATGGGATTCAGCCAAAGGCGCGGGCAAAGACGCCTATATCGACAATCTGAAACTGATTGCAGTGGAAGTAGCCAAGGACGATAGCAAACCGACTGGCATCGCCCCTGTCACCGCCGGTGTGGCCGGCCCGACTAGCCCGCAATCGGTGATGTACTTCCCGGCATGGGCAAAACACACAACGCAGTTCTATGCGAAAACCCTCGATACCAGCGGCGCAGCTGGCAAAATCACCGTGCTGGAATACGCATTCGGCAATGTGAAAGACAATCGCTGCGTGGTGGGCGTGGATAAAGAGGGCGTGGGCGCGGCGGGTGATGATTACTGGCACCCGATCGATGCGGCCTACACTCTCGATGGCAAAGAAGACAAAGGGGACAATGGCCTGTTTGGTCATTGGAATCAGCTCAAACAGCTGAAAAAGAAATACCCGAATCTGAAAGTGGTGATCAGTCTGGGTGGCTGGAACTGGTCGAAATACTTCTCGGATGCGGCCTTGCCGGCTAATCGCGCGGCCTTTGTGAAGTCGTGTGTGGATGCCTACATCAAAGGCGATGTACCAGATCAAAACGGTAAAGTCGTACCAGGCCTCGCGGCCGGGGTATTTGACGGCTTTGATATCGACTGGGAATACCCAGCGGCAGCCGGGGCGGACGGTAATATTGTGCGCCCTGAAGACACGCAAAACTTTACCGCGTTGTTGGCCGAATTCCGTAAACAGCTCGATGCGGTTAAACCGGGGCAGTTGTTAACGATTGCCGCGCCAGCGCCGACGTCTAAATCCGAGAAAATGGAGCTCGATAAGATTATTCCATCGCTGAACTGGATTAATCTGATGACCTACGATTTTACCGGCCCTTGGTCGGCCACAACGGGTCACCATGCCACCTTGATTGGCGGCGCGAAAGACCGCGTTTCGGTGGATAGCACGGTGGATGACTACCTGAACCGCGGGGTGCCAAGCAATAAGCTGGTGCTGGGCGTGCCATTCTATGGTTATGGCTGGACCGTCAATAGCCTAGAAAACAATGGCATGTATCAGCCTGTCATTGCCAAAGCCAAAGGCCCCTTAGAGCCCGGCGTGGCGCCCTATTCTTACCTGAAAAACCTGCCAGGCACGGTATTTAGGGATGAGAAAACTCGCGCAGCTTGGAAAGTGAATGGCAAAGACGTGTGGGTATACGACGATGTGCAGCTGATCAAAGAAAAGATCGAGTTTGCCAAGAAGAAAAAACTGGGCGGGATTATGGCCTGGGAAATTTCGCAAGACATGCCCGATGCCGAATTGGTGAACACCATCTATAACGGCCTGCTGAAGAAATAAGGCAAGTTTTCGCCCTACCTAGCACCCGCCAGCTTGCTGGCGGGTTTTTTATTGCCTAGAGACAGCTCAGCCTAAAACCCGCTGCGCCGCCTGTTCGCCCCACCAGCTGGCTTCTTCGAATACCGATAGCCCGCTTAAATCACTGTGCGCAAACAAAATCTGCCCGCTGTGCTGGCGCAGGGCGGCGAGGCCGCTGTGGCTTAAAAAACCAGGAATCGGGCTGCTCATGGCGTGGCCGCGTAGGGTGATTTCGACGGCGGCGATGTGTTCCTGGGCGATGATGGGGCGATCGAACCCGTACACGGTGGCCAAATCTTGCACTGCGGTTTGATAGAGCGCATCTGCATTGGCACTGGCTAAGTGCGCGCGCACCTGGCGTGGGTCTTGGCCGGCGTAGGCGTGATAGGCAGTAAAGACGGTGTGCGCGGGTTTGGCGGCGCGGATCAGCTGGTGAGTGCTATTCACAAAGCCCAAGCTGGGGCTGCCGTACACCACATTATCCCAGCTCAGCGGCGTGTGCGCGGGCTCGGCCGGATAACGTTTGAGCAGAAAATTACTCACCTGCCAGGCCGCATGCGGCAAGGCTTGGGCGGGCTCATAGCCCAGCGTGCGTAAATCCAGCAAACGCTGCGCCACATGCAGCGGCATGGCGCAGATCACCCGCTCGGCCAGCAGGCGGATCACTTTGCCTTGCTGCCATATATCCACCGCCATGTGCTGATCTTCTGGCTGCAGCGCCACCGCCATACCCGGCAGCCAGCCACCGGCTTGGCGTAGGGGCTGTTGCATAAATTGCAAAATTGGATTGAGCCCGGTGGGCCAGGTAAGCACTGCGCCCGGCTCGGCATTTTGCGCTTCGCCGCCGCGCGCGGCGAAATAGTGCAACCCAGCCCAGGCCGAGGTTTGCGCCAGGCCAATGCCATAATCATCGCGGCAGGCGTAATCGAGATACCACAAGAGGCTGGGCGCGCGGTAGCCTTGTTGCGCCAGCCACTGGGCAAAACTGAGTTGATCCAGCCTGCGCCACTGTGGGTCCTGGCTTGAGAGCGCCAGCGGTATCGCAAACACTTTGCGCCCATCCGCGCCCACCGCATGCTGCAGCTGCTGCATGGCGGCCATAAAGCGTTGCTGCTCGGCGATTTCGGCCGCGGGGATGCCTTGATGTGGCAACAAGCCTTCTTGCCATTGCCCACGTACCCACAGCCGCTCTTGCGGCGCATGAATCAGCGCGGTTTCGTTGTAGCGGGGGCGTTCGCTGTACGGGTCGGCTTCGATGACGCCCATGGCCGCCAATAGCTCGCGCACATGGCGCGAGGCCAGCGATGGCAGGGGCAAATAGTGAGCCCCACGCGGATAGGAGCTCTCCGCGCTGGCGCCAAATTGCCCAGCGGCGGCATTGCCGGCCGGCTCGGGGCCACTGACTAAGACCACATCGCGCAACCCGGCCTGCTGTAGCCGCCAGCCGGCAAACGAGCCCGCCACGCCCGAGCCCAAAATCGCCACTTTCACTCGACGAGTTTCGCTCGGTTTGGGCAGGGGGGTATGGTCGCGCAAGCGATGCCCCTCCTGCATGCCAGGCAGATACACCCGGATAGGGATGCCCCAGTGGCTCAGCTCGCGACAGGCCGGTAGCGTCATCGCCAGCCCCAGTGCGGCGCTGTTTTGCAAAAATTGGCGGCGATTCATCGCAAACATCAGCGAATCACCTGCGACCAATCTTGCTCGAAATAATGCACCAGCGATTGGTTATTCAACTGGTTTGCTTCGACCTTAACCGGCTGCATATCGGGCGGGAAAAAGAACATCTGTCGCGTGGTTTCGCCATCGAGAAATTTCGTTTTCACGCGGTACGACGTCGGTGGCGTATAGCCGGGCTTGTTGCTCGCCAGAATAAAACCCCATTCGCCAAACGACGGCACAAAGGCATGATATGGGGTGGTATATAGTCCTACGGCTTTTAAGGTCTCGTTGATACACCAATACGAGCGGGGGGCATGCAAGGGGGACGTCGATTGCACCACCATCAGCCCGTTTTCACTCAGGTGTTTTTTCACCAGGCGATACATCGGCACCGAATACAATTTGCCCAGTGCAAAATTACTCGGGTCGGGGAAGTCAATAATTATTGCATCGAAAATCTGCTGGTTTTGCTCGATCCACTGTGCTGCGTCGGCGTTCACGACTTTGACTTTCGGGTTGGATAGCGAGTGTTGATTAAACCCGACCAGTTTTTCGTTATGCGTAAATAAATCAGTCATCGCCGGGTCAAGGTCGACCAAGGTGATGTGCTCGATCTGCGGGTATTTCAAAATCTCACGCACCGCCAGCCCATCGCCACCACCGAGCACCAGCACCGATTTGGCCTGCGGCAGTTTTTCCAGCACCGGATGAACTAGCGCTTCGTGGTAGCGGTATTCATCGCGGCTGGAGAACTGCAGATTGCCGTTGATGTAGAGGCGCGTGTCGTTTTTCCACTGCGTAATCAATAGCCGCTGATACGGCGTGGTTTGCGCGTGGATGATTTCATCGCCATACAGGGTTTTTTCGCTCCATTTGGTGAGCTTATCCGCTCCCAATAGCGCGCCCAGCAACACCAGCGCCACCACGCCGCCGCGTAACAGATGCAGCTTGGCGTGGGCTAATTCGTGGCGGAAGATTTTGGTGGTGAGTAAGGCAATGCCCACGTTCACCAAACCAAATAGCAGCGCCGATCTCGCCAGCCCCAGATGCGGTGCCAGCACTAGGGGAAACAGCAGCGATACGGCTAGCGCGCCCATATAGTCAAACGTCAGCACGCGGCTGACCAGCTCGGCAAAATCGGTTTTGCGCTGATTCAGTACCCGCATTACCAGCGGAATCTCCATTCCCACCAACGTACCGGTAAGAAACACCAAGGCATACAGCACCGAGCGAAACGGCGCGGCCGCCCAGGCAAACACTACAAACAGCAAGGTCGCCGATAAGCCGCCAATCAGGCCCACCAGCAGCTCAATCTCGATAAAGCGATCCAGCGTGCGTCCTTCGGGCACGTATTTGGATAAATGCGAGCCAATGCCCATCGCAAACAGATAGCAGCCAATGATCGAGGAAAACTGCAACACCGAATCGCCCATCAAATAGCTGGCCAGGGCCGCGGCGATCAGCTCATAGGCCAGCCCGCAAGAGGCAACAATAAAAACCGAAAGGATCAGCAGTTTTTCTCGCATGGATATTTCGATAGCTTTAGAGCAAAATGACAGCATTATGCCTGAGACAAGTAAGGAATACCCATGTTTGCCAGCTACTTGCCCCCGCTGATTGGCTATTTCAGCTACCTCGCCAGCGGCGTCGCGATGCTGATTGTGTTTGCGATGCTGTACATCAAAATTACGCCCTACGACGAATTGAAGCTGATCCGTGAAGGCAACGTGGCCGCGGCCTTATCGCTGGCCGGCGCGCTGATCGGGTTTTCGTTGGCGCTGGCCTCTAGCGCCTGGCACTTAAACCGCCTGGAATTCTTTTTAATCTGGGGCGCGCTGGCTGGGGTAGTGCAGATTGGTGTGTATGCCTTTCTGGTGAAATGCATCAAGGGTATGCCCGCGCAGATCGCGGCCAATAATGTGGCGGTGGGGATACTCGCCGGGTGTATCTCGGTGGCCGTCGGGGTGATTAATGCGGGGTGTTTGTCTTAATTTACGTGTTGGAGAATCAATATGGTTTTTCAGTCGTCGGTATTTGAAACGCGTCAAAAGATCGATGGTTTCCATCTGGGGCATCTAGAAGTCAAAGCCGGGCAAATCTGCAAAGTAGATGGCTTTGTGTTTGGCTCAATTACGATACGAGCTGGCGCTAAAATTAAAGTCGATGGTTTTGTATTCGGTAATGTCATTAATTTTGGCGGGGAATTCACCATCAACGGGTTTTTATTCGGGCGCCAAATTAACTCCGAACAAGGCGATGACCTGCGAGTGATCAATCCTACTTCGGCCTTACCCAAACCCCAAGCGACGGCCAGTTTAAGTCGACGTATTACGCGCAAATAATCTCCCACCGCGGTTAGTGAGTAAATGATGGGTACGCGAGAGAAAGATCAGTTGCGATCCGATTTACTGGAAGAAGCGATCGAATGGGGCTTAGAGTTCGGCCTCGATGCTATTTTGGACATTTTAAGCGGTTTATTTTAAGCATTTTTCTGCTTGGCAGATGGAGCACATCATGAGTCTCGGTTCGTTTATTAAAAAGCAATTTATCGACATTCTGCAGTGGAATGAGGACAGCGATGGCGTGTTGGCGTATCGCTATCCGATGGCCGATTTCGAGATTCAGTATGGTGCCAGCCTCACGGTGCGCGAATCGCAAGCGGCGGTGTTTATTAATGAAGGCCAAGTCGCTGATGTGTTTGGCGCGGGCATGTATAAGCTCACCACGCAAACGCTGCCGGTGCTCACTTACCTGAAAAACTGGGACAAGCTGTTCGAGTCGCCGTTTAAATCAGACGTGTATTTCTTTAGCACCCGCCTGCAGCTCGGTCGCAAATGGGGTACGCCGCAGCCGATTACGATTCGCGACGCCGATTTTGGCATGGTGCGGATGCGCGCGTTTGGCGTGTATTCGTACAAATTGGTCGACCCGAAACTGTTCTTTAGCGAAATCAGCGGCACCCGTGAGGTGTACACGCGGGATGATCTCGAGCTGCAATTGCGCAACCTCGTCGTCGCCACGATGACCTCGGCCTTGGGCGGCGCGGGCGTGCCTTTCCTCGATATGGCGGGCAATCAGGGGCTGATGAGTCAGAAAATCAGCGAAGCTTTAACGCCGGTGTTTGCCAAATACGGCCTTGAGCTCGATAACTTCGCGGTAGAAAACATCAGCCTGCCCGAAGAACTGCAAAAAGCCATCGACACGCGCATCACGATGGGCATGATCGGCAATATGCAAACCTACACCCAATACCAAGCCGCCAACGCCATTCCGCTCGCAGCGCAAAACGAAGGCGGTCTGGCGGGTATCGGCGCCGGTATGGCCGCTGGGGTGGGTGTGGGGCAAGTGATGGCCGGTGCAATGACCAATGCCCTGGGGCTAGGCGGCGCAGCAGCGCCAGCGGGCGCCGGGGTGGTGATTGGCACTGATGGGGGTATGGGTGTGGGAGTTATGGCAGGTGGAGTTCAGCAGCCAGTACCTCAGCAGGGTACTGCACCGGCCGCAGATCCAAACAGCCCGCAAGCCAAACTCGGCCAGCTTAAAGGCTTGCTCGATCAAGGCTTGATTAGCCAGGCCGATTACGACAGCGCGAAAGCGGAAGTGCTGAAAAAACTGATTGGTTAATTCTGGAGCAATGCGATGAGTACACTGGTGATGATTTTGGGTGTGGTCGGCGCAGTCTGCATGATGTGGGCGTACTGGGCGTTTGATGAATACCACAAGGACAAAGAATGAGCATACAGGGAGCCTGCGCCTGCGGTCAGGTGCAATATGAAGTGGATGAGTTTTTTACCCCGGTAATTCATTGCAATTGCGATACTTGCCGCCGCGTACTCGGTACGCCATTTAATAGCGTGGCGGGCGCCAAGCGTGCGCATTTTCGGGTGCTGGCGGGGCAAAATAAGCTCAAATTCTTTGAATCATCACCGGGCAAAGCGCGCTATTTTTGCGGCGAATGCGGCACGCATTTGTATGGTGAAAAAGCCGGGCAAGAAAACCTGATTGTGCGCGTAGGTACCTTGCAAGACGATCCGGGGATTCGAGGCGGGATGCATATCTGGACTTCACACCGTAAGGCTTGGCTGGGGTATGAGGGCTTGGCTGAATATGCAGAGTGGCAGCCGGGGCGATAACAGAATGAAGGATGATTGTTGATGTTCCGTGCCGCTTGCCCCTCGTGTGGCGCTGAGGTGCTTTTTCGCTCCACCATTTCTGCTTTGGCGGTCTGCGAGTATTGCCAGAGCCGGGTGCTGCGCAATGCTGACGAGGTGAAAGACCTTGGCAAGATTGGGCAGGTGCTCGAAGACTATTCGCCGCTGCAAATTGGCGCCAGCGGCGTCTTTGCCGGGAGCGCGTTTACGGTGCTGGGGCGGATTCAGTTGCGCTACGCCGCAGGCCTGTGGAATGAGTGGTTTATTGGTTTTGCTGATGGCAAATTTGGCTGGCTAGCCGATGCCAGCGGCCAGTATATGGTGACTTTGCCGTTGGGGCTGGCCAGCAATGCGCCAGCCTGGACAGCGCTGCAGCCCGAAGGGCGTTACGAGCACGGCGGGCGAGCATTTGTGGTGACCGACAAGCGGGTGGCCAATTGCGTCGGCGGGCAGGGCGAATTGCCCTTTGTGGTAGGCAACGGCTATCAGGCGCAGGTTGTGGATTGTCGCAGTGGCGAGCGCTTTCTGACGCTGGATTATTCCGATGTATCCGCAACGCAAACCCAGCCGCAACTCTATGTGGGTGAGGCGGTGCAGCTTGCGGCGCTGCAAATGCAATTGCTGCGCAGTGATGAAGATATTCAGCGTAGTGCCGGGCGCATCAAGGGTGCGGCGCATGTGCTCGACTGCCCCAATTGCGGCAGCCCTTTGCCGTATCGAGCCGGGGTGGCGACGCAACTGGTCTGCGCGGCGTGTGGTTCGGAAGTCGATTGCTCGGGCGATCGGGCGCTGGTGCTGGCCAAGCACACCGAGGCCGAGCGCTATCATGCCACGCTGGATTGCGGCGATGGCGCGATGATCGAAGGCGTGAAATGGACCGTCATCGGCCTGATCGAAATGGCCGAAACCGATGATGCGGATAGCCACTGGACCGAATACCTGCTGTACAACTGGCAGCAAGGCTTTCGCTGGCTGGTGGAAGCGCAAGATGGCTGGAGCTGGGTGACGGTGCTCAATCGTCTGCCGGAGAGCTGGAGCGCGCAGCATGTGGTGCTCGATGGCCAGCGCTATCCACAGCGTTTTCCCGCCTATGGCGCCAAAGTGCTGTATGCCGCCGGGGCGTTTAACTGGCGGGTGAGCGTTGGCGATCGGGTGCATTTGCAGGAATACCGGCAGGGCGAATTCACGCTCAGTAAAGAAGTCAACGCCGAAGAAGTCGTGTGGTCGCAAGCCAAGGTGGTGAGTAATCAGCAAATCGCGCAGTGGTTTGGTAAACAAGACATTAAAAGCCTGCGCCCAGCGGGCGACGATGGCGAGGTGAGCCGTAGCCTGGCCTGGCGCTATACGCTGATTTTGCTGGCCATTAATCTGCCGCTGGCGCTGTTTGCCGATGAGCTGATCGAGCAGCTGTTCTGGACGGGGATTGCCGCCTATGCGCTGCATTGGCCGCTGAGTCAAGGCAATGGGGATGATGAATGAAAGCCGGTTTGTATAAGCTCTACTGTATAGCCATCATCACCATCTGCACCTTGTTTAATCTCTCGTCTTGCAGTGAGTCATCGTCGTCTTCATCCGGGGGCAGCCGAGGCTGGAGTAGTGGCTCGTCCTCAGGTGGCTGGAGCTCGGGTGGGGGGCATAAATGAAGCGTGATGCGCAGGCGCTGGCCAGCTTGGCCCCGCCTAATCTGGCCGTGGGCCGGCATTTAATCGCCGACTTGAGCGGCTGCCCGGCCAGCTGCTTGGCCGATCCAGACCTAATCGCCGCCGCCATGCTGGCCGCCGCCCGTGCCGGGCAAGCACAGGTGTTGCAGCAGCATTTTCATCATTTTGGCCCTGCGCAAGGGGTGACTGGCATGCTGCTACTGATGGAATCGCACATCAGCATCCATACCTGGCCCGAGCATGGCTATGCGGCGGTGGATTTATTCATGTGCGGTGCTGCCAATGCCGCGGCCGCGCTAGCGGTGTTGCAAGTGCAGCTGCAGGCCAGTACGGTGCGCGAGCAGGTGATTATGCGCGGTTGCTAGTGTCGGGGGTATGGCCCTAGAGGCTAATGCCAATATTGATTTGAAAGGGATACCTGTTTGGGTATCCCTTTTTTATTGCGATTGCCGCATGGCTGCTAGCCGTGGCGGCAAGCCTTGCCGCTGCCGCCGAGCGGTTTTGCCCATTGCGCCCGCAGATCGGCCCCGGGGCGTGCTAAAAGTGCCATTAAATCAGGCGCTCAGCGCGGGAAGCTGAGTGCGTTTAGCGTTGGCATATTTTGTGCTTGCATTAGGCTGTTCTTATGGAGCTCCTCGGCATGCTGTCAAAAATCGACAATCATTTTCGCAATCAGGAAACAGCGCTCAAGCTGCGTTCGTACCGCCAGGAAGTGCTGGCTTCCAATATTGCCAATGCAGATACGCCCAACTACAAGGCGCGCGATTTTGACTTTAAAGCGGCCTACGAGGCGGCGCGCCAGCAGCAGGCCCCGGCGCAGCTGGCCACCAGCAATGCCCGGCATCTGCAGCCCAGCCAAACCATCGATCTCTTTACCCCGGGGCTGCAGTACCGCAACGAGCGGCAGCCCTCGATCGATGGCAATACCGTCGATATGGATACCGAGATGAAAGAATTTACCGACAATGCGATCCGCTATCAGGCCTCTGTCACCTTCCTGCAGCGGCGCATTGAATCGATGAAAACGGCACTGACCGGCCAGTAATCAAGTAAAAGGCGCACAACAGCATGTCGATGTTTCGAGTATTTGATGTGGCGGCTTCGGGGATGCGGGCGCAATCGGCGCGCCTGAATGCCGTGGCCAGTAATCTGGCCAATGCGGAATCGATTACCAGCTCCAACGGCCAACCCTACCGTGCCAAGCAGGTGGTGTTTCAGGCTCAGCCTTTAACGGCGAGTAACAAGCAATCGGTGGGAGTGCAGGTGGCGGGGGTGATCGAAGATCAATCACCGCCCAAGATGGTGTTTGACCCGAAAAGCCCGTTTGCCGATGCCAATGGCTATGTGGCAATGCCGAATGTGAATGTGGTGGATGAGATGACCAATATGATCTCGGCCTCGCGTTCTTACCAAACCAATATTGATGTGATGAATACCGCCAAAACCCTGCTGATGCGTACGCTGTCGCTGGGTCAGGTGTAATTGAGGAGTTAAATCATGGCTACCACCCCAGTTTCTGGTTCTTCGTTTGATTACAGCTCGCTCAATACGCGCAAAACCACGACCAAAACGGAAATGGAAGAGCAGCAAGATCGCTTTATGAAATTGCTGGTCAAGCAGCTGCAAACTCAAGATCCGATGAATCCGATGGATAACGCGCAAACCACCAGCCAGATCGCTCAGATCAATACGGTGAGCGGGATCGAAAAACTCAACCAAACCATGTCGCAAATGGCCGGCATGTATGCCGGCACGCAGGTGATGCAGGCGGCAAATCTGATCGGCAAAGAAATCCTCTCGCCCGGCAACGGTTTCCGCTTTGATGGCTCAACGGCTGCAGATCTGCGCGTTACCGTGCCAGATGGGGCGAGTAATGGCTTTGTGACGATTCGCGACGAAAAAGGCGTGGAAGTGACCAAATTGCCAGTCAATACCACGACATCCGGTCTGGTGCAGGTGAATTGGGATGGTAAAAAACCGGACGGCAGCATGGCCGCGGCCGGTAATTACACGATTACCGCCTCGGCCGTGAAAGATGGCAAGGATATTGCTTTACTGCCAACGACCTGGCAAATCGCCAAGTCAGTCGAGTTTGGTAGCGATGGCGTGAGTGTCTATCTCACCAACGGTAATAAAACAGGATTCGGCACCATCGTGCAGATCCGCGATGCGAAAGCCTAAGTAAGGAGCGAATCATGGGTTTCCAGCAAGGTTTAAGTGGCCTGAATGCAGCGGCCAAAAATCTGGACGTGATCGGCAATAACGTTGCCAACGTGAATACCGTTGGCTTTAAAGGCTCGCGCGCTGAATTTGCCGATATTTATGCCAGCACCTTTGGTACTGCCGCCAATATTGCCGGGATTGGTGCCAAAGTGACCACGATTGCCCAGCAGTTTTCGCAGGGTAATACCACCACCACCAATAGCCCGCTGGATATTGCGATTACCGGGAATGGTTTTTTCCGTATGCAGGATCAAACCGGCAGTATCAGCTATGCGCGTAATGGCCAGTTTCAGCTGGATAAAGAAGGTTTTATCGTGAATAACGGCCAGTTTTTAACTGGCTGGCCAGTGGATGCCGGTACCGGTATTTTCCTGGAAGGCTCTACACCACAGCCGATTCAGCTGCAGTTTTCCAATATTGGCGCGCGTGCCACTGGTGCCTCAGGCGTGACCGGCGCAGGTTTGACCATGGGTCTGAACCTGAATGCGGCGGATAAAGTGATTCCGGCCAGCATTACGTTCTCATCGACTGACCCAACCACTTACAACTACTCGACCTCGGCGACAGTCTATGACTCGCTGGGTGTGGCGCATACGCAGACTTATTACTTCCGCAAGCAAGACCCGGCTGCAGGTGGCGCGACCAATACTTGGGATGTGCGCTACACCTTGGATGGCAAGGTGGTGAATTCTGATGCCTCAATCGGGGTGCAATCAGCGGCAACGATTTCTGCTGCCACGACCGCAGCCTCGATTGGTGGTGCGACAGCCGCTTCGGTGAATGCCGCAATCGCGGCCGCAGCCGCCACCGAAGGTACCGCAGCGGCAGCTGCAGTGGCCACCGCGGCAGCCACCGCGGCGGCAGCGCCCGGCGCAACTGCTGCAACAGTACTGGCCGCCGCACAAACGGCATCGGCCACCGCGGCCGCTGCGGCAGGCCTGAAAACCACGCTGACTTTCGATACCAATGGTAAGCCCACCGGCTTGCCAACCGGCGGCAGCACCTTCTCGGTGAGTGCCGCCGCACTGAATAATGGTTCGTCTGGGCTGAATTTCCAGATGTACTTTGATAAATCGACCCAGTTTGGTAGCCCGTATAACGTGAATACCCTCACGCAAGATGGTTATACCGATGGGATTTTGACCGGTATTTCGGTGAGTAAAGAAGGGGTCGTGCAAGGGCGCTATTCCAATGGGCAAAGCCGCAATGTGGCCAAGATCGTGCTCTCAACCTTCACCAATCCACAGGGCTTGCAGCCACTGGGTGATAACCGCTGGGCCGAGTCGTTTAACTCTGGGCAACCGCTGACCAATGCCCCGGGTCGTGGTAATACCGGTTTGCTGCAAGCCGCCGCTTTGGAAGACTCCAACGTCGATCTGACTAGCGAGCTGGTGAACCTGATTACCGCCCAGCGTAACTATCAGGCCAATGCGCAGACCGTCAAAGCGCAAGACACCATCATGCAAACCATTGTGAACCTGCGATAAGTCTTAATTCATGGATAGACTGATTTATGTGGCGATGACTGGCGCCCGCAATAGTGAAGTGCGCCAGACCACCATCGCCAATAATCTGGCCAATACCTCAACGCCAGGTTTTCGGGCCGAGTTGGCTGCCGCCCGGGCTATTCCGGTCTTGGGTGGCCCTGGCCTCTCAACTCGCGCGTTTACGGTGCAGCAAACCCCTGGCGCAGATATGACTGCCGGCAGCTTTCAGCAAACCGGCCGTGATCTGGATATCGCGATTCGTGAAAAAGGCTGGCTCACCGTGCAAACCGCAACCGGCGAAGCCTATACCCGCAATGGCAGCTTGATGGTGGATGCCAGTGGTTTGCTGAAAAACACCGCCGGTGAAATTGTGCAGGGCGAAAATGGCCCGCTCACGGTGCCGGAAAATAGCCGGGTGGTGTTTGCACTGGATGGCACGGTGAGTGCGATTGATATCACCAACCCCGGGCAGGTGGTGGAAGTTGGCCGGCTGAAGCTGGTGAATCCGCCGGAAAACCAGCTCGAAAAAGGCATGGATGGCTTATTTCGCCTGCGCGATGGGCAAGTGGCCCAAGCCGATCCGGCGGTGACCGTGGCTTCAGGGGTGATTGAAGGTAGTAATGTTAATGCGGTGGAACAGCTGGTGAATATGATCTCTACCCAGCGCCACTTTGATTTGCAGATCAAGTTGCTGCAAACCGCTGATCAAAATGCCCGCTCAGCCAGCTCGCTGCTGAATCTGAACGGCTAATCGATAGTTAAAGCTTTAAGAAGGAAGCCCGCATCATGATGCGCTCGCTGTGGACCGCCAAAACCGGCATGGATGCCATGACATTCAATATTGATGTCGTGTCGCACAATCTGGCCAACGTGAACACCAATGGTTATAAGCGCGAACGCGCGGTGTTTGAAGACCTGATGTACCAAACCTTGCGCCAGGCCGGCGGGGCGTCGAGCCAGCAAACCAGCTTGCCGACCGGCGTGTATGTCGGTACTGGTGCGCAGGTGGTGGCTACGGTGCGCAATCACTCGGTGGGCAATCTGCAGCGTACCGAGGGTGCGCTGGATCTGGCGATCAATGGCGATGGTTTCTTCCAGATTGCTTTGCCCGATGGCACCACCGGTTATACCCGTGATGGCGCGTTTCAGGTGAATAGCCAGGGCACTATCGTAACCTCCAGTGGTTACGAGTTGTCGCCTGCGATTCAGGTGCCGCAAGGCACCACCAAGGTGACCGTCGCCGCCGATGGCACCGTGTCGGCCATTGTGAATAATAATGCGGCAGCGCCGGTGCAAATCGGTAATATCCAGACCGCGACCTTTATTAATCCGCCGGGTTTAGAGTCGATGGGGGGCAACCTGTATCGTGAAACGGTGGCCAGTGGAGCGCCCACCGTGGGCCAGCCGGGCACCAATGGCTTGGGCGCGATCAATCAGGGTTACACCGAAACCTCGAACGTGAATGCCACGGAAGAGCTGATTAATATGATTCAGGCGCAGCGCGCATTTGAAATGAATTCGCGCTCTGTCACCACTACCGACCAAATGCTGGCCAAACTGGCTCAACTGTAAATGATGATTCGCTTCCGTTTCTTGCGCATGCTGGGCGCACTTGGGCTGGCCGTATTGCTTAATGCCTGCGTTGCGCCACAAAGTGTGATTACTCAGCCCACCTCGGCCCGCGCGCAGCCAGCGGTGGTGACGGCGGCGAATAATGGTGCAATTTTCCAGCCCGGCACGGCCCGCTTGCTATTCGAAGAGCCGAATGCGCGCCGGGTCGGCGATATTTTAGTGGTGACGATTGAAGAAACCCTGTCGGCCGCTAACAAAGCCAATAGCAGCACCAACCGCAATGGCTCGTTCACGCTAGAGGGCTCTGCCGATGTGCCGTATCTGCCTTCAGCGATCACCAAGCTGTTTAATGCCACGGCTGACCTAAGTAGTACCAACACCTTTGCCGGCAAAGGTGAAACCAATAGCACCAATACCTTCAAAGGCTCGATCGCAGTGACCGTGACCGATGTTTTGCCCAATGGCAATCTGGCGGTCGGTGGCGATAAGCAGATTGTGGTGAATGGCTATAACAATGTGCTGCGCTTTACCGGGGTAGTGAATCCTAACGATGTGAAAGCTGGCAATACGGTGTCGTCGACTCGGGTGGCGGATGCCCGCATCGAGCAAGTGGGGCAGGGCGCAATTAATGACGCCAATACCGTGGGCTGGATGCAGCGCTTCTTTCTGTCGGTGTGGCCATTTTAATGGAGGGGTATATGCGTAAGCTTATTATTGCCATTGCGCTTTGTGTGTATACCCTGCCAGTGTATGCCGATAAATTAAAAGATCTGGCTAGTTTTTCAGGCGTGCGCAATAACCAGCTGGTGGGTTATGGGTTGGTGGTGGGTTTGGATGGTAGCGGCGATCAGACCACGCAAACCCCCTTCACCGTGCAATCGGTGATGAATATGCTCACCAATATGGGGGTGCAGGTGCCCACCGGGGGCAATATGCAGCTCAAAAACGTGGCCGCAGTAACGGTAACGGCAACCTTGCCACCGTTTGCGCGCCCGGGGCAACCCTTGGATATTGTGGTGTCTTCAATCGGGAATGCCAAAAGCCTGCGCGGCGGCACTTTGCTGATGGCACCACTGAAAGGGGCCGATGGGCAAATTTATGCCATGGCACAGGGTAATCTGGTGGTGGCTGGTGCTGGCGCGGCGGCCGGTGGCTCTAGTACGCAAGTGAATCAACTGGCGACCGGGCGGATTCCGGCCGGGGCCACGGTGGAGCGGGCGGTGCCGACTTTGCTGGGTAATGGCGAGTTTATCCAGCTCGAATTGCTGAAAAGCGATTTTTCTACCGCTAATCGCGTGGTCAATGCCATCAATGGTCAGGTTGGGCCGGTGGCGGCGGCGCTGGATGGGCGGGTAATTCAGGTGCGCGCACCGCAAGATCCAAACCAGCGCGTGGCCTTTCTGGCTCGGCTGGAAAATCTGAATGTCACCCCGGCCGAAGCGTCGCCCAAGGTGATCATCAATGCCCGCACCGGCTCGGTGGTGATGAATCAGGCAGTCACGGTCGATCCGTGTGCGATTGCCCACGGCAATCTGACGGTGACGATTCTGGCCGATAACAAAGTGGAGCAGCCCAATCCGCTGACCAATGCCAAGCCGGTGAAAGTGCAAAATGCTGAGATTGATATCGAAGTAGGCAAAGGCCCGGTGGTGCGCTTGCCCAAGGCCACGAATCTCAATCAGGTGGTGCGCGCGCTGAATGCGGTCGGCGCTACACCGCAAGATTTGCTGGCGATTTTGCAGGCAATGAAAATTGCCGGGGCGCTTAATGCCGAGCTGGAAGTGATCTAAGTCCTTATTGGTTGCCTTGGGGGTATGGTGCTCTAGTCTTTGATTGGATTGGTTTGTGGACCTATACCCCTATGGCCTGGTTGCCTGGCGCGCCCCTTGTGGCGCGTTTTTTATTTTCGGCACGCTCTTTGCTTGGTAATGGTCCTGTTTGCAGGAGTTTGCCATGCGCACCGTCGCCCCCTTTGATTCAGCCGGTATGAGTGCCGATCCACGTAGTCTGGATCGTTTGCGCGCGGGTGCGGCTGCGCAAAGCCCGGCTGCGACCAAGGCCGTAGCGCAGCAATTTGAAGCCTTATTACTGCAGCAAATGCTCACCGCCATGCGCAAATCAGTGCCGCAAAACGAGCTGGAACAAGGCGTTGCCGGCGATACCTTCCGCGCGATGCGCGATCAGCAATGGGCCACAACCTGGGCGCAAAATGGCGGTATCGGCTTTGCCAATACCATCGTTAAACAGCTGGAAATCCAGCGCAACCCGGCGCTCTTGAAAGAGGTGGCCACTTCGCCGCTTGCAGGGCAGCTCTTGCCACAGTTGCGCAAGCCTACGGTGCAGCTGGCTGGTGGGATTAGTGTGCGGGCGGCAAAACCTGCCGCCGAGGTCGCGCCCCTTGCCGCTACGTCCGCTGTGAGTGGCAAGCTCGATGCCCAAGCCGGCGGCGCGGCACCGGCCTTTCTGGATAAGCTGGGCGAGGCGGCCAAAACCACGGCGCAGGCGCTGGGCCTTTCGCCCCATCTACTGCTCGCGCATGCGGCGCTGGAAACCGGCTGGGGGCGCAAAAATATTAAAACTGCCGACGGCGGCGATTCGCACAATCTGTTCGGGATAAAAGCCGGTGCGGGCTGGCAGGGCAAAACGGTGGATGTATTGACCACCGAATACGTGGATGGGATTGCGCAAAAGCGCATCGAGAAATTCCGCGCTTACGACTCTTATGGCGATGCGCTGGCTGATTACGCCGGGCTATTGAAACGCCGTTACGGCGATGCCTTGGCGCAGGGCAATAGCGCCTTGGGCTTTGCTCAGGCCCTCGCCAATGGTGGCTATGCCACCGATCCGAAGTATGTACAAAAACTGACCCGCATTGCAGACCGGGTCGCCGCTCATCTGGGTATGGCGCGCTCAAGTTAAGCCGCCAGCCACCGATAGAGACTGCAAGGGGTTAGATCATGGCATCATCTGTTTTCAATATTGGCGTGTCGGGGCTTAATGCCGCCAATCTGGGCATTACCACCACCGGCCATAATATTTCGAATGTGAATACCGACGGGTTTTCCCGTCAGGTATTGCGCCAGAGTGCGCCGTATCCGCTGCTATCCGGTAGCGGCTTTAACGGCCTGGGCGTACAGGTGGATACCATCGCCCGGATGTATGATCGCTTTCTGACCAAAGCAGTGGAAGTGGCGCAGACTCAATCGAGCTATCAGCAAACCCGGCTCGCGCACCTGACCGAAATTAACAATATTGTGGCCGACCCCAATGCCGGGGTGTCTCCTGCGCTGCAAGACTTTTTCAGCTCGGTGCAAAACGTCACCACCAATCCGGCCAGCCCGCCTGCGCGGCAAGCCATGCTGACCAGCGCACAAACCTTAGTTAACCGCTTTCAGGTGTTCAACCAGCGTCTGCAAGAGCAGCGCAATGCGCTGAATGGCGAAATCAGCAATGCAGTGAATTCGATTAATAGCTATACCCAGCAAATCGCCGAGCTTAATAACAAAATCGTGGTGGCCCAATCGTCAGGCCAGCCGCCTAATGATCTCTTGGATCAGCGTGACTTACTGGTTAAAGACCTGAATAAACTGGTGAAAGCCAATACCATGACCATGGATGATGGCAGCATCAACGTGTTTGTGGGTAATGGGCAGGGGCTAGTGGTGGGCGGTAGTGTGAGCAAGCTGGTGGCCGATAGCAACCCGGCCGACCCAAGCCGCATTACCGTTGGTTATATGCAGGATAACCAAACCATCTTTATGCCGGAATCACAGCTGGCAGGTGGGCAACTAGGCGCCTTGCTGGATTACCGTAATCAGGCGCTGGACTTGGCACAAAATAGCCTTGAGCGCACAGCGCTGGGTATGGTGGAATCATTCAACCAGCAACACAAAGCCGGGCAAGATTTGAACGGCAATTTGGGTCGTAATTTGTTTGATATTCCACGCAGTAATTTCGTGGAATTTAGCGTCGGCGGCACCAATATCCGGGCGACTTCACCCAATGGCACAAATGAAAGCAGTGATTTTTCGATTACGGCCAGCGGTACTGGTTATGTCATCAAACGTTTGTCGGATGGCGCTACCAGCGGGGTGGTGAATTTGGGTAGTACCGATCCGGTTACAGGATTAACGCTATCCGCCGCGTCGGCCAGCTTAAGCTTACCGGCCCAAGGCAGCTTTGCTTTCCCACCAGCGATTGGCACGATTAATAGCAACAGCAAAAACACTGGTACGGCGCAACTGACAGGCTATATCAGCGATATTAGCCAGCTCACGGCCAGTAATTATGAGCTGAGCTTTGATGGCAGCAATTATTCGCTGTACCGGATGAGCGATGGCACACGCACATCGTACACTGCCGCGCAAATGGCGCAGGGTATTCAGCAGGATGGGATGAGCTTTCAAATCGCTTCGGGCACGATGAACCCGAATGACCGCTTTGTGCTCAAACCGCTAGAAGGGGTGATTAGCTCTTTGTCAGTGCGCATTACTGACCCTAAACAGATTGCCGTGGCAGCGCCCATGCTGGCGACCGTGGCTAAAGCCAATACCGGCAGCCTGAAAGTGGTAGATCATGTGGTGAATACGCCGAGTGTGAGCAGCACCGATGCTGCACTTAACCCGGCGATTCGCAATCCGGTGAATATCAATTTCACTTCGCCGACTAGCTTTACCTATACCGATACCGTGACTGGGGTTACCTCGGCGGCGCAAACTTATACGCCAGGGATGAGTCTGAATGTGAACGGCTGGACGATGAAGCTGGATGGCACGCCCGCAACCGGTGACGTCATTAATGTGACGTCGAATATTGGCGGCTCGGCCGATAACCGCAATGGCCTGGCGCTGGGCAAGCTGCAGACCACCCGGATTCTGGAAGGTGGTACCGCCACGTATCAGGAATCCTATGGCCGGATGGTGAGCAAAATTGGTACCCAGACCAATGAAGCCACCATCATGAGCAAGGCTCAAGATAAATTATTAAGTAACGCGGAAGACAGCCGTGACTCGGTGTCGGCCGTGAGTTTGGATGAAGAGGCGGCCAACCTGTTGCGTTATCAGCAGGCCTATCAGGCTGCCAGTAAAGTTATCCAGATTGCGCAAACGGCCTTTCAGGAAATCCTGAATATTGGTCGTTAAGGAGTTTGATCATGCGGATCGCAACCACCACCCTTTTTAATATCGGCAGCGGCAATCTACAGCGCCATATTGCCGATCAGGCCAAGCTGCAAAATCAGCTCTCGACTGGGCGCAAGATTTTAACGCCGGCCGATGATCCGATTGCTTCGGCGCGCATTTTGGATATTACGCAGGCCAAATCGATTCAGGAGCAGTACAGCACCAATAGTACGGCCGCGGACTCGTTTATGCGCCTGTCGGATAGCACGCTGGATCAAGTAATGAATCTGATTCAGAACGTGCAAGAACTTGCAGTGAGTGCCGGTAATCCGGCGCTGGGCCCTGCAGAAAAGAAAATGAAAGATGCCGAGCTGCAAGGGCGTTATCAGGAGCTGCTGGGGCTGGTGAATACCACCGACGGTCAGGGGAATTATCTGTTTTCTGGCTACAAAGGCGATGTGCGCCCCTTTACCGAAACAACCTTTGGGCAAGTGGTATACAACGGCGATGATGGCCAGCGCTTGGTGCAGATCTCTGATGGGCGGCAGATTCCGATTTCTGAATCCGGTGCTGATGCGTTTCAGCGGATCAAAAACGGCAACGGCACTTTTGTGACTGCCTATACCGCAACCAATACAGGCACCGGGATTGTGAGCCCCGGTGAGGTTTTAAATAGCACCGCGTGGGCGAATGCGCCGGCCCCACGGGATTTTAAGGTGGCTTTTCAGGTCTTGCCTGATCCGCTAGACCCCAATAAAACCGTTACGACTTATGATCTGATCAATAACACCACCAATACCTCTTTGATTGATGGGGCGACGATCCCGCGGGCAGCGGGTACGGCATTCCCGCGTACTTATACCGAAGGCGGTGATATTATTTTTGCCAAGCAAACCGGTGAAACGGCTGCTGCTTGGGATTTTGGTGTGAAATTGAGTGTGAAAGGTGCGCCGGCAGTGGGCGACCAATTTACCGTTAAGCCAAGTAGCAATGTTGATTTGTTTGCGACCTTGGGCGCGCTCTCGAGTGCACTCAATAACCCTGGTTCAGGGTCGACTGGCGGGGCGGCGTTTCAAAATCAACTCAATACGGCCTTATCTGATTTATCCAATGCGCTGGGCAATGTGCTGACAGTGCGCTCTTATTTAGGGGCGCGGATGAAAGAAACCGAGTCGGTCAACGATACGACCGAAGATCTGAAACTGCAGCATGCCAAAACCCTGTCGGGTCTGCAGGATTTGGATTACGCCTCAGCGATCAGTGAGTTTGCGCAAAACCAGATGGTGCTGGATGCAGCGCGTAAATCTTTTGCCCAAGTGCAGGAGTTGAGCCTGTTTAAATACATATAATGGCCACATTCACCGTCAGCTCACGGCCCGCGATGCGGGCCGTTGTTTTTCGAGGATGTAATGAGTAAAGGTAAAACCCAGTATGTATGCCGCAGCTGCGGGGGGCTTTCGCCCAAATGGCAAGGCCAGTGTCCGCAATGTGGTGAATGGAATGCGCTAGAAGAGCAGGTCAGTTCCCCAGCGACAACCCAAGGGCGGTTTCAAAGCCTGGCCGCGGATGGGCAGATTAAGGATTTATCTGCGGTGGAGGCCGAAGAGCTGCCCCGCACGCCAACCCAACTCAGCGAATTGGATCGTGTCTTGGGCGGCGGTCTGGTGCCCGGTGGCGTGGTGTTGATTGGCGGTGACCCCGGTATCGGTAAATCAACCTTATTGCTGCAGGCATTATCCCGCTTAGCTCAAGAGCACGCTGTGCTGTATGTCAGCGGTGAAGAATCGGCCCAGCAAATTGCTTTGCGGGCCCGGCGTCTCGAGGTGCCGGCGGCAGGGGTGCGCCTCTATCCGGAAATTAGCCTTGAGAAAATCCTGCTGGCTTTGGAGCGAGAAGCCCCCAAAGTGGCGGTTATTGATTCGATTCAGACGATCTACACCGAGGCGCTGACCAGTGCGCCGGGCAGCGTGGCGCAAGTGCGCGAATGTTCGGCGCAGTTAACCCGCTTTGCAAAGCGGCACGGGACTTCAATTTTGCTCGTCGGGCATGTGACCAAAGAAGGCGCGCTAGCCGGTCCACGCGTGCTGGAGCATATCGTCGATGCGGTACTGTACTTTGAAGGCGATACCCACTCTAGTTTTCGCTTAATTCGGGCGATCAAAAATCGCTTTGGTGCGGTGAATGAATTGGGAGTCTTTGCCATGACCGATAAGGGCTTGCGCGAGGTCGCAAACCCGTCGGCATTGTTTTTAAGCCAGCATGAAGTACCGGTGGCGGGTAGTTGTGTGATGGTCACGCAGGAAGGCTCGCGGCAGATGCTGGTCGAAGTGCAGGCGCTCGTCGATGATGCCCATGCCGCCCAGGTAAAACGTCTGGCGGTTGGGGTGGAGCAAAACCGGCTAGCGCTTTTGTTAGCCGTATTACACCGTCATGCCGGGATTGCCGCCTTTGATCAGGACGTCTTTATTAATGCGGTGGGGGGGGTGCGAATTAGCGAGCCGGCAGCTGATTTGGCGATGCTGATAGCGATCGTGTCCTCGCTTAAAAATCGCCCATTGCCACCAAAACTAGTGGTGTTTGGTGAAGTCGGGCTCGCCGGTGAAGTGCGCCCTGTGCAGCGCGGGCAAGAGCGTTTACGTGAGGCCGCGAAGCTAGGGTTTAATCTGGCGATTATTCCGAAGGCGAATCGCCCACGACAGCCGATTGAAGGCTTGCAGGTAATTGCAGTTGATCGCTTGGAGCAGGCGGTAGACGCGGCGTTTTAATCGCAACCACTGCGCAGAAATTTGGCGTACTAGCTTGAAATCGCCTGCGATGCCCTAAGCTCTATAGAAAGGCTTTTGCTAGCCCGGTTTTTTGTTTAGCATTCGGTCTATCGACCCCACCTTCTGGAGAATACAATGAGCGATAAAATCACCTATGTCACTGATGCGAGTTTTGACGCAGAAGTTCTGCAAGCCAGTGGCCCGGTGTTGGTAGATTACTGGGCAGAATGGTGTGGTCCTTGCAAAATGATTGCCCCAATTCTGGACGAAGTTGCCGAAGAGTATGCTGGCCGTGTAAAAGTGGCCAAACTCAACATCGATGAAAACCAAGCGACGCCACCGAAATTTGGTATTCGCGGCATCCCAACCCTGATGCTGTTTGTGGATGGCGAAGTTAAATCGACTAAAGTTGGCGCACTGTCTAAATCGCAACTGACCGCCTTCCTCGATAGCAATATTTGACATTGCGCTGGATTTTGAATTAGTCTGCTTCTAAATTGACTGCAGTGGTGATTAATCGCCACTGCAGCACTTCTCTGCTGCATCCTTCGTCCTTCCCCCCTTTTTCTACTGTACCAATCAAAAAATACTATGCATTTGTCCGACCTAAAACATCTGCACGTCTCTGAACTTGTTGATATGGCGATTCAATCAGAGATCGATGGCGCTAGCCGCATGCGCAAACAAGACGTGATCTTTGCGTTGCTGAAAAACCGGGCCAAAAAAGGGGAGAGCATTTTCGGCGAAGGGACGCTGGAAGTTCTGCCTGATGGTTTTGGTTTCTTGCGTAGCCCAGATACTTCATATTTGGCAGGGCCAGATGATATTTACATCAGCCCAAGCCAAATTCGCCGCTTTAATCTGCATACCGGTGACACCATCGAAGGTGAAATTCGTATCCCTAAAGAGGGCGAGCGTTATTTTGCGCTGGTAAAGGTTGATAAAGTCAACGGCGAGGCCCCAGAAGCTGCCAAGCATAAAATCCTGTTTGAAAACCTGACTCCGCTGTTTCCAACTGAGCGGCTCAATCTTGAGCGCGATATCAAAGCGGAAGAAAACATTACCGGCCGGGTGATTGACCTGATGTCGCCGATTGGTAAAGGTCAGCGCGCGTTGCTGGTGGCCCCGCCTAAATCGGGTAAAACCGTGATGTTGCAGCATATCGCGCATGCGATTACGGCTAATCACCCTGAGGTGACGCTGATCGTCTTGCTGATCGATGAGCGCCCAGAGGAAGTGACCGAGATGCAGCGTTCGGTACGCGGGGAAGTGGTGAGTTCTACCTTTGACGAGCCAGCTACACGCCACGTGCAAGTAGCCGAGATGGTGATCGAAAAGGCCAAACGCCTGGTTGAGCACAAAAAAGA
This sequence comes from Chitinibacter sp. ZOR0017, assembly GCF_000799095.1. Classification (NCBI taxonomy): domain Bacteria; kingdom Pseudomonadati; phylum Pseudomonadota; class Betaproteobacteria; order Neisseriales; family Chitinibacteraceae; genus Chitinibacter; species Chitinibacter sp. ZOR0017. Next base: position 26,090 of record NZ_JTLG01000023.1, on the reverse strand, counting down.
TGTGGTGATCCTGCTGGATTCGATTACCCGTCTGGCGCGCGCATATAACACCGTCATTCCTGCTTCGGGAAAAGTTCTGACCGGTGGTGTGGATGCCAACGCCCTGCAGCGGCCTAAACGTTTCTTCGGCGCCGCGCGCAATATCGAAGAGGGTGGTAGTTTGACCATTATCGCCACCGCGCTGGTCGATACCGGTAGCCGGATGGATGATGTCATCTACGAGGAATTCAAAGGTACGGGTAATAATGAAATCCAGCTGGATCGCCGCATGGCTGAGAAGCGGATTTTCCCGGCTATTAACATCAATAAATCCGGCACTCGCCGCGAAGAGCTGCTGATCGAGCAAGATAAACTGCAGAAAATCTGGGTTCTGCGCAAGCTGCTCTACCCAATGGATGATCTGGAAGCGATGGAATTCTTGATGGATAAGCTCAAAGCCACGAAGAGCAATCTGGATTTCTTCGACTCAATGCGCCGATAAGCTTGCAGCGCAACGCCAATTCGACGATAATGCCCGTTTTGTAGCGCCGGCAAAACCCCGGCGCCCGTTACCCTAGGAAAAACCATGAAACCAGAAATTCATCCAGAATACAAAGAAGTTATTTTCTACGACGCAAGCGCGGACTTCAAATTCCTGACTCGCAGCACTATGCATGTGAAAAGCGCCGAGACTATGACTTGGACTGACGGCAAAGAATATCCAGTATATCGTCTGGACGTATCTTCTGAATCTCACCCGTTCTACACTGGTAAACAGAAAATCGTTGATACTGCTGGTCGTATCGAGAAATTCAACTCTAAATTCGCGCGTTTCTCTCGCTAATTTATCGAGTTCTGCAAAAAAAGGCAGCGTGCTACGCTGCCTTTTTTGTTTTCTGCATGTCACAATCAAGTAAACACCTTTCTATTCTGCCATGCTGACTTATACGCCTCCCGAGTCGCGGCCGCTGGTGCCGCAGAAAGAACAAGACAAACCCTGGCTACTGATCCTGCTGTGCCTGTTTTGGCTACTGCCGGGGCTGTTTGGTCATGATCCGTGGAAACCACAGGAGAATGAGCACGCTGCCGTCATTGCCGGCCTCTTGCGCCACAATCCTTGGGTGGTGCCGCTTCTGGCGGATCAACCATATTTTGATAGCGCACCCTTGTATTTCTGGTGTGCAGCGATTGTGGCCAATGCCCTAAGCTGGTTTGGGGTTGCTTTGCATGATGCCGCCCGGTTTAGCACCGGCTTATGGATGGCCTTGGCCTGCTGGGGGACAGGGCTAGCGGGGCGGGAAGCCTTTGGCCATCGCTTTGGCCGCTTAACCGTGGTGCTGCTGCTTGGCAGTCTGGGCTTGCTGACCTGGGGACATCATATCTCGCCAGCGGTCTTGCCGCTCACGGCCTTTGCCTGGGGGATTTACGCATTACTACTGGCGCAGCGTCGCCCCGTTAGTGCTGGATTGGTGTTGGGGGTGAGTTTACTCACGCTCTTGTTGGGGGCTACCTGGGCGGATGCCTTATTGCTGCTGTTGTTGGCACTTGGTTTGCTAGTCTGGCCGGCGTGGCGGCAGGCTGGCTTTGCGGTCACCCTGGTCACGGCGCTGATTGTTTCCTTGCCGCTGGCGGCCTTGTGGGGCTATGCGCTACATGAGCACAGTAGTGAGTTGTTCCAGCACTGGTGGCGCAATTATGCCTGGGGGCCGTATGGTGGTGCCGGGCAGGTGGTCTGGCTGCACCAGCCGGGATTTTTGCTTTCGATCCTAGTCTGGTTTGCCTTTCCGGTACTGCCGCTAGCGGCATGGTCGCTGTGGCTGCATCGACGGGAATTACAGCATGGCCCGTGGCCGCTGTTGTGCTGGTTGGCGCTGGGTATCACCTTGTATATTGCCCTAGCAGGCCATCCCGCCGAGTTTACAGTCTTGCCACTGTTGCTGCCCTTGAGTTTGCTCGCGGCTGCGGGTGTGGATGACTTACGCCGCGGCGCGGCCTCGGCGCTCAATTCCTTTGCCATTTTAACCTTAGGCTTGGCAGCTGTGGCCATTTGGGTCATCTGGGGGATTTTGCTCAGTGGTGGTCAAGGCCCGGTTGCGGTCTGGCTCGCCCGCTATACCTCGGCTGCGATGCAGATTGAATGGGTTGGCTTTGTGTTGGCACTGGTGGCGAGCCTATTGTGGGGCAAGGTGCTCTTGCGCCCTCGGGCACTGGGCCGTAAAGCGATTACTAACTGGACTTGCGGCGTGATTTTGGTGTTCTCGGTGCTTGTTGGTTTATTCCAGGGCTGGATCGATAGTGGTAAATCCTATCGGCCGGTGGTGCAGCGCATAGAATTGCTCACAGCCCGTGTGCAGCCGCCTTGCATTGATGCCAGTAATTTGCCTTCCCCGGTGGTGGGAGCGCTAAGCTATTTCTCGACCAAACCGGTGATTACCCAGCCGGGTAATGCTTGCATTGTGGCGGTGCGCTTGGCTTCTACGCCAATACCCCTGCCGTGGAGTGAGCTGGGAGAAGTCGCGCGCTTGGGTGAAAGTAAAGAGCGCTTCGTGGTGTACTTAAAGTAAGGGCCACAGCAATAAAAAACGGTGCAATGAGCACCGTTTTTTATTGCATCCATTCTTGATTGATAGTGAGCGCAATTATTGGTCTTGATGCGCGGCGGTATCTTCTTTGATTTTTCGACGCACATACAAGTAAATATAAATCGCCATCACCAAAATAAAGCCAATGGTAAAGACGCTAAGCAGGCCAATATCCGATGAAAAGAGGGTGCTGAGTGGTGTGTTTTCCATGATGCATCTCCGGTGTTTATGCTTTTACTGTAGGCCGGAATGCCGAAGGAATTATTGATGCACATCAAGCGCTGGTGAGGTGGTTACAGCACCTCGCTGGTGCGATTACGACCCTGATGTTTGGACTGGTACAGCGCATCATCGGCGCGCTTCATGATGGCATCCAGATTAAGATCATCGGCGCGCATCAAGGTCAGCCCCAGGCTGCTGGTAAAACGCACCTCACGACCATCTTCTATTGCAATCACTTGTGCGGCAATGGCGCAGCGTAATTGTTCGGCCAGTTGCCTTGCCGTATCCAGATCGGTCGCGGGCAGGAAGGCGATGAATTCTTCCCCGCCAATGCGGCCAAGTAAATCGAGTTCGCGTAACTGGCTACGACAGAGGCTGGCCATGGCTTGAATGGCCAAATCACCCACTTGATGGCCGTAATTGTCATTGATTTTCTTAAAGAAATCGATGTCTAGCATCAGCAGGGCTGCGGGTTGCTGCATGCGTTTGCAGCGCAGTAATTCTTGTCCGGCGCTTTCCATGAAGTAGGCGCGGTTGGCAAGGCCGCTTAAGCTATCGGTGGTGGCACGTTTTTTTAGCTCTTCTTCAAGCCGCTTGCGCTGAGTAATATCGCTTAAACCCATCAGCAAGGTGCTGCCATCGTGCGCCTCGGTCACTGACATCGAGACGCTGGCCCAGAATGGTGTGCCTTCTTTATGCCGCAAGAGGCATTCCACATTATTGAGCGCACGGCCATTCATGGCGCTATCGGAGTGATGGATAAAGTCGATGCGGTCGTAATACAACTCAAAAGCCCGTTTAGATAAGGCTGCCGCCTGCGGCAGGCCAAAAACCCGTGCCGCATGTTGATTGATGTAGGTGATATAAAAGTCCGGCAAGCGTGCCAAGACCAAACCCACGGGTGTGGTTTCGATCATTTGCCGAAAGCGGGCCTCACTGGCCGAAAGCTTGTGTTCTTTTTGCCGTAAATGCCGCCCTAGTCGCTGCGAACGCCAAAAGAAATAGGCCGTTAGCAAGGACAATAACAACATCAAGGTACTGCCCAGCAAATAGAAAAACACCGTACTTTTCCATTGCTGCAGGAAATGGCGGCTGTCGATGCGCAGCAACAGCACATAGGGCAGTTTACCGAGCTGGTTCGCGCTCAATAAGCTGATGCCGGGCTCATTCGGTAGCTGGATTTGCAAGGTTTGGGCTTCGGCACGTTGAATACGGGCAATCAGGCCGCTAGCCAGGTTGGGCAGTTGTGCCTCAGCGGGGGCGTGGGCAAGCGGGCGCAGGCGCGCATCAAGCAAATACAATTCCTGCTCGGGGCCATAGCTGGTGTTGGCCAATAATTGCGCCACCGTGCTGGCCTCAATGCGCACTGCCAGCGTGGCCAAGGTTTGTTGTGCACTATTTTGCACGGTCTGGACCGCAATCAATGCGCTAGGGCTGGCGGGCAGCCAGCGTAATTCCGGCGTACTGCTCGCTAGCCCGTGGCCATAGTCGAGGCCCATTTCTGCGGGGCTCTGACCATCTGCCACCGCCAGCACATTGCCGCGTTCGTCCAGTAGCGCCAGATTGCTGGCAAACGGCAGTTGACGCAGCTGGCCGGGCAATTGCTGCGCCACGACATCAATCGGCGTGCCGGCTTGTAGAGACGAAACGAGCGGATTGAGCCCCAGCTGCAGCTGTTGCTGCCATTGCGCCAGCTGCAGGCCGACCATTTTTTGGGCGTGCAGATTATGCTGTCGCGCGGCCAGAAATTGATTCTGATAGCTGGCGCTGATCTGGTAGGCCAGCAGCATAATCATGCCTAGCCCGACCAGAATGGCCAGCGTAATCAATAGGGTCATGCGGCGGGTTGCCCGCCAAGCAGTCCAAACCATGTGCTGATGTCGTTCCCGTAACACCCGTAGTGTAGCTGTTCAGCCCATTCCCGCTGACGAATCAGTCGCGGAAATTCTGGAATTGCAGCGGAAAATCGACTGACTTGCGCACCACGGCGATCGTTTCCTGCAACACATCCCGTTTGGCGCCGCTGACGCGTACTTCGTCGCCCTGAATGGCGGTTTGCACTTTCAGTTTGGAGTCCTTGATGTGCTTGATGATCTTGCTGGCCAGCTCACGATCGATGCCATCTTTGATCTTCAGCACCTGTTTCACTTTATTGCCCGAGACTTTTTGCACGTCTTCCTGTTCCAGTCGCTTGCTGCTATCGGGTTCTTTCTTTTCCAGCGCCGGAAACAGAATGTCTTTGATCTGGTCGAGCTGGAATTCCGAATCGCCGTGGATGGTGATCAGTTTGTCTTTTTCATTGAGCTCGACTTTGGCGCTGGTGCCTTTAAAGTCGTAGCGGTTCACAATGGTGCGCTCCGCAATATCAATGGCATTTTTCAGCGCCACCATATCGGTTTCGGAAGTAATGTCAAACGAAGGCATGCACGCTCTCCACAAAAAAAGGAAAAAGGCAGCGAACAACTCGCTGCCTCAGGAAATGAACGCTGCGCAGGTTTAGCCGAAATGGCAAACGTAGTGCAGGGTTTCTACGGTTTCGATTTCAAAGCTGGAATTGCCAGGAACATTAAAAGATACCCCTGCGCCGTATTCAGTTGCAGTGCTTTCGCCAGCAAGCTTTACGCGGCATACCCCGGCAACCACTTCCATGATCTCAGGTGCGCCAGTGTTAAACACCAGTGTTGAGGGCAAAATCACGCCCACCGTTTTTTTGCTGCCATCGGCAAACACCACGGTGTGGCTGACGCATTTACCATCAAAATACACATTGCCCTGTTTCAGGACCGATACATTGTCAAACTGGCTCATTGCTTACCCTTATTTCTGTAAAACTTCAGTGAGAATGGTTTTGGCAATAAACCCGACCATGCCCAAACCAAGCGCAAAAAACAGCACCATGGTGCCATATTTGCCGGCTTTGGATTCCTTGGCCAGGTTGTAAATGATAAAACCCATGTAGGCCATCAGGCCGGTACACAGAATCGTGGTCGAGAGCGTGGTAAACGTCTCTTCGTCCATATTGATGAGTGCTTCCAGCATGCCTTAATACCTGCAAATGGATCGAGTGATTGATCCGTCAGTGGTGCCGCCGCGGCGGCACCTGGGGTGATGATTATTTCCGGTTCAGACGGCCGGCAATGCGCATGCGCAGAGCGTTGAGCTTGATAAAGCCGCCCGCATCATTCTGATTGTACGCGCCGCCATCATCATCAAAAGTCGCGATGGTTTTGTCAAACAGTGAGTCGGTTTTAGAATCGCGCGCCACGACGATGACATTGCCTTTATACAGCTTCAGGCGTACCCAGCCGTTCACGGTTTTCTGGGTTTCATCGATCAGGGTTTGCAGCACTTTGCGCTCAGGCGACCACCAGTAGCCGTTGTAAATCAGGCTGGCGTAGCGTGGCATCAGGTCATCTTTCAGGTGGGCGACTTCACGATCCAGCGTGATCGATTCGATGGCACGGTGGGCTTTCAGAATGATGGTGCCGCCGGGGGTTTCGTAGCAGCCACGCGATTTCATGCCCACATAACGGTTTTCAACCAGATCCAGACGACCAATGCCATGCTTGCCGCCTAGCTCGTTCAGCTTGGTCAGCACTTGTGCAGGTGACAGGCGCACGCCGTTGAGCGCTACGATGTCGCCTTGTTCGAATTCCACATCCAGATATTCAGCAGCATCGGGTGCAGCTTCTGGGCTGACGGTCCAGCGCCACATTGCGTCTTCGGCTTCCGCTTCTGGGTTTTCCAGATGGCGGCCTTCATACGAGATGTGCAGCAGGTTGGCGTCCATCGAGTAAGGCGCGCCACCGTTGCGGTGTTTCATTTCCACCGGAATATCATTGGCTTCGGCATAAGCCAGCAGTTTTTCGCGGCTCAGGAGATCCCATTCACGCCATGGGGCGATCACTTTCACTTCCGGCATCAGCGCATAAGCGCCGAGCTCGAAGCGCACCTGATCGTTACCTTTACCGGTCGCGCCATGGCTGATGGCCTCGGCGCCAGTTTCGCGGGCGATATCGATCAGGCGTTTGGCGATCAGTGGGCGGGCGATGGAAGTGCCGAGCAGGTATTCACCTTCGTACACGGTGTTGGCGCGGAACATTGGGAATACGAAGTCGCGCACGAACTCTTCACGCAGATCATCGATGTAGATGTTTTCTGGCTTGATGCCGAATTTCAGCGCTTTTTGGCGTGCGGGTTCCAGCTCTTCACCTTGGCCCAAATCTGCTGTGAAGGTCACGACCTCACACGCATAATTGTCTTGCAGCCACTTCAGGATCACTGACGTATCCAGACCGCCGGAGTACGCGAGAACTACTTTTTTCACATCAGACATGAAGAACCTCGATGAATATGCACAAACGAGCCAAATGGCCCATAACCTAGTCTAACGCCAGTCGCAAACCAAAGCTCACGAATAGCGTACCAATCAGTTTGTTTAAGAGTGATTTCAGCCAGCGAATGCCGCCCAGCCGGGCTGCCAGCGTGGTGCCAGCCAAAATCAGGATAGTCAGATAGCTAATGCTGACCAGCTGGACAATCAGGCCCAGCGCCGTAAAGGTGTGCCAGACCTGCGGATAGTGCGGGTCGACAAATTGCGGAAAGAAAGCCATGAAAAACAAAATGGCTTTGACGTTCACCAGCGAAATCCCCAGTGCCGTTTTAAAGGCCTGTCGTGGCCGGTAGGCGACAGGCGCGGTGTCACTGGCCACGCTCGGTGTGGCTGATTGCGGGCGCAACTGCGACCATAAAATCTTGCCACCCATATACATCAGATAAGCTGCGCCCAGATAGCGCACAGCATCAAACGCGACCGGATGCGTCTGCATCAAGGACGCAACTCCGAGGGCTGCAGCAAGCATCAGGATAAAGTCACCCACCACAATCCCGCCGGCGGCGGCAAAACCAGCCGCCCGGCCACGGGTGGCGGCGGTGGTCAGCGCAAACAGCGAGTTGGGCCCAGGTGCCAGAATAATCAGCACGGTGCCCAGTAAATACGCCCAGAGATCGGTAATGCCAAACATACTAATTAATCGTCAATCCGGCCCAAAAGCAGGAATTCAATCACGGCTTTTTGTACATGCATGCGGTTTTCGGCTTCATCCCAAACAACCGATTGTGGGCCGTCGATCACTTCTGGGTCGACTTCTTCACCGCGGTGCGCAGGCAGGCAATGCATGAATACGGCATTGGCCTTGGCTTGCAGCATCACTTTTTCGGATACTTTGTAATTAATGAAGTCTTTTTTGCGCTGCAGCGTTTCACGTTCGAAACCCATTGAGGTGCACACATCGGTGGTCACAATATCGGCATCGCGGGCGGCCGAGAATGGATCGCGGAAGACTTCAAAATTCTCTTTGCTGTATTCCTCATCATCCAGCACGGTCATGTCGTAACCTACTGGACAAGCGAGGTTCAGCTTGAAATTAAACAGCTTGGCCGCTTGCAGCCAGGTGCGCGAAACGTTGTTCGAATCGCCGATCCAGCACACGGTTTTGCCTTCAATCGAGCCAAAGCGCTCGATATAGGTAAAGATATCGGCCATGATCTGGCACGGATGGTATTCATTGGTCAGGCCATTAATCACCGGCACCAGCGAATTTTCGGCAAAGCGATCGATGATCGATTGCTCATAGGTACGCACCATCACGATATCGACCATGCGGCTGATTACCTTGGCTACGTCTTCGATTGGCTCACCACGGCCCAGCTGGGTGTCTTTAGATTGCAGGAACATCGCATGGCCGCCCATTTGAAACATCCCAGCTTCAAAAGATACGCGGGTGCGGGTGGATGATTTTTCAAAAATCATGCCCAGCACTTTGCCTGGCAGCGGCTGATACAGCTCGCCGGCGCGCAGACGGGCTTTGAGCTTGGCCGCGCGGCTAAACAGGTATTGGTATTCTTCGAGACTGAAATCGGTGAACTTCAAGTAATGGCGCATCTGGACGGTGTTCCCGAACAGCCCTAGCATGGCCGTTCAAAATGGCTGAAAAAACCAACATTATTCAGCGTTTTACCCATTTCTGGCAAGCGCTAAACAATTCTGGCCGCTCGGCAATCGGTACTTGTACTAAGTTCGCCGCGCTTACATTTCTGCCGGCAAGTCGGCGAGCAATGCTATAATTGCGCCAGCTGGCCCCGTCGGCCAGATTAACACCTCAGTTTGGCATCCCTATGATCTGTAATCCGTACGAAATCATCATTCAGGGCATTACCAGCAATGGGCGGGAATTCCGTCCTAGCGACTGGGCCGAGCGCCTGTCCGGCATTTTGTCGACCTTTGGCGTGGATCAAAAGCTATCGTATGCGCCGTATGTGCGGCCCATGATGCACAACAATGTGCGCTGTGTGGCGGTGGATCGCCAGCTCGAAAAAATCGATCCGCGTGTCTATAGTTTTATCATGACCTTTGCCCGGGATAACGATCTGCAAGTGGTGGATTGCCGCTCGCTGATCAAAGGCATTGAAAAGAAATCGGCCGAACGCTAAATACTTCATTTCTCAAAACTGAAAGCCAGCTGAATAAAAGCTGGCTTTTTTGTTATTAATCAAGCTTTGTCGTGATCTTTTAACTTGCTGCAATGCAGCACTGTGCTTATTCTGCTAGATGAACCCCCTCGCCACTGGGCGGGGCATCCATCCTCCAGGAGAAAATCATGAAGCTCAAAGACAAAGTCGCCATCATCACCGGTTCGGCCAGCGGGATTGGCGAAGCCACCGCGGTGCGGTTTGCGGCTGAAGGCGCGAAAGTGGTGGTGTGTGATGTAAACCAGGCCGGTATCGACCGCGTGGTGGCTGATCTGCAAGCCACCGGCGCTGCGGCCGTGGGCTTTGTGGTGGATGTGACCAACCCCGCGAGCATTGCCGCAATGGTGAGCGCAGTGAAAGCACAGTGGGGGCGCATTGATGTGCTGGTGAACAATGCCGGGATCACCATGGATGCCCAGCTCTACAAAATGAGTGATGATCAGTTTGATCGCGTCATCGACATCAATCTGAAAGGTGTTTACAACTGTACCAAGGCCGTGGTCGACACCATGATCGAGCAAAACAGTGGCGTGATTCTGAATGCCTCATCGGTCGTGGGCGTGTACGGTAACTTTGGCCAGACCAATTATGCGGCAACCAAATTCGGCGTGATCGGCTTTGTGAAAACTTGGGCGAAAGAGTTGGGCAAAAAAGGCATCCGCGCCAACGCCGTGTGTCCGGGCTTTGTCGCTACGCCGATGGTTAAAGCCATGCCCGAGAAAGTATTGCAAGGCATGGAAGAGCGTGTGCCGATGAAACGCCTGGCCCAGCCAGAAGAAATCGCTAGCGTGTATGCCTTCCTCGCATCGGATGATGCCAGCTACATCAACGGCGCCGCCATCGAAGTCACCGGTGGCTTGACGCTGTAATTGGCGGTCAGTGCCGCAATAAAAAACCCGCCAGTGGCGGGTTTTTTATTGGCTTGAATAGTAGATCGAGCTAGGGGTATTGCCCGCTAGGCTATTCTGTCATTGGTTTCGGGTCGTATACCCGTACTTCATTGATCGGCGCGCCTTCCCAGCGGATTTTCCACTGGCCGTTTTCCACCTGCCAGTACAAGCGCTTGCGCATCTGATTATCCAGATTGTTGCTGGTGTAATCCTGCTCAAATGTCGTTACCAGCTGTGGCTCAGGGCCGGTTACGGCGAACATGGATAGATCGCTGATTTTCACTTTGGTCCACTGTTTGCCAGCATTAACCGCCATTTTTTGCAGGCGCCAGCTGGTCAGGTTTTGGCCTTCCGGGCTTAAAAAGCGGCTGCCGTAAAAATTCAGATAGCGCTGGTTATCTAGCGATTCCCAGGCGGTGCGCCATTGCTCAATCAATTGCCGGGCGGCTTGTTGGCGCTGCTGCCATTGTTTGAGCTCCAGCCATTCCACTTTCGGGGTAACGATCACCGGGGTGGCACCCACTTGCAAATACTGCGCCACATTCAGCATTTCTTCGTTGGTGAGTACCACGCAGCCATTCGAGGCTTGCGGTGGGCGGGCATAAGTGGCGGCGGGGCTACCATGCAACCAGATGCCGTAGCCGGTTTTTTTGTCGCTTTTATCCAGCTCATTCGGGTAGGAAATCGGCCACGCGCCAACGCCATACAGGTCAGCCCGCTCGCCGTAGGTTTTATCCAGCAAAGGGCGGGGCAGGTGTTTATTCACAAAATACACGCCGATTGGTGTGCGTTGATCGCCTTCCACCTGTTTGCCAATCCCCAGTTTGCCCACCGTTACATAATGGTCGATCACCATTTTGGGTGTGCCATTCTGGTTGGCAAAGACATACAGCCGCGAGGTGTCGGCGTCCACCAGCACTGCGTATTTTTGCTCGGGGGCAAACTGCAGAATATTGGCCGGCACCATTTCGGGTGGGGTGGGCATATTGCGATAGTTGATCCGCACCTGCGCTTCTTTGCGCAAATCGGCCAGCCGCTCGGCCAATTGCTGGTTTTGTCGCGCTTGCTCCGCGCCGCCGCCGATGGTACTGAGCGGCATGGCGCGCATGGCGTAAAGATCGGCACTGAGTAGATGCGCGAGGCGGTAATTGGGTTGCTCGGCCAGAATGGCATCGACAGTAGCGCGCGCATCGGCCATTTTGCCGGCGCGGATCGCATCAATCGCGGCCAGGATGCGTTCTTCGTGATTACCCGTGGCGGCGGTGCCGACTTGATCCGGGCGCAGGGTGTAGGGGCGATTGGCATCGTCGGGCAGAAAATGGCGAGCAGCTGGCGCCAGAATAACTAGCGCCAGCAAACACAGCCAGCGCTTAGCGCGGCGGGAAATATGCATCATGCAGCTTCAACCAGTCGCTTAGCCGCCAATCCGTTCATCGCTGATCAACCAGCGTGAACCGACTTTTTCCAGAATCAGCGTTTTACCCGTGCTGGTCGACAAACGATCGGATTTGTAATCCTGCCGCAGCCGCACTTTGGCGGTTTTCTCGTCAATCATTTCGACCCGTACATCGCGCAGATCGACACTAATTGATTTCGGCGAGCTAATTTTCGCTTCGCGATCTTTTTCCCAGTTGCTGCGTCCGCCCGGTGCTTTGAAGTTTTTCGAATAGCTATTGAGATAGCCTTTCACATTCTGGCGGCTCCAGGCATTGGCCCAGCCTTCAACGCTGGCCAGGACTTGCTGCTTGGCGGCGCTATCCGATTTCTCGGCTTTCGGCGTTGCGGTTGGAGCGGCCGTGGCTTTTGGCGTGGCGGTCGGTTTTGCCGTTGGCGTCGGTTTGGCGGTTACTACCGCCGTTGGTACTGCCGTCGGCGCCAGTGTTGGACGCGGGGTGATCAGCACCGCTGGCGCAGCAGTAATTGCCGGCTTGATGGTGGCGATGGTGACAGGTAATGGTTTGTTGGTCGGCGCCAGCGTGGTGGCGGCGGTGGTGGGCTTGCTGCCTACTGCACGGCCGGGCTGGCTAAAGAGCGAATCCACCAGCTTCAGTTTGGTCTGGATTTGCGCGTTGTTGCTTTCCAGTTGCAGGGCTTTATCGTAGGCCTGCGAAGCCAGTCGTGCATACAGATCACCCATGTTTTCATGCGCGATGGCATAGCTTGGGTTGGTCTGGATCGCCATTTGCAGCGCAGTGCGCGCTTTATCAAATTGGCCCTTGTTGGCATACAGCACGGCCAGATTATTGTAGGGCTCGGGCAGCTGCGGGAATTCTTCCGAAATCTGGGTGAAGGCCTTAATCGCCTCATCGCTGCGACCAAGCTCGCTGAGCGCCAGCGCGCGCAGGAAGCGCACTTGTGCATCTTTCGGGGTTTTAGCCAGACTCTTGTCCGCACGCTCCAGTGCCTGGGCAAATTGTTTGCTGCGGATCAGTTGCTGGATATCGTCGCTGTCGGCAGCATGGGCGGACAAACTAAACAGCAAGGGCAGGGCCACAAACAAGGTGCGTAATGCAGACATGGGTATTCCGGGGTTAAGGGTCTCGGTAAACTGGCGGCGATTTTAACAAAGAAACTCTGGTTTTGCCTTATGAACCTGCCACCAGCCCTAAGCAGTGTCTTGTTACTGCTCTGCTCGAACGTTTTTATGACCTTTGCCTGGTATGCCCATTTGAAAAACGGCACCACCAAGCCCTGGTTGCTGATGGCCTTGATGAGCTGGGGCATCGCGCTGTTTGAATACCTGCTGCAAGTGCCCGCCAATCGGATCGGGTATCAAGTGTATAGCTTGGCGCAGCTGAAAATCTTGCAAGAAGTCATTACTTTGTCGGTATTTATCCCCTTTGCCATCTTCTATATGAAGCAGCCATTCCAGTGGAATTACGTCTGGGCGGCGCTGTGCATGGTGGGGGCGGTGTATTTTATGTTTCGCGGCTGAAAGTAAGTCAGTTTTAGTATAAACTTCATGCAATTGCAACTGACATCATTAATGGCTAGGTATATATAAATGGATAATTAAATAATCTTGATTTTCAGCAAGAAAGCAAAAAATTAAATCCTAGCATTGGTCTTGGATATCCCTGTTATTTGCTATGCAGCATGTTTGGTTTGTCTGTAACCGATAGAGTTAGCAAGCCATTGATAATGGAACAAGGTTGAATTAAAAAATAAAGTCTTGTTTGAAGCTAAGGCGAGCAGTAAGTTAATCGTTCATAGGCTGGATCTCAAATGGTGTATAAGCAAAAGCGTTGGGTTTGAGCCACAGCCGTGGCGGGAGGTGCTAAAACCTGATAGTCTTAATGTGGGTTGTATGATAGGTGCTTGTCAAATTCTGAAGTCGATGCAGCTTGCTGGCAAAAACATCCAAACTAATAAGCAATCCTAAGCTTTGCGCAGAGTAGAGTTCGTTGGATGGTTTAATTTATTTTTATGTCAGAATGTAGTTGCGACTATCAAAGTGCCGCTTTGGGTGAGTGCCGGCTAATTTTACAAAGGCGCGTCAATGTTGCGCCAATGAGCATGAAAGTCAAAGAGCGTTGCTCGCCTATTAAAAGTTCAAAGATTAAACTAATTAAATCTAAGGTGCTGGTGTGGCTAATTTTCCTATTTTTTTATCTGTTGCTCTGGTGGTTCGCAATAGCTCTGATTATTTAGACGATTTATTGCTGGAGGCAACTGATTTGCTCTCTTCGTTGGTGAGTGATTATGAGCTGATAGTGGTTGATAATGCATCAATAGATGATAGCGTAATTAAGTTAAAATCTTACACGTTGGAAGACGGGTTGCCGAATTTGCAGGTCTATGCATTGACTAAAGAAGTTGATGGAGATGCAGCCGCGTGGGTGGGATTAGAAAATGCTCTGGGTGATTATGTTGCTGTGATTGATCCTGAGCTGGATAGTATTCAATTTTTGCCTGAAATGTTGGAAAAATCCCTCAGCGGAGTGGATGTGGTGTTTGCAGCTAATTTGATTAAATCGCCACAAACTTTGACCTATAGAATGGCTTGCTTGATTTTTAATGGCCTTTATAAGCGATTTCATGGTGTTCGGCTTTCTCAGGATGCGCCACCTTGTCGCATATTAAGTAAAAGTATCATCAATTTCATATTGCAGCATCCGCAGCCAGCGATTGCATATCGACATTTGCCTGCAACAGCCGGATTTGCACGGGTCAACTTAAACTACAGTGCTGTGCCAAAGGCCTCACGTACTAAGCCTTTGGGTGAAAGTATTGATCGAGGCATCAAACTTCTAGTTGCCACTACACATGCCCCAATGCGGCTAGTCACTTCACTTTCGTTGTTTGGAGCTTTTGCGAATGTGCTTTATTCTTTTTATGTAATTGCAATTGGAATCTTTTCTGCGCATGTTCAGCCTGGATGGATTAGTCTTTCTCTTCAACAATCTGGAATGTTTTTCTTGATTTCTCTGGTTTTGTTGGTTCTGGGTGAGTACATTCTGCAGATGGCCTCGTTATCAAATGAAGGGCCGCTTTATCATATTGGTAAAGAATTTACGAGTGCACGTATGACTCGCCATAAAAAACTAAACCTAGAAGTTGTTGCGACAGAATCAACTTCTCCAGTGGATATACGCTGAGGAATGTCAGTATGTCAGAGAATCTTGGCCTTCAGGATGCAGTTATTATAGGTGGTGGGTTTTATGGCGCTGCTATTGCAATATATCTCGCGAAGCAGCGTGGTTTTAAACGAGTCCTGATCATCGAACGTGAGTCATCACTGTTAACCCGTGCCTCTTATAATAATCAGGCTAGGGTTCATAATGGCTATCACTATCCACGCAGTTTTACAACAGCCTATCGCAGTCGTGTTAATTTGCCTCGGTTTGTTCAGTGTTGGCCTCAAGCCGTAAAAATAGACTTTACTAAGTTATATGCCATCGCGCGAAGAAACTCAAAAGTGACAGGGAAGCAGTTTCAGCGGTTTTGTCATGAAATTGGTGCTCGAGTCGAGATAGCAAAACCAGAGCAGCGTGCTTTGTTTTCATCTCAGCTGATCGAAGATGTTTTTTTAGTCGATGAGTACGCCTTCGATGCGATGAAATTGGCGTCTTGGGCAGAGGACGAAATAAAACAATGTGGTATACAGGTGAGATTTGAATCATGTGCGACTGCTATTTATCACGGACCTGATAATTCAGTGCTCGTTCAAGTGAAAGAAAAAGGCCTCGCAGAGGTGACCATCGCTACTCGATTTGTTTTTAATTGCACTTATAGTGGGCTTAACCAGTTTACTGGCGATTTTCCTGGTACGACAACAAAATTAAAACAAGAGATTACCGAGATGGCCCTGATGCAAGCTCCAGCTGAGCTGGAGGGGTTTGGTATTACGGTGATGGATGGGCCTTTTTTTTCTATGATGCCATTTCCTGCTCGAGCATTACACACGTTATCACATGTTCGCTATACCCCACATCTTCATTGGATAGATCAGCTAGGGATTAATCCTTATCAGAAGTTAGAACAATACGAGCGGCAAACACGCGTGGAGCGCATGGTTAGAGATGTAGCACGTTATGTTCCCTCCGTGCTGAGGGCACGATATATTGACTCTTTATTTGAAGTAAAAACTGTGCTGGTCAAGAATGAAGGCGATGATGGTCGACCTATTCTATTTGAACGGCATGCAGAAATTCCTGGGTGTTTCTCAGTATTGGGTGGGAAGATAGATAATATTTATGATGTGCTTGAGCGGCTAGATGATGAGAATCTTTGTTTTTTTTAATGTGATAATTTTCTAGATTTGAGACTGTAAATGGCGAACGCGCTTATTGGATTTTCAGGTTTTGTTGGTAGTACTCTGCTTAATCAAGCATCCTTTGATTTTCTGTATCGATCGACGAATATTGATGAAATAGATGGCAAATCATTTGATATAGTGGTTTGTGCTGGCGCTCCGGCGCAAAAATGGGTCGCGAATCTAGATCCTGTGGCGGATCGTCAAAAAATTGAAAGTTTAATCGATCATCTTAAAACTATTAAATGCAAAAAGTTCATTTTAATTAGTACGGTTGATGTGTTTAAAAATCCAAATGGTGTAGATGAGGCGAGCTTTGTTGATGAGATTGATTTGCATGCTTATGGCTTACATCGGCGTTTGTTGGAGAAATTTGTTGAGTTGCATTTTAAAGATTACCTGATTGTTCGTTTGCCCGGTTTGGTGGGGCCTGGCTTGCGAAAAAACATAATTTACGATTTCTTGCATCAAAATAATTTGCATTCGATAGAAAGTCGCGGTGTTTTTCAGTTTTATCCAATGGTCAATCTTTGGTTTGATATTCAAACCGCACTCAGTTCAAGTTTAAAACTAATACATCTGACGGCTGCTCCGATTAGTGTTGCCGATGTTTCATTGCATGGGTTTGGCAAAGAATTTCACCAGCCTTTAGAAGGATCGCCGGCAATATATGATATGCGTTCACGATATGCTGCTGTGTTTGGTGTGGATGGGCATTATCAATACAGTGTGCGCGATACAATTCATGCAATTCGATCCTATGCTCAATCTGAGAAATATCATGGAAAAACTACGGAGCGCGCACAGTGAGACTTGGAATATCAAATATCGCATGGGATGTAGCAGAGGATAGAAAAATTGCTCAGTTACTTGCTCGCTATGATATCGATGCGATTGATATCGCTCCCGGGAAGTATTTTCCAAATCCAAACTTGGCCTCAACGGATGAGGTTCTTCGGGTGAAGGCTTGGTGGCAGGAGTATGGCATTGAAATTACAGGCATGCAGGCGCTGTTGTTTGGCACTGCGGGTTTGAATGTTTTTAGTAGCCCAGAATCACAGCGGCCATTGATTCAACATCTAGAAAGTATTTGTCGTATCGGCGGTATCCTTGGTGCGACGCGAATTGTATTTGGTTCTCCAAAAAATCGAGATCGCACAGGCTTGAGCGATCAAGAAGCGTTGTCGATTGCAGTGCCTTTCTTTCGAAGAATAGGAGACATAGCCCAGTCGCATGGTGTCATTGTATGCCTTGAGCCAAATCCAATTTGCTATGGTGCTAATTTCATGATTACCAGCGAAGAAACGGCTCAGGTGGTTAAGAAAATTGCTCACCCTGCCGTGAAAATGCAATTAGATACAGGCGCGTTGAGTATTAATCAGGAGAGCGTCTTTGAGGTGCTCCAAGCGCATGCACAAATAATCGGGCATATTCATGCCAGTGAGGCTGACCTATTGCCTCTGGGAGATGGGGTTTGTGACCATGTGAATCTCAGTCAAGCATTACGTCAATACCTACCTCGACATCTCGTTGCAATTGAAATGCTGGCCACTAAAAATGAGCCGCATGATCAAGCCATTGAGCGGGCATTGAAAGTCGCGATCAAACATTATCGCCACTAGAAGGAGAGCCCCGATAAATGAAATGGCTTATCCTCATATTGGGTATTGCATCCAATGCTGCTGCAAGTGTTCTAGTCAAAATTGCAATGATACCACCTCGAAAATTCCCTTCTCTTAGTGACCCGATTGCTGCTCTCGGCAATTGGCCGTTCTGGCTCGGGCTTGGATTGTATGGGGTTGCTTTTCTACTCTATGCCGCAGCATTGGCGCGCCTTCCGCTCAATGTCGCCCACCCCATCTTAACTGCAGGAGCAGTAGCAACGGTCGCATTGTGTTCGGCCGTGATTTTTCGAGAGCCTTTTCACTGGACTACCGGTGCAGGGATTCTTTTGGTCATAGCCGGTGTTGCACTGATTACCACTAAAATAGTTTAATGAAAAAATGACTTCAAATATGAACTTTGAAAATCGTGCGGCTTTGCAAGTCCCTGAATTTGATACGTTGTTTTGGTTGGATAGAAGGCATCCATGGTGCGTTGTTGTGCCAGTGATTAACGAAGGGGAACGGATTAAAAGCCTACTTTCCCGAATGGAAGCGCTCAAGATCCCCGATATCGCAGACATCATCATTGTTGACGGTGGCAGTACGGATGGATCATTGGAATTAGATTTGCTCAAGAAGTATGGAGTTCGCGGATTAATTGTGAAAACTGGCCAGGGTAAATTGAGTGCCCAATTACGTTGCGCATACGCTTTTGCACTGGATTATGGATATAAAGGAATTATTAGTATCGATGGGAACGATAAAGATGATCCGGAAGCGATTCCACGCTTTATCGAAGCGTTAAATAATGGAGTTGATTTCGTGCAGGCCTCGCGTTTTATTAAAGGGGGTGTTGCCGAAAATACCCCGGCCTCACGCAACTTTGCCATACGATATATTCATGCTCCGCTACTTAGTTTTGCATCGGGTTTCAAATGGACAGATACAACTCAAGGTTTTCGTGCCTATAGCTCTAAAATGTTATCCGATCCTGATATTGGGATATTTCGTGATGTTTTTTCAAGCTACGAGTTACTTGCTTACCTTTCTTATCGTGCTCCAAAACTCGGATATCGCTGTTTGGAGTTGGCGACAATTCGTCGATATCCAAGGGGTGAAGTGCCAACAAAAATCAGTGCATTTAAAGGGAATCTATCAGTTTTGAAGATTCTCTTTTGTGCTTGTTTGGGTTTGTATAACCCATAAGGTTTTCTTGTTTGATATGTGGCGCTAATTTATATTCTAGTTGAAAAAATGTGAGTTATGTTATGGTTGGCATGAATTCTTGGGTTTTAAAAATTGGTAGGTTGCCTTTTTTGCTAAGATTTATTGCATTAGTGGTGTTTTCGTTTGTTGTTTTTTATTTTAGAAACTCTGATGCATTTCAACACCCAATTTTGTATGCCGAAGACGGGTACTGGATTGCGCGTGCTTTGAATGGTGGTTGGATTGAAGTATTTATTAATGCTCGCCCAGACTATTTTGTTTGGGGTAATTTGCTGTTGATGTTTTTGTCTGTGCAGACATCACTTGCATTTTCTGGGAATGCCTTGTTGTGGCTGCCAGAAGCTGTAGCATTTTACTCTCTGCTGTTTTTCTCACTTGTGGGGACGGCATGCTTTTTCTTGACGGAGAAGCTATTGTCCTGTGCCGCTAGATGCATTCTGTTTTTTTTGATTCTTCTGTTGCCATTAGGGGATACTAGTTCGGAGATTATAGGTCGCCTGAATAATATCGGTTATGCTTTTTATTTTTTAAGTGTTTTGCTGCTGATTGGGCGTGGTACTTTGCTACTGACAAGATTTAAAGTCAGGCTGATTGACTTGGCTTTGTTGTTGTGTGTTGCAACCAACCCTATTTGCTTTTTTGCTGTTGTTTCTTATTTGTTAGTTTTTGAATATAAAGCTAGTGATGCTAAGTTATTTTTATTAAAGAATAAATTCTTGCTGACTGGGCTGCTTGTTTTGGCGGCCTTTATATTTTTTCGCTATGCTCAGAATGGTTTATTGACGTCTAGGGGTAAGAATGCATCCAATTTTGTGGTTGAAAATTTATTGGAGGTGCTTGTAGCTAGGTCAATTCTCTACCCTTTTGTCTTTCCATATTACTCGGCGTTCAATGACTACTGGGTTATTGGCATTTTTGTTTTATTTGTTGGTTTGGTTATTTTTGCCCTTATTTTTGCTGGAAATTCTTTTTCGAGAAAGATTCTTTTGCTGTTGTTCTTTTGGGCTGTTCTTGCGTCTGCTGCAACTGCGTTTATGCGCCCTGTGCTGACAGAGCTTTTGAATCATTATTCTTCTAGCTACCCGGATAGGTATTTTTACGGCACAAATTATATAGCTGTATTTGTTGCTGTCCTTGCTGTTGACCTAATTAATAATAAGGGACGCCTACGCTGGTTATGTGCCGCATTAACAGTCTTTACATTAGGGTTGTATCTAACTAATCTCACCTTTCTTTTCGAAGGAAGGAGCCCGCGTACTTTGCTAATGACTGATCTGTCCTTTAGGGAGCAGGTCTTTTCTGTTTCAAATAGCTCTGGCCAAAAGTGGCATCGGGATTTTGGTTATGCCTTCCCATCTGGTGACCTTCCTACGGGTGAGATGTTGGAAGGTAAAACGTATACGCAGTTAATTCCGTTATTAAGTAATCACGTGTCCTCTATCGAGATACAGTTTGCGACTTATCGGCGATTAAATTCTGGAAGTGTGCTTGTTGAACTTTTTTCTCCGTCTGAAGAGTTGCTTCATAGAGAATATATAGATGTTTCCACTCTTGTTGATTATGGTTATTTTAAGATAAATTTAAAGAAGGAGTTAAATTTTAAAGAACTTGATGTTAAGTTGAAGCTAACGCCAGTTAAAGCGAAGCCTAGTAATGCAGTCGCGTTAGTTACGCTCGATAGAGAAAAGAATTTTGACAATAAGGCCGCTGCTATATTTCAAGAGCAGCATGTGACATCTAAACGTTTATATCCAGAGCAATATGTTCCAACAGACAGCTTGTTTCCAGAGTTGAAAACTGGAAAATATGATTTGCATGTTGATGCTGAGCGGTTAGTAGGGAGATTTTTAAGTTATAGGGTTAATGTTGCTCATAATGAAGAGGTCTTTTATCCTGATTATCTTGTAAGAATGCCTATTTATCCACGATCTTGGAGTGTTAATATACCTTTTAAATACTTTCCAAGTGTTGATGTCTCCCAGTTCTCAGGCGCTAGTCTTGCTGCGGGTGCTAATATGAAAGTATTGTCAGAGTTGGTTGGTATGTCGCGCTATTCAGGTGTTGGTAGTACAAAAAGTGGAGAGTTTATTAAAGGGTCAATATATGAGCAAAATATTCCCATTGCTTTTAATAGACTTTCTGGCTTAAGTCTTCAGTTAGGTACCTATGGAAGGAAGAATACGGGCCTGATGTATGTAGAGATTAAAGATGCTAAAGGCCGGTATGTGCACAATGAGTCTGTGCAGTTGTCTCGTGTTCCTGATTCCGAGTATTTTTACTTTAGATTTAAACAGGATTGGATTGCAATGAAAGGGGTGGACGTTGTTGTTTCATTGTCATTTCCTGATTCGGTTCCGGGAAATGCTATCACGGTATTATTTACCAAGAATATGTTTGGTCAGGCTTATGATGCAACAATCAATGCGGAGCCTGTTCTCGGGTATTCATTTGACTATAGAACTTTTGTTGATTGAGTATTAGCCTATACATATGCTGGTTGTAGTGTTAAGCCAACCTTTTCTTGGTGGAAGGGGTTGGTTTTCTATTTTGCAGTGTTCGCTATGTGTTGGATTGTTGCCTGTTGACGTTGTTTTACTGATAACGAATTTATGTCCGATTGATTGCAGTGATGATGATTTTTCTTTTTTTTATGTGCGAAATGCTTGATATCTACTGTTAATCATTCAAAGCTGATATAAAAATCCTACTGTGTGCTAATTTGATTCGTCCGAGAGACTAAGATGGTTGCCCTTCTGGTTTTGGTGATGCAGGCAGTTTTAATAAGGTAGTAGGAATCATCGCTGCAGCCTATTCACTTTATTTTCTGTGTATATTCATCGCGCATGCAAGACGATTGAAGGGGGCGTATGCTTTCCTCATAAAAGCATAGTCGTGCTGTGATTGTTGTCGCGCTATCATCCGATCAGGGTTACCTAAAGCTCGTCCCTGTTTTGAGTAGGGGGTGTTGTCAGGCACAGGCTACAGCTGCTTTGCTCGCGGTTCGCCCGCGGCATCCCGCCAGGCGCACCCTTGGATTTTCCCAACGGCGGGCCAATATCAACGCTTGCGCGATCTGCGTTATAATGCCCAGTTCTGGAAAGGAGTAATCATGCCTATTTATGCTTATCGCTGTGCCGAATGTGGCCATGCTGACGAACATATGCAGAAAATGGCCGACGCGCCGCTCACTCAGTGCCCCGCGTGCCAGGCCGAGAAATACGAAAAACAACTGACCGCCGCCGGCTTTCAATTGAAAGGCAATGGCTGGTATCAGACCGATTTTAAAAATAGCGGAGCCTGTGCGCCCAGCTGCCCACCCGGCGGTTGCCACTAAGCCCCACAAGGGATCTGTGTGACTAGCTTTCTCAAGCGCTACCTGATTACCGGCCTGCTGATCTGGATTCCGCTCGCCATTACCATCTGGGTGCTCAATACCCTGATCGGCACGCTCGACCAGATCGGCGCCATTTTGCCGAACGAGCTGCGGCCAGATTACTGGCTATTGCGGGGTATGTCCGGCAGCATCCCGGAACTCAACGGCGCGCGGCATATACCTGGCTTTGGGGTCATTCTCACCTTTTTGGTATTGCTGTTTACCGGCATGGTGGCGACCAATGTTTTGGGCCGCCGCCTGCTGCAATTGGGTGAAAGCCTGCTCAAGCGCATCCCGATCGTGCGCTCGATTTACAACAGCGTAAAGCAAGTGTCCGACACCGTGTTTTCGGATTCGGGTCAGGCTTTTCGCAAAGCGGTGCTGGTGCAGTTTCCGCATCAGGGCACCTGGGCGGTCGGTTTTCATACTGGCACCCCGGGCGGTGAAATTGGCGACAAACTCGATGGCGAGCTGATCTCGGTGTTTGTGCCAACCACCCCCAACCCCACCTCCGGCTTTTTGTTCATGGCGCGTAAAAGCGATGTCAAAGAGCTGGATATGAGCGTGGATGAAGCGCTCAAGTATGTGATCTCCATGGGCGTGGTGATGCCGGCGACCAAGCCGGTGCCCGCACCCGACACCACTCACTCGCCGGCCACGGTCTAAGCGAGCGGGCGGCCAACCATTTTCGATGATTTAGGGAAATTCAATGCGTACGAATTACTGTGGTCTGATCAACGAGCAATACCTCGGCCAGACTGTGACTTTGCAAGGTTGGGCTCATCGTCGTCGTGACCACGGTGGCGTAATCTTTATCGATTTGCGCGATCGCGAAGGCATCGTGCAAGTGGTGATCGATCCGGATACCCCGGAGGCCTTTGCCACCGCCGATAGCGCGCGTTCTGAATATGTATTGGAAATCAAAGGTATCGTTCGTGCGCGCCCAGAAGGCACCACCAACGCCAAAATGATCTCTGGCCAGATCGAAGTCTTGGCCAAAGACATCATCATCCTGAACAAGGCCGAAACGCCACCGTTCCAGATCGACGACGACAATTTGTCGGAAAACGTGCGCCTGCAAAACCGCGTGATCGACCTGCGTCGCCCCACCATGCAGCGCAATCTGAAACTGCGCTACAAAGTGGCCCTGTTGGTGCGTAACTTCCTCGATACCCGTGGCTTTATCGACATCGAAACCCCGATGCTGACTCGCAGCACGCCCGAAGGCGCGCGCGATTACCTCGTGCCAT
This sequence comes from Chitinibacter sp. ZOR0017, assembly GCF_000799095.1. NCBI lineage: Bacteria > Pseudomonadati > Pseudomonadota > Betaproteobacteria > Neisseriales > Chitinibacteraceae > Chitinibacter > Chitinibacter sp. ZOR0017. The sequence goes on along the minus strand of NZ_JTLG01000023.1, from coordinate 2,677 downwards.
CTCGCGTACACGACGGTCAATTTTTCGCGCTGCCGCAATCGCCACAGCTGTTCAAACAGCTCTTGATGGTGGCCGGTTTCGATCGCTACTACCAGATTACCAAATGCTTCCGTGATGAAGACCTGCGCGCTGATCGCCAGCCTGAATTCACCCAGATCGATATTGAAACTTCGTTCCTGAACGAAGAAGAAATCATGAATATCACCGAAGAAATGGCCCGCCATGTCTTCAAAGAAGCCATCGGCGTAGATCTGGGCGAATTCCCGCGCATGCAATACGACGACGCGATGTTCTACTACGGCTCGGACAAACCCGATCTGCGCGTAGACTTGAAATTCACCGAGCTCACCGACGTAATGAAAACGGAAGAATTCAAAGTCTTCCGCGGCGCAGCCGACATGGACGGCGGCCGCGTAGTGGGCCTGCGCGTACCAGGTGGCGCCACCCTGAGCCGTAAAGACATCGACGACTACACCAAATTCGTTGGCATCTACGGGGCCAAAGGTCTGGCCTACATCAAGGTGGAAGATGTATCGAACATCAGCAACGCCGAAGATTCGGGCCTGAAAGCCCCGATCGTGAAATTCCTGTCTAACGACGCCCTGAAAGCCATCATCGAGCGCACCGGCGCACAAAATGGCGACATCATCTTCTTTGGCGCCGACAAACGTAAAATCGTGGACGAAGCCATCGGCGCACTGCGGATCAAAATCGGTCACGAGCGCGGCGAAGAGGGCGGCTACTTCAAACGTGAATGGAAACCGCTGTGGGTGGTGGATTTCCCAATGTTTGAATACGACGAAGATGGCAAGCGCTGGAATGCCTGCCACCACCCGTTCACCTCGCCAAAAGCCGAGCATCTGGAATTGCTGAAAACCAATCCGGGCGCCTGCAAAGCGCGCGCCTACGATATGGTGCTCAATGGCTGGGAGCTGGGCGGCGGCTCGGTGCGTATCCACCGCGCCGATGTGCAATCCACCGTGTTTGACGCGCTCGGCATCGGCGAAGAAGAAGCCCAAAACAAATTTGGTTTCCTGCTCGACAACCTGAAATTTGGCGCGCCTCCACACGGCGGCCTGGCCTTCGGTCTGGATCGTCTGATCACCCTGATGACCGGCGCCGAATCCATCCGCGATGTGATCGCCTTCCCGAAAACGCAGCGTGCGCAGTGTCTGTTGACCAATGCACCGAATGCGGTGGACGAGAAGCAATTGCGCGAATTGCACATCAAATTGCGTAATCCGCCAGTGATTGAGTAATTGTGTAGTTTGAGATGATAAAAAAGACCGCCGATGGCGGTCTTTTTTGTTGGTGGGTATGCTGTATGCTGTGTCGATCTATGGTTAATGTTTTGTCTTTTTTAAGTATTCATCGACAAAATATAAAGAGTTGCTGGCTTGGGATAAATCTGCTGCAAGAGTGGCGGCACTTTCTTTTTCAATGGCATTCATTTTTTCTGAAATAGTTTCAATTGCATTTTGTGCTTGCTCGTTGTTTAGCTGTTTGTAAAGGGCGTATGCAACTACATTGTTTTTCTCTGTCCCTAAGCCCTTTTCAAACATTTGTCCAAGTGCGGCAATAGCTCCTTTTTCCCCTTTTTCTGCCGATTTTCTAATTAGTTCCATAGCTTTTTTATAATCCTTCTTAATACCAAATCCGTTTAAATAAAATATTCCGAGCATCAGCTCAGCCACTTGATTTTCTTGCTCCGCGCCTTTCTGTGCAAAGATAAGGGCTCTCTGCTTGTCAACGGGGACGCCAATTCCTTGTGAATATCTAATTGCCATTGTTGCTTGGGCATCAGCTAGTCCTTGATCTGCAGCCTTTGAATACCATTTCACTGCAATTTGGTCGTTTAGTGCTACTCCTTCCCCGCGTCCATACATAAGGCCTAGGCCAAATTGTGCCCTTGGATCCCCTTTTTCAGCTAAGGGCTCTAGTTCTTTGAGTGCAGTTTCAAAGTCATGAGATCTATAGGCTTCAATTCCCTTATCAAAATCAGCATGAGCGGAAATTGCGATGAATGTAAAAAGTAGACTAACTAATATTTTCATTTCGTCGGGCTCTTAATGTTGTTTCAGTGCGTAGGGTGGCAGGGTTTGTTAACCCACGCTGATTTTTTCGGTGCGGCTTGATTGCTGTCGGATCGACTCTGTCCGAATGGACTTTTAATATACCATGTGAGAAAGGGGGGTATGTTTATGGCTAATTGGCAATGTATTTCTTGTAGCTTTTGCACCATTGGCAGGATATTTTCAGTGTGCGTTCAATTGCCTTAATTCTTTTGCTGGTGTGTCGTCGATTCATTTGGCTTGGGTTGGCGGCTGTGCGCCGCGGCACTCACTTCTCTTGCTTCGCCAAGAGAAGTAAGCAAGAGAAGGCGCCCCGGGCGAAAAGCGCTCCGCGCTGCCCTTGCTGCGTCGTGAGCCAAACGATGATGCAGTTTGTCTCTCTCCTTGCTGCGATTTTCGCTACACGGGAAACCAAGCCCCAACTTCACCAGCGCGGTAGATACTGGCAGCAGCATTGTGCTGAAGGCATTGTTGGTGTTTGGTTTTGTGAATATACCCCTGTGATGGTTAGAACGGATCGCCCGTGGAGCCGCGCCGTTCGGGAGGCGGTTGGCAAGGTTTTAAGATGCGGCTGTTTGAGCGTTGCGACGCTAGCGCAACGCGAG